>CANDJC010000058.1 GCA_947384955.1 uncultured Eubacterium sp. | reverse complement strand
TTTCTCCCTGCCTTTCTGCCCCGGATGGGCGCTTGCCCCCATTATATCAGGTTTCTTGCTAACTCACAAATATTTCTTGACGGTATCGCCGGTTCCGTCTGGATTGTGCTTTTCCTTTCCTCTTTTGATTACCTCTAATTAGCCATGATCTGCTTCATGCCCTGGCTTTTGCTGGCCGGGTTGTCCGCCCCGTAGCCTTCCAGCAGGTTCACGATACCCCACGCGCCCAGGCCGCAGCCGATAGCCATAACCAGTACCTTCAAAGTGTCGATTGCGCTTGCGAAAAATGCCATATGGTTTTCCTCCGTTTCGATGAAAAATGATTTCAGGGTAACAAAAAACCGCCCATTCAGGCGGTGTCAGGCCTCGGGTCAACTTGGCCCGGAGTCCGTCTATCAGTCAGACGAAATCGTCTGCGCTGTCCAAATCCTCATAGTTGAGGATGTCAGCGTCCTCGTCAGAGGCATCCGCCTCGTACACCGTGTATTCCTCCTGCGGCTTTAGTCTCAATCGCCGGGAGGTCAGGCGTTCCAGGTGGAAGGCGTTCCGTTTGCTGTCATGTTCCGCTGTATAGCGGTAGTTTGGGTGCTGCTTCAAGTCATACTTTGGCGAGAAGAACGGGGGCAGCCCACTAAGCTGTAGCAGACATTTATCCCCGGGCATGGTGGTGATCTCGCTTGTGGTAAGGAGCTCCCGGCCCAGCCTCTGGGTGTTGAGCCCGTAGCTTTCCGACTGGCCCTTTGTGCGGCTGTCCGTCTGCATGGAGATGGTCGCCTTCCCCAGCCAGTTCTCTGAAGTGGTATACTAAAACTGGACACGGAGGGGGTAGATTTTGGACAGGATACATGCTAAGATTTAACACTGTCTATATAGTGCATAAACATTGTTCCCCCATTAAATGAACAGGAGGTTTACCAAATGAGTTACACAAGAGAAGAACGGCTGGACATTGGAAAACAGATTTACAGCAATGAAATAAGTAAAACTGACGCAGCCATAAAATACAGTATCAGCGAGGGAACAGCCAGGGATTATATGAGGCTGTACAGGGACGTAAACGGCCTTCCGCCAAAAAACAGAATACAAAAAGAAGAAAGCACTGTACAAATCAGTATGCACTCTTCTGAACCGGATCTGTCTGAATATGAATCCATGACAAAGGATGAACTGATTATGGAACCGGTAAAATCCCGGATCAGTGAGGCGCGGTTAAAAAAAGGATACGCAGTGAAAGGGGATGGTGCAGCGAAGACAGTCACAATCTTCGACAACTGGAATATGAAATAATACTGGAATTATCCGGCGAATTTCCTGTCAGACTTTTATGTGAATCCATGGGTATCCGAAGGAGCAGTTTTTACTATTGGAAGAAACGTCTCTGCGATCCGGCCCCGAAGACAAAGGCTCTTGCCGACAATGTCATTCTGTTCCGGGAATACCATCTGAAATACCCGTCACATGGATACCGGTGGCTGAGCGCGAAAATAAGGCTGGACACAGGACTTAACGTTTCAAATGCGTATGCACATAAATGCTGTAAAATTGCAGGCATAAAAAGCAGGTCAAAGCATTACCGGTATAAAAAACCGGGCGAACCGCGAAAAGTGTATCCGAACCTTATCCTGGCGGGGCTGAAAATTAATGGGCCGATGCAGTGCATTGTGAGTGATATGACAGCATTCCGGTTAAAGGGCGTATATTATGAGCTGACATTATACATGGATCTGTGGAACAACGAAATCCTGAGCCATTCACTGTCAGCAAAGCGCGGAGACCGCATGACGTATATCAGCGGTTTGAACGGCCTTATAGAGCTTAAGAAACAATATCCGGAATATAAAATGGTCCTGCATTCGGATCAGGGATCCGTATATGCATCCAAAAACTATAATGAACTGCTTGGACCCTGCGGCATTATACATTCCATGTCACGGGCCGGAACACCTACAGACAATGCGGCAATGGAATCGATCAACGGATGGATAAAATCAGAGCTGTTCACGGATTTTCATCTGCAGGGTGAAAATATCGAAGAAGAAATGGCTGCGTATATAAAATTTTTCAATGAGGAACGGCCAGCATACTCTCTGGGATATTTAACACCAAGGCAGTACAGGGAAACATATGCGGCTGTAAAATAATAAAGACTGTATGTCAAAAAATACAATTTAAGTGTCCAATTTTTGTTGACCAGTGCAGTCCTCTTTGGAAGTTGCTTTGTCGGGAACGGTCTTATCCTCTTTCAGCGCCGCCTTGTCGGGGGCGGCCTTGTCTTTCTCTGGAGCGGCTTTGTCCGGCCCTGTCTCGTTCTCTTTGGATGTTGCCTTACTGGGTTCTGTTTTTTCTTTCTTTGGAACATCTTTCCCCGGCTCTGCCTTGCCTTCCTTCGGAATAGCCTTGTCAGGTTCTGCTTTATTCTCCTTCGGAGAGACCTTTTCAGCTACCGTATTTTCTTTCTTCGGAACGCCCTTATCAGGCCCGGCATCCTCTTTCTGGGCTACGGCTTTGCCGGGGATTGTCTGTTCCTTTTCGGGAGCGGCTTTGTCACCTGCCGTCTCTTTGTCCTTTTCCGTTTTCTGTTTCTCCGTTTCCTTTACGGGAGAATCAGAAGGAGCGGATTTTTCCGGTTGCTTCGCAGAGTTCTGAATTTCCTCCGCCTTAGCCGGCGCCGGTGATTCCTGCACAGGAATATCCGTCTGCTTTTCCTGCGCGGCCTTTACCGCTTTCACCATATCCGCCAGACTTTGCTTTCCGGATTCTTTTGCGGTATCGGTTTCCGGTGAGGGCGGTACTTTTGCTTTTTCATCAGCCAATACAGATTACCTCCTTTTCGTGGCATGAAAAAAGGCCCAACCTTTATGGTCAAGCCCGGTCAATGGGAACTGATATAATATTTTTCGCCTCCTTCCGGTCTATATATAGGAAAAAGGACAGGTCTGGCCTGTCCTTCTTCTGGCAAAGTAAGTAAATGTAGTTGTGCTATGAGACGGACGCAACCTTTTCCTCATATTTAAAAACCTTTAAATCCGGGGATTTCCGGCTTGTCCACTCATAAATCCCTCTGATGTGTTCCCGTGTTACATCGTGGCTGGGCATACCGCCCGCGCGTCCTCCCAGTACATTTTTACCCTTCAAATCCGAGAGTTTAAAATCATCCATCCTCTCCCGTGCCACAATAAAATTTCCGGCCCGCTGCGTCAGCTGGGCAAAATTCACGACTGCATCCGCAGCACCTTCATTATAAGTATAAACCGTTGTTTCCGGCCCCATAAATCCGATATCGGCGTCCCCGGATAACATAGCAGCCATCACCTTATCCGCGCCGAATCCGGTTACCAGATTAAGCTCGATGCCGTTTTCGGCAAAATATCCGTTTTCAATTGCGGCATACATAGGCGCATAAAAAATAGAATGAGCGACTTCATTTAAAGTAACCTGAACGGATTCCTGCTTTGTCTGACTTGTATCTGTTTTTTTGTCTGTCTGTGTATCCTGCCCAGACTGACTGCCGCCGCTTTCGGCCGATAGTCTGGCTTTCGGTCTGCCCGTGTCAGCTGCATCGTTTGCTTTTTTTCCGCACCCGGCCAGCAGGCAGACAGCCAGTACCGGAATCAGAAGGAGTAAAAGGAGATGTCTTTTCAGATTCATAAAAGACTCCTGAGACTGGATTTGATATAGTATACTGTGAAAAACCAAAAATGTGCATTGAAATTTTCTGCAAGTTATGGCATTATGAATAGAAACGTGACTGCTGCCGGATTTTGGATTTTTGATTTCAAAAGACGGCAGATGACTGCCGCATACATAAACAGGAGGGATTATCATGGATTACAAAAATGCTGGAGTGGATATTGAAGCTGGTTACAAATCGGTAGAGTTAATAAAAAAACATGTACAAAGCACTATGCGCCCGGAGGTTTTGACAAATCTGGGAGGTTTTTCCGGGGCTTTTTCCATGGAGGCGTTCAAAAATATGGAAAAACCCACGCTGGTATCGGGTACGGACGGAGTCGGCACGAAGCTGAAGCTGGCGTTTTTGATGGACAGACATGATACGGTCGGCATTGACTGCGTTGCCATGTGCGTCAACGATATTGCATGTGCGGGCGCACAGCCGCTGTTCTTCCTGGATTATATTGCATGCGGGAAAAATTTTCCTGAAAAAATAGAACAGATTGTAAGCGGTGTAGCCGAGGGCTGCAGACAGGCGGGCGCGGCGTTAATCGGAGGGGAAACCGCCGAAATGCCGGGATTTTATTCGCAGGAGGAATACGACCTGGCTGGATTTGCCGTAGGTGCCGCAGATGAAAAAGATATGATTACGGGCAGAGATTTAAAAAAGAATGACCTGTTAATCGGCTTATCTTCCACAGGAGTTCATTCCAACGGATTCTCGCTTGTGCGCAAAGTATTTCCTATGGATAAGGAATCGCTGGGCACTTATTATCCGGAGCTTGGCAGGACTCTGGGAGAAGCGCTGTTAGAGCCGACGAAAATTTATGTAGCAGCCTTAAAGCAGATAAAGGAAGCCGGAGCTGTTATCAAAGCCTGCAGCCATATTACAGGCGGCGGATTCTATGAAAATGTACCCCGTATGCTCCCGGAAGGCCTGCATGCGGTGATTCGAAAAGACAGCTACGAGGTACCGGCCATTTTCGGACTGATTGCCCGCGAAGGAAATATCGAAGAAAAGATAATGTATAATACATATAACATGGGTATCGGCATGGTGCTGGGCGTAAATCCGAAAGATGCAGACAGGGTTATAGCGGCAGCCGCAGAAACAGGCACGCCGGCTCATATTATCGGCGAAGTCACAGAAGGAGAAAAAGGAGTTACGATATGCTAAAGCTCGCAGTCTTAGTATCGGGAGGCGGAACCAATCTGCAGGCTGTTATCGATGCGATTGATTCAGGGAAAATCAAAAATGCAGAGGTTACTTATGTAATCAGCAATAAAAAGGACGCGTATGCGCTAAAGCGTGCGCAGAACCACGGAATCAAAAACGAATGTATCTCTCCGAAAGATTACGGCAGCAGAGAGGCATTTGAGGAAGCCCTGCTGCAGGTACTGGATAAAGAACAGCCAGACCTGATTGTGTTAGCCGGATATCTGGTCATACTGCCTGAGCTTATGATACAAAAATACCGGAACCGCATTATCAACATTCATCCGTCCCTGATTCCATCCTTCTGCGGCAGCGGCTGTTACGGGCTGAAGGTCCATGAATATGCGCTGGCCAGAGGTGTAAAAGTAACCGGGGCAACGGTGCATTTTGTAGATGAAGGCACCGATACAGGCCCGATTATTCTGCAAAAGGCCGTGCAGGTCAGACAGGATGACACGCCGGAAACCCTGCAGCGCCGGGTAATGGAAGAAGCAGAGTGGGTCATTCTGCCAAAAGCAATTGATTTGATTGCCAGCGGAAAGGTAACGGTGGTGGACAGAAAAGTAATTGTGGCGGAATAAAAATGGAAAAGAATGCATCACAAAAGCAGCAAAGACAGAAAATATGTAAATGAAAACTGTTACAGTATATGCAGAAAAACGAAGCAGAAAAGCAGCAAAGATAGAAAATGAAAAGCAGCAAAGACAGAAAATGAAAAGCAGCAAAGACAGAAAATGAAAAACAGTAACAGAATACAGAGAACCACAAGTTTGAAAAATCAGGAGAAGAATTTAGTATGAATATATTAATTGTAGGCAGCGGCGGAAGAGAGCATGTCATTGCAGCATGCGCAGCCAAAAGCCCAAAAGCGGATAAAATTTACTGTGCACCAGGAAACGCCGGAATTGCTCAGATTGCAGAGTGCGTTCCAATCCAGGCAATGGAATTTGAAAAACTGGCTGCATTTGCAAAAGAACATGCCATTGATTTTACTATTATCGGAATGGACGACCCTCTGGCAGGCGGTATTGTGGACGTATTTGAGGCAGAAGGACTCAAAGTATTCGGACCGAGGAAAAACGCGGCCATATTAGAAGGCTCCAAAGCGTTTTCCAAGGATTTAATGAAAAAATATCACATTCCGACAGCTGCCTATGAAACGTTTGACAGCCCGAAGGATGCCCTGGACTATCTGGAAACAGCAAAAATGCCGGTCGTATTAAAAGCAGACGGCCTGGCGCTCGGCAAGGGCGTGTTAATCTGCAATACGCCTGCGGAAGCAAAAGAGGGCGTAAAAACCATTATGGAAGATAAAAAGTTCGGTTCTGCCGGCAACCGTATGGTAATCGAAGAATTTATGACCGGGCGGGAAGTATCCGTGCTGTCCTTTGTAGACGGCAAAACGATTAAAATTATGAGCTCCGCACAGGACCACAAGCGTGCGAAAGACGGGGACGAGGGTTTAAATACCGGAGGCATGGGCACTTTTTCGCCAAGCCCGTTTTATACGGATGAAACGGATGAATTCTGTAAAAAATATATTTATCAGGCAACCGTGGATGCTATGGCGGCAGAAGGCAGGCCGTATAAAGGTGTTATTTTCTTTGGACTGATGCTGACGCAGGACGGGCCGAAGGTGCTCGAATACAACGCCCGCTTCGGCGACCCGGAAGCGCAGGTGGTACTGCCGAGGATGAAAAACGATATGATAGAGGTTATGGAGGCCTGTGTGGAAGGAAGGCTTGATGAAATCGACCTTCAGTTTGAAGATAACGCGGCAGTCTGCGTTGTGCTTGCATCCGGCGGATATCCGCTGTCATATGAAAAGGGTTACCCGATTCAGGGACTTGAGAACTTCGAAGGGAAAGATGATTATTTCTGCTTCCATGCGGGTACGGCATGCAGGGATGGAAAAATTGTGACGAACGGCGGAAGAGTGCTGGGCGTGACGGCAAAGGGAGCGGATTTAAAGCAGGCGCGCAGGAAGGCGTATGAGGCGGCGAAGTGGGTGCAGTTTGAGAATCAGTATATGCGTACGGATATTGGGAAGGCGATTGATGAGGCCTGAGCAGAGAGGAGTATTTGTATGACCCTGATTGCTTCAGCAGATAAGAACTGGGCTATAGGCAGCAATAACCAGCTGCTGGTACGTATTCCGGATGATATGCGGTTTTTTCGTGAAATGACCATGGGAAAGGCTGTTGTTATGGGAAGGAAGACGAAAGAAAGCCTGCCGGAAGGAATTTTGCCGGGACGCACGAATATTGTGCTGACCCATGATAAAGACTATAAAGCGAAAGGGGCTGTGATTGTACACTCTCTGGATGAACTGCATAAGGAACTGGAAAAATTTGATACGCAGGATGTATTTGTGATTGGCGGCGAAAGTGTGTACCGCCAGCTGCTGGATGAATGTGATACAGCGCATATTACGAAAATTGATTTTGCATACAGTGCGGATGCTTATCTGCCGAATCTGGATAAACAGCCGCAGTGGGAGCTGACCGCGGAGAGCGAAGAGCAGACTTATTTTGACATCATCTATTATTTCCGCAGATATGAGAGAAAAATGTAAAAATATGCTAAAAGGGAGGATACCATGGATATAACAGGAAGAAAATTATTTGTGAAAGCGCTGCGTGAAGAAGGCGTAGATACGATATTCGGATACCCTGGCGGAATGGTAACGGATATTTTCGATGAATTATACAAACAGGAGGATATCCAGGTCGTCCTGCCAAGACATGAGCAGGGGCTGATTTTTGAGGCGGAAGGCTATGCAAAGGCATCTGGGAAAACAGGAGTCTGTCTTGTTACAAGCGGGCCGGGAGCTACCAATATCATTACCGGGCTTGCAGACGCGCATTACGACAGCATCCCGTTAGTGTGCATTACCGGACAGGTTCCGTTAAGTCTGATTGGAAATGATGCATTTCAGGAGGTCGATATTGTGGGAATGACGCGCTCGGTTACGAAATACGGGGTAACTGTGCGCGACCGCAGAGACCTGGGCAGAATTTTGAAAATGGCATTTCACATTGCGCGCACCGGAAAGCCAGGCCCGGTGTTAATTGATATTCCGAAAGATATCCAGGTGCAGTCCGGGGACAGCGAATATCCGTCCGAGGTGCATATCCGCGGATATAAGCCGAATGAAAGCGTTCACATCGGGCAGCTGAAAAAGGCATACCGTCTGCTGAAATCGGCAAAGAGGCCGCTGATTCTGGCAGGAGGCGGCATTCATATCGGAAATGCGCAGGAAGAGCTGCTGAAATTTGCGGAGCGGACCCAGATTCCGGTAGTGACGACAATTATGGGCAAAGGCGCTATGCCGCCGAAGCATCCGCTGTATCTTGGCAATTCCGGGATGCATGGGAAATATTCGTGCAATATCGCTGTCAGCGAGTGCGATGTGCTGTTTTCCATCGGCACCCGCTTTAACGACCGGATTACGGGCGATTTGAATGAATTCGCACCGCGGGCAAAAATTATTCATATCGATATCGATACGGCGGCGATTTCCAGAAACGTTGTGGTGGATGTGCCGATTGTAGCGGATGCAAAGCTGGCTTTGGAAAAATTATGCGAGTGGGCGGAAAAGCAGGATACGGAAAAGTGGCTCGCGAAGATTCATGGCTGGGAAGCGGAAAATCCGCTGGAAATGCGCCGTGACCGCGGAATGACGCCGCAGATGATTATGGAGGCGGTAAACAGGAATTATAAAGAAGCCGTGATTGTAACCGATGTAGGCCAGCATCAGATGTGGGCCTCACAGTATCTGGAAATCGGCGGGCGGAAACAGCTGATTACCTCCGGCGGCCTCGGCTCCATGGGCTTTGGCCTTCCGGCTGCGATTGGCGCTAAAATTGCCCAGCCTTATAAACATGTCATCTGTATTACGGGCGACGGCGGCTTTCAGATGAACATGCAGGAAATGGCGACGGCAGCTGCGCAGAAGGCTCCGGTTACCATCTGCATTTTAAATAACTATTATCTTGGCATGGTGCGCCAGATGCAGCAGCTGTTTTACGGCAAGCGGTATGCGGCTACCTGCCTGCGCAGACAGAAGGGCTGTTCGCAGATGTGCAAGGGCCCGAATGAAGCATGTCCGCCGTACCGTCCGGATTTTGTAAAATTTGCGGAATGCTACGGTGCATACGGTATCCGGGTCACAGAAGAATCCCAGATTCAGGATGCTTTTGACCAGGCAAAGCGGAATGAAGATGCGCCGACTATCATTGAATTTTTAATCGCTTCTGACGAACTTGTGCTGCCGATGGTAAAAGGCGGAAATCCAATGAGCGAAATGATTTTAAAATAAGCAGGAGGGAGAGAAGATGAAAAATAGATGGATTGCCCTGTATGTGGAAAATGATGTGGGTGTACTGGCAAAAGTATCAGGGCTTTTTTCCGGCAAATCCTATAATCTGCAGAGCCTGACAGTCGGGACGACAGAAGATGCAACGGTTTCGCGCATGACCATCTGCGTAACGAGCGACGATATTACCTTTGAGCAGATTAAAAAGCAGTTAAACCGTATGGTAGAAGTCATTAAAGTCATTGACCTTACGAATGTGCCGATTCATATGAAAGAGATTCTGTTTGCCAAAGTAAAGGATATCCGTTCCAGCCAGATTGAAGAGGTCTTCCGCATCGCGGAGGTATTCAGCGTACAGGTCGCGGATATCGGCAAAGACAGCGTGATGTTAGAATGCAAGCTGACGGAACGCAGAAACAATGAACTGATTGAGCTGCTCAAATCCAAGTTTCATAATATTGAAATCGTGCGCGGCGGCGCGGTAGCCATAGAGGCAATCAGCACATCGTGCAGGTAGTGACGGAAAATGAAATCGAAGTAAGGGAGAAGACGATATGATAGATTTTTACAGCCTGTCTTTGCATGAGCGTGAATGGGTCACGCACCGGATGATTGAAGACGGAAGGCAGGCATGTGAATATTCATTTGCAAACAATTATCTGTGGAGTGATATTTACGGCGTGAAAATGGCAAAGGAGCAGGGGTGTCTGATTTTCCGGTTCCGGGATGAAGACACATACTGCTATACGATACCGATTGGCGCCGGGAATAAAAAAGGAGCTCTGGATACACTGTTAGCACAGGAGCGGGCAGAAGGAAGAAAGCTGAGACTGGCATCCCTGGTTCAGACGGACTTAGACTGGCTGGAGCAGAACTATCCGGGACAGTATGAGACGCAGACAGACCGCGGGGATTATGATTATGTGTACAGCACAGAAAAACTCTCTTCGTTAGCAGGCAGAAAGCTGCACGGCAAACGGAATCATATTGCGCGGTTTAAGGATGGCAATAACTGGCTTTACCGGGAAATGATGCCGGAGGACGCAGGCGAGTGCATGCGGCTTTTGGATATCTGGAAGGAATCAGAAGCAGATAAGTGGAATGACGAGATGGAAAATGAACTCCATATGAACCGCAGGGCGCTGCGAAATCTTGCGGAACTGGTGTTAGACGGCGGAATGCTTTATAAGGGCGGAAAGCTGGTTGCATTTTCCATCGGAGAGCCGCTGAATCATGACACGTATGTCGTGCACATCGAAAAAGCGCTGGCGAGCGTGCAGGGCGCGTATCCGATGATTAATCAGCAGTTCGTGCTGCACAACTGTCAGGATTATCAGTATGTAAACAGGGAAGAGGATACAGGAGACGAAGGGCTTAGAAAAGCAAAGCTCTCTTATCAGCCGGAGTTTCTTGTAGAAAAATTTCAGGCGGGGTTTTTGACATGATACGTTTTGGACAGACAGAAGACATACCGGAGCTGAAAAAACTCTGGAAGGAATGCTTCGCGGATGAAGACGCTTATATCGATGCTTTTTTTCATGCAGTGTACCAGGGAGAACATGTACTTGCAGTGCAGGAAAACGGAGCGCTCATCGGGGCATCTTTCTTCCTTCCGGGCAGTATCTATATAGAAGAAAGCTGGCAGCAGATTCGTTATGTGTACGCGCTGGCTGTTTATCCGCAGTACCGCGGGCGCGGCATCGCGGGAAGGCTGCTGCAGGAGGCTTCTGATATATATAAGGCTCCGTTCATTGCGCAGCCGGCAGAGGAGAGCCTTGTCGCTGGATTTTATGAGCCGCTTGGTTTTTCAAAAACATTTTATTTATCCAAAAAACAGACGGCGCTTCCTCAGTATGATATACAGGCCGCACAGTCCCGGGCGTTTCATATACAGCCTGCGGATGCGGAAGCATATGGCCGTATCCGAGACGAGCGTTTCAAAAAATACGGCTATGTACGCTGGCCGAAAGAGCATCTGGCATTTGCGCTGTCCGAGCACCGCGCAAACGGCGGGGATGCCCTGCTTGTGACTGGCGAAGACAGAGAAGACATTCTGCTGTATTATACAGAAGGCAGCAAAGCGTTTGTAACAGAAACGACGCTGACACAAGAGGATGCTGTCAGTGTTTTGCTGCAGTGTCTGGAGCAGCCCTGTGATACACTGATTTTAACAGGCAGGGTTCGGGATTCGCGGCAGTGTATCGGGAAGGATGCTGACGGGAGCATGCAGGAAGCACAGTATCAGGCAGAAAACTCAGAGCGCCGTCTGACAGGCGTTATGCGCGGCAGTACATGCGCGGGAGGCTATCTGAATCTTACACTTGACTGAGAAAAAGAGAAATGAAAATAAAAACGAAAGGACAGACACAGCGATGCCCTCAGAAAATAAAGAATATTTTTACCTGCAGCCAAAGGAAGAGGCTGCGATGAAAGTGTTATGGAATACGGAGGATGCGCTGAGCGCCTCTGAAATTGCGCAGCGCATTGAAAACCGGAGCTGGCCTGCGTCTTCGATACAGGGCATACTGCGGAATCTGGAGAAGAAAGGCGCGATAAAGGTAGAGGCCATTACGAAGCTCGGCAAATCATACGGGAGGCTCTTCCGCCCCTCTATGTCGGCAAATGAGTATGCGGTTATGCAGTTTCTAAGATATTATCAGCCAGAAAAATCAGACTGCTATGCCATGCTATCCTCGCTGCTGGGCAGCGCCTGCATTGCTCAGGAAGAAATCATTGCTTCCTTGCAGGAACTTTTGGAGGAACATCAGAAAAAGGAAGATACATAGCGTGTTCCTTTTTTTTGTCTGGTGTACAGCAATCATAAAGGCGGTGAGAATATGGAGGTATTAGAAACGTCGAAAGAAGAAATAATGAAAAATGCAATGGACGAGTATCTCGTTTTAAAAGCACTGCTCAACAGTCTGAGTGTAAATCTTGCTGATATTGATAAGATAAAAGAATAGATGAGCTTTCTAATGGCTGAGCCGGGAACCATAAAAGCAGGTTCCCGGCTCTGTTTGCTCTGAACCAATTATTTCAATTTACTGCACTTTCTGGTAATTTTCATCTTCGGCCAGTTTTTCTTTGAATTCTGCAAAATAGGTCTCCCAGCTTTTTTCAGAATCTGCCTCTCCGTTACGGTAAGCCTCTTCCAGGTCATGCACATAATTCTGAATCGGAAGATTCTTTTTGTATACGGTAAATTCATAATTCCAGAAATCTTCTTCTGAATCAAACTGGTTCATCATGGTATCTACGATGCTGCCGTTTGAGTATTCATCCGTTTCTTTTTTAAACTGTTCCAGATAATCCCATACTTCCTGGTCTGTTACGTCGTATCCGTTTTTGAGCGCCTGCTGGTACAGCGCTTCCCGTTCTCTTGTATAATCAGCAGCTTCAGAAAGGGCTTCTTTTTCGCTCATTCCGCCCAGCTGATAATATTCTGCTGCCTGATTTAGTTCATCCGCAGTAATCACTGCCTGGTTTCCTTTTTCAAATATCTCTTCGTCTTGTGGCAGAGCAGCCTGGCTGGCTTCCTGCTGCTGGGAGTAATAGAGTTCGCTGAGAATGCTGCCCCATCTGCGCATAAGTGTATCCTCCTGTGAAGAGGCGGATGCCGATACAGCGAGAAAAGATGTGGCTGATATGACAGCGGCTGCAAGAATTATTTTGTATTGTTTTTTCATAGTTTACCACTCCTTATCGAGATGCCTTTTGCTGCCTGCGGCGGGATTGCCACCTCACACAGCATCGTGTGTTTTTCTTTATTTTATACCTGCAGACCATTATTAGCAATAGCTAAATGAGAATTACAGGAACCGGACGGGATATCCTCATGGAAGTGAATGGAAAGATATGCAGACATCTGCGGCTAGTTTCTTTTTAGTAACTATGGCACAATGAAGTACCTGCTTTACGATTTCTTCCTGAGGGTTTATGATATCTATAAAGCATCTCATAAATAAGCGTATCCATATAACAATGAAAACAGGAGGAAAAGTTATGACACAGGCAGAAAGATGTCTTTATCTGATAAAATATCTGATAAATGAAAATGACGAATTAAAATCACTGGAAATTCCATCAGAGCAGACGGCAGCAAAACGGCTGCTGCGCTCTCTTATGAATATCCGCCCGCCGAAACCTGTTTCAAACGATTTTCTGGCGGTACAGGATGCATACCTGCAGGAGGAACTGTCCGAGAAAGGAACTGTCCGTATTGAAGAGCTTTCGTCTATGCAGCCTGGTATTTACCTATGGAAGGGAGATATTACAAGACTGTCCGCAGATGCTGTCGTAAACGCGGCTAACAGCGCTTTATTAGGCTGCTTTGTGCCATGCCACGGGTGTATTGACAATGCCATACATTCAGCTGCGGGCATTGAGCTGCGTCTGGAATGCTCCCGGATTATGGAAAAACAAAAAACAGAAGAACCTGCGGGCAGAGCTAAAATAACGAAAGGATATCAGCTTCCCAGCCGTTATGTGATTCATACGGTCGGCCCGATTGTTTACGGGGAAGTTACGGAAAGAGACTGTGAACTGTTAGCGGGCTGTTACCGTTCCTGTCTGGAGCTTGCAGCGGCATACCGGCTGAAAAGCATTGCCTTTTGCTGCATTTCCACGGGTGAATTTCATTTTCCGAATGAAGAAGCCGCCCAAATAGCAGTTCATACGGTCCGGGAATGGCAGAAGCAGAATCAGCACAGAATAGAGGTGATTTTTAATGTTTTCAAAGAATATGATTATGAAATCTACAAACGGCTGCTGGGATAAAATTGAAAAACTGAAAAGAATCATGCAGAGCGCAGACGCTGTAGTCATCGGCGCCGGCGCGGGGCTGTCTGCATCGGCCGGATTTACTTATTCGGGGAAGCGGTTTGAGGAACATTTTGCGGATTTCATTGAAAAATATGGCTTTCAGGATATGTATTCCGCTGGGTTTTATCCTTATCAGACACTGGAAGAATACTGGGCATACTGGAGCCGCTATATATTAATCAACCGTTATCAGGATGCGCCGAACGGTGTTTACAATGATTTATACCGTCTGATACAGGATAAGGATTATTTTGTTTTAACAACAAATGTGGACCACTGCTTTCAAAAGGCGGGCTTTGATAAGCAGAGACTGTTTTACACACAGGGCGACTATGGATTGTGGCAGTGCTCAAAACCATGTCACAATCAGACTTATGATAATGAAGCTGCTGTAAAAAGGATGACCGGTGCACAGCAAAATATGCGTATTCCTGCGAATCTGATTCCTTACTGTCCTGTCTGCGGTGCGCCGATGTCTATGAATCTGCGGGCGGACAGTACCTTTGTGGAAGATGCCGGATGGCATAAGGCAGCGGAAAGGTATCAGGAGTTTATACGCTGCCATGGAAAAGGCAGGATTTTATATCTGGAACTGGGTGTCGGAGGCAATACGCCCGGGATTATTAAGTATCCGTTCTGGCGGATGACGGCGGAAAACCCGGAGGCGGTGTATGTCTGTATCAATTATGGGGAGGCGGAGTGTCCGAAAGAGATAGAGGGGCAGTCGCTATGTATCAATGGGGATATTGGCGAAATGCTGAAATGGCTTTAGGTCATTGCATATTTTCCATAATATGTGTTATACTGCTTTCAAAAATGTAAGAGAAATATATTTTTGAAAGTAATATAATTATGGAAGGAACCGTATGGAAAATCAGTTTTCAAGGATGGAATTATTAACCGGCAAAGCGGGCATACAGCGCCTTGCCGGTGCGCGGGCAGCTGTCTTTGGCATTGGAGGCGTAGGCGGATATGTGGCAGAGGCACTGGCGCGAAGCGGAGTCGGCACACTGGATTTCATTGACCACGATAAGATAACTATTACAAATCTCAACCGCCAGATTTTTGCACTGCACAGCACGCTTGGAAAATATAAAGCGGATGTGGCAAAAGAACGCGTACTGGATATTAACCCGGATGCAGTAGTAAATGTCCATAAAATATTTTACATGCCGGATACAGCAGACCAGTTTGATTTTTCCTGTTATGACTATATTGTGGACGCGATTGACACGGTAACAGGAAAACTGGCTCTGATTGAACAGGCAAAAGCTGCCGGGATACCGATTATCAGTTCTATGGGTGCCGGAAATAAAATGGACCCGGCGGGATTTATGGTGGCGGATATTTATGAAACATCTGTCTGCCCGCTTGCAAAGGTGATGCGAAGGGAGTTAAAGAAAAGAGGAATCACCAGCCTGAAGGTGGTGTATTCCAGAGAAAAACCGCGAAAGCCGTTTCATTTATCAGAAAAAGAATGCTGTGAAAAGGAAATGCAGCATGCGGTGAATGAACCGGGCAGAAAGGATGTTCCCGGCAGCAGTGCATTTGTGCCTCCGGCTGCGGGTCTGGTGATTGCGGGAGAGGTCGTCAGGGAGCTTTTGCGGCTTGGAGAATAATTTTTTGAGAGACTTTTCCAGTATATTTTTGTCTGCGCAGCTCATATTATAAGCAGGGATATCAATGAGAAGGAGCAGATAAAATTATGAAAGAAGAAGAAAAACAGCGTCAGCAGCAGGAATATAACGAATATGTAAAGCAGGTAACACCGACCAGGAATTTAGCGTGGGCCATGTGCCGTGCCTTTCTTGTCGGAGGAATTATCTGCATTGTCGGGCAGCTGATACTGAATACGGCACAGAATATGGGATTTGATAAAGATACGGCAGGAAGCTGGTGCAGTTTAAGCCTGATTTTTCTGAGTATTGTTTTAACAGGATTTAATATTTATCCAACCTTTGCCAAATGGGGCGGAGCAGGGGCTCTGGTGCCGATTACCGGATTTGCAAACAGCGTAGCCGCGCCGGCGATTGAGTTCCAGAAAGAGGGACAGGTATTCGGAATCGGGGCAAAGATTTTCACGATAGCAGGGCCAGTGATTCTGTTTGGAATATTTTCCAGCTGGGTGCTGGGGTTTATTTACTGGGTGTTAAAGATGTTCGGGCTTTTTTAAATAACTGGAAAATGTGCGGATGCCCCGGGGATATTAGATTTGCAGATATCCCCGGGATTTTTGAAACTGAAGAATAAAGATATATTAATATAAGAAAGGAGACTCATATGTCGGCAAAAGGAGATTTAGCAAAATCATATTTTAAGGAAGGATATAACTGTTCCCAGTCAGTCACTCTGGCTTTCAGCGACGAAATTGGAATCGAGAAAAGCAGGCTGCTGCGAATGGTATCTTCGTTTGGAGGCGGGATGGGACGCATGCGTGAAGTATGCGGAGCCGTCAGCGGAATGTTTTTTGTGGCGGGCGCTTTGTATGGGTACGATGACCCGAAGGACATGCAGGCCAAAAAGGAACATTACGCCAGAATTCAGGAACTGGCAGCCAGATTTCGGGCACAGACAGGCTCGATTGTGTGCAGGGAGCTGCTGGGGCTTGACGGGAAGGACAGCAGCCCGGTGCCCAGTGCGCGGACAAGCGAGTATTATAAAAAACGTCCGTGCCCGGAGATGATTGCGCTGGCTGCAAGTGTGATGGAGGAGTACATACAGGAACAGGATGGGTAGGGGAAAATGAAAAGGCGCAGAGTTTTATGTTATGTAATAAAATTCTGCGCCTTTTGGTTTATGACTGTGAACTATTCTTTGATGATGTCAATTTCTGTAAGATTAATGCTTTAGCAGACGAAAAGTAACAGTTCGGGCAAGGGTGCTGCAATGAAAAGTGTTCTGGCAGCGAATAGGCTTTCCACCAAATCACTGACTTTCACAAAACCAGTGCTTTTGGGGCATTTTTTTCTGACAGCCAATAAAACCCCACAGAATTTGAATTACCGGTTCCCTTTATAAAAAAAATGTTATATAATAGCAAGAGCACTTTAAAAACTAGGAAAGGAACCAAATTATGAGTAAGAAAAAATCAGCCTTATATTTTATCCCATTGATTTTACTGCTGACCATTGTACCTCTCATTGTGCGCATGTATGTGTATAAATCCCAAATGGCGCAGTTTGACTGGACTGCACCGACAGAAGACAGACTGGACTTCTTTCTATATTATAAGTCTGTCGCAATTACAGTCATTGCAGCGGTAATGTGCGTGATTCTGGCAGTCCGTTTCAAAATAAAGCAGAAGGAATTTAAATTCTGCTATGAATTTATACCGCTGCTGATTTACGCGGCGCTGACGTTTTTATCGTCCATTTTTTCACAGTACAGATATTTCAGCTTTCATGGTGCGGATGAAGTATTTGAAACACTCTGGGTACTGCTTGGGTACTGCGTGATTGCATTTTATGCGTATCAGATGGTCAATACGTTTGAAGACTTAGACTGTATTATGAAATGGCTGACGGCGGGACTTGCACTGATGCTTGTAATCGGAATGCTGCAGGCGACAGGACATGATTTCTTCACTTCTGAAATGGGGCAGAAGCTGGTTACAGGCGGAGCCGGCAGTATCGGTCTTGCATTTGAGCCGGGGCGTGTGTTTTTAAGCATGTATAATCCGAACTATGTTGCCTCCTATTTCGCACTGATGATTCCGATTGAAATCACACTGCTGATACAGAACAAAAAATGGTATTACCGGGTGATCTATACGGTGATGCTGGTTCTTTCTATTATCTGCCTGATGGCTTCCGGCAACCGGAGTGCGATTGCGGCTTTTGCGGTGACGATTGTATTTATTTTGATTTTATATAATAAAAGGCTGCTGAAAGCGTGGAAAGTGGTCGTACCGATAACTGCTGTGATAGCGGTTGTATTTGGAATGTATATTTCCAAAAATGATATGATTATCCAGAAATTTATCCGTTTATTCAATGCGCCGGAAGGAGCGGATGACCCGATTTCAGAAATTGTAACAGGGGATGAGGATGTCGCGATTACGGTTCAGGGACAGGTCTTCCGTACGTCTTATGATGTTTCACAGGATGGCTATATTAATGTGCATCTGTATGATGGCAGCGGCGAACCGGTGAACAGTGCATTTGATGAAGCTTCGTTTACTTATACCGTGCAGGACGAGCGGTATCCGGGTATTACGGTTCAGGCGGTTAATCTGAATGAAGAGCTGGCTTTAGGGGTATTTGCCGGAAATGTTACATGGTATTTTAAGAAAGGCGACGACGGCACTTACTACTATTATAATGTTTATGGGCGGTGGGATAAAATAAATAACGCGCCGCGCGTATTTGTAAAATTTCTGGAACAGAAGTTTGAAGAGCGCGGGACAATCTGGTCAAAAACAATTCCGCTGCTTAAAAACTGTATCATATTCGGGACAGGTGCAGATACGTATACATTTGTATATCCGCAGGACGACTATGTAGATAAGACGTATGACGGCTCTTTGAATGCGCTGGATGTAAAACCGCACTGCTTTTATCTGCAGGTGGCAGTGCAGAGCGGAATTCCGGCACTGGCTGCGATTCTGGTATTTTATATCTGGTATTTTATCACAGGCATCCGGCTGTATGCAAAAGCATCGTATCAGGACGGCATGGAGATTATCGGAGCCGGGCTTTTATTTGCTACGTTTTCGTATATGGTGATTTCATTTTTGAATGATTCTACGGTTACGGTTGCGCCGATTTTCTGGATTATGATGGGGCTTGGAACTGCGGTAAATGAGATTCTAAAGAAAAAGAAAATAAATGCAGAATAAATCTAGCAGGAAAGGCAGAACAGATGGATATGAAAAAGAAGGGAGCCTTTATCGCGTTTGAAGGAATTGACGGCAGCGGCAAAAGCACACAGATACAGATGCTGTCAGAAAAGCTGCGGGAACTGGGAATTTCTTTTTACGCAACGATGGAACCGACAGATTCGCCGGTCGGTTCCATGATACATCAGATTATGACAGGCAGAATGCAGGCTGACCACAGAGTAATTGCGGCGCTGTTTGTGGCAGACCGGCTGGATCATCTGCTGAATGAAGTAAACGGCGTAAAGCATCAAATCGAAAACGGCGTTTCTGTCATTATGGACAGGTACTGCTTTTCTTCCTATGCGTATCAGAGCATACAGGTGCCTATGGACTGGCTGATTCAGGCAAATGCCCTAAGCAGCGGAATATTAAAGCCGGATTTAAATATTTTTCTGGATGCGGACCCGGATACAGCCCTTGAGCGCATTGCGAAAAACCGTTTTCAGAAAGAACTGTTCGAGGAAAAGTCCTGGCTTGTGAAGGTCAGGGGACGTTACTTTGAAGCATTTGATAAATTAAAAGATTCCGAGCATGTGATAGTCATTGATGCAGACCGGAGTGCGGGACAGGTGGCAGAAGATGTCTGGAAGGCTGTGCGGGGTTATTTTGTCTGACAGGGATGAGCAAAGGCGCATGGCATTTCAGCCGCAGGCAGTATCTGCAGACCGCGGAAGGCTGCCCGGACGAAACAGGGAGGTATGGCATGAAGTATTCAACAGCAAATGAATGGGAACATTTTGGATTTGCAGAGGCATATATTTCAGATATACAGAAAATAAACGGCGACTTTCTGATGACGCTGGATAATGTGACAATTCACCCGGAAAATTCTAAAAATCGCGACATCCGCCAGATGAGGACAAACGGTCTGGAGTTTCGAATCCGGGACGGGGAAGTCACGGATTTGACGGAAGAAGGATTTAAGCTCTATAATCCCGATGGAAAGCTTATGGAAGTACATGAGGACCGGGTAATTTCAAAAGAGCAGTACAACGAGGTGTTAAAGTCTTTCTGTGACGGGGAAAGCTGCCTGTATTCTTTGAAAAAAGAAGGAGATGTATATGTTTTTGAAATCGACGCGGGCAATGAGCGTACCTATACGCTAAAGGTTTTGGGAACGCGGGATACACAGGAATGGGAGCGGTTTTTAAACCAGTAAGTGTTTTTACGGAGGAACTATGATTCAGGATATAGCACCGAAAAAACTGCATAATGAATACATACAAAAAACACCGGATATGCATGATTATGCAGTGATAATTATTGAAAATCAAATCCTGATAAAAGAAACGGATGGATATATGGAGCTTCCGGTGCTGTCGGAAACACCGATTATTATGGAAGAACAGACGGACAAAAAGCAGGCTTGCCAGTATCTGTTTTGTATTGATGATAAGAATTATTTTCTATACTCAGGGATAGAAAAGACACCGAAGGATATTTTATCTAAAACAGAACCTGGATTTGATTTTGTGAAAATTCGCGATATTCGTTACATGGCATCGAAAGAGCTGTGCTTTGCAGTCTATACTGCCTGGCATCTGTATCAGTGGTACAGCACAAACAGATACTGCGGACGCTGCGGACATCTTACAAAGCCGGATGGGAAGGAGAGAATGCTGTACTGCGAAAACTGCGGCAGTCAGATTTATCCGAGAATCTCTCCGGCGGTGATTGTGGCAGTTACAAACGGGAATCAAATACTGCTGACCAAATATGCGGGCCGCGATTATAAGAAATATGCGCTGATTGCGGGATTTACGGAAATCGGGGAAACGGCAGAAGAAACCGTACAGCGGGAAGTGATGGAAGAAACAGGCCTGCGGGTAAAAAATATCCGCTATTATAAGTCACAGCCGTGGGGAATTGACGGAAACCTGCTGTTTGGGTATTTTGCAGAATTAGACGGCAGCGATGAAATTAAGCTGGATAAAAATGAGCTGGCCCTGGCGGAATGGGCAGAGCGCGAATCATTAGAAGGGATGGACGATTCGTTCAGCCTCACAAGAGAGATGATGCGGGTGTTTTATGAGAAAAACAGATAAATCAGAAAACTGGAAAAATTGTAAAAACGGAGGGTATAAAAAATGGTAAATCCGGCAATGATTTTTAAGATTAAAGGTATGTGGGATGAATTTACGGCAAACCACCCGAAGCTTCCGCGTTTTTTTCAGGCGGCATTCAGCCGTTCTTTGGAGGAAGGAACCGTGATAGAGATGACGATTCAGCGTCCTGACGGAGATACGCTGACCTCGAATATTAAACTATCGGCTTCGGACCTGGCTTTGCTTGAGCAGCTCAAACAGTTAGGAACGGGCAGCATGCAGTAAGGAAACGGATGGATAAAATACACAGGAAGAGGAAACTGTTCCAAGTATCCGACATACTGTATAAATAGAAAATATGGCAGCAGCCCGGGCATTCAGCTTATCCTGCGGCTGCTGCGAAATACAGGCGGTAGGAATCATATGGAAAAGACAGCACAATTTAGCGTGGAATCAGTAGACAGTCTGGTAGAGCGGTTTCGGGCCAATGGATT
Source organism: uncultured Eubacterium sp. (assembly GCA_947384955.1). Taxonomy (GTDB): domain Bacteria; phylum Bacillota; class Clostridia; order Lachnospirales; family Lachnospiraceae; genus Eubacterium_J. Next base: position 6,655 of record CANDJC010000058.1, on the reverse strand, counting down.
AGAAACGATTAATCTGGGGCTGTTATGTTTTCGTTTTGCTCCGGCATTGAAAGAAATGAACCTGATTTCCGTACTGACAAAAATATCCAGAATGCTACAGACAAAGAAGGTATCACAGGTAGAAGACAGCCATATTACCGGGTGGTATTTTAATTTTTATGCGGGGTTTATACAGTACCTTGTCAATCGGAATATTAAATTTGAATTATACTACTCAAAAAAAGGAAAAAACTGGAAAGAAAGGCTGAATCTGGCGCTTTTATGCAGACAGCTGGGCAGCTACCAGAGAGCTTACGAAAAGAAACTCCGGTCGGCATAACTAAGAATATGAAAAAAATTTCAGAAACCAGTATTTTCCAGAATAAAAAAATCCTCCTGAACCATACTATCATTACAGTGTTCAGTCAGAACACTGCAACGATAGATTTTAAAAATAGGAGGCTATGAAAAATGGCAAAGAACAAAACATCGAATGCTTCTAATGCAAACAATGCAAACAACGCAAACAATGCAAACAATGCAAGCAACGCATCTAATGCAAACAATGCATCTAATGCAGGCAACGCATCCAATTCAGGCAGCTCTAACAGAGCATCCAACGCAGGCAATGCTCAGAATGCTAAAAACAAGGCTTCTGACAAAGCTGACAGCAGGTTCTCAGACTGCCATACAAAATAACAATGGCAATTGCTCCTCAGCTGAATAAACTATAGTAAGAAAACGGCCCTGAACAAAAGAAATGAGAATTTCTTTTGCCCAGGGCTGTTTTAACAGACAGGAGGAGCTATGGATTTTGAACTGATTAAATGCAAGGATGCACCGTCCTATTTAAACCGGAGGGATACGGTGTTTGCGGATTTAAGAGAGCCGGAGCAGTATATGGAATATCATCTGCCGGGAGCATACAGCTGTCCTTATGAGCGCATGGCGGAATGGGAAGGCAGGCTGCCGAGAACGAAAAAAGTGATATTGTACTGCGAACACGGAAATTTAAGCCTGATGGCGGCAAAACGCCTGGCCAGGCACGGATATCATGTCGCGGCCATGATTGGCGGCGTGGAATGCTTTAAAATAAAAAATTCCATTGACAGCGTAAAATAGACAAGATAATATAGTATAAAAAAGACAATGGAGAACCTATGCGTACATTTGAACTGACTGCACCGTGCCATTTCGGCCTTGAGGCAGTATTAAAAAGAGAAATTTATGATTTAGGGTACGAGATTACAAAAGTTGAAGACGGAAAAGTGACATTTGCAGGAGACGCAGAGGCCATCTGCCGTGCAAATATTTTTTTGCGCACGGCAGAACGGGTGCTGTTAAAAGCCGGCAGTTTTCATGCGGAAACATATGACGAGCTGTTTGAGGGCATCCGCGCGCTTCCGTGGGAGGTATATCTGCCGAAAGACGCAAAGTTCTGGGTGACAAAAGCCTCTTCGATTAAGAGTAAACTGTTCAGCCCTTCCGATATCCAGCGGATTGTAAAAAAAGCAATCGTAGAAAAAATGAAGGAATATTACGACATCGAATGGTTCCAGGAAACAGGGGCCGAGTATCCGGTGCGGGTTTTTCTGATGAAAAATGAAGTGCTTGTGACGATTGACACAACCGGGGATTCGCTGCACAAGCGCGGCTACCGTACGATGGGCGGGCTTGCGCCAATCTCAGAGACGCTGGCAGCTTCCCTGATTCAGCTGACGCCGTGGCATGCGGACCGGATTCTGGTCGACCCTTTCTGCGGCAGCGGGACATTTCCGATTGAAGCCGCTTTGATGGCAGCGAATATTGCGCCTGGCGTGAACCGGCATTTTACAGCCGAGGCATGGAGGAATCTGACGGAGGAAAAGCTGTGGCAGGAAGCGTTTGAAGAAGCAAAGGAGCTGGAGGATTTATCTGTCGAAACGGATATCCAGGGTTATGACATTGACGGCAGTGTACTGCGTGCGGCCAGGGAAAATGCGAAGCGGGCAGGCGTCGGCCATATGATTCATTTTCAGCAAAGAAGCATCGAGCAGCTGCGCCATCCGAAAAAGTACGGATTTATCATTACAAATCCGCCGTACGGCGAGCGCATGGAAGATAAGAAAAATCTGCCGAATCTGTATCAGCAGACGGGAGAAGCATTTCAGAACCTGGATGCATGGTCTATGTACATAATTACGGCTTTTGAAGATACGGAACGTTATATTGGCCGCAATGCAGATAAGAAGCGCAAGATTTATAATGGAATGCTGAAGACAGATTATTATCAGTTTTTAGGTCCGAAACCTCCGAAAAGGAAGAAATAACATGCGCAGTGGAAGACAGTATCTGGTTTTTACAGCGATACTCTGTATCCTGATGCTGATGAAATTTCAGTTTACCGGACAGAGCTTTGCCCAGACGGCAGAATTCAGAGGGGCAAATCTGCGCACGGAGGACTGGAATCCTGTGATTGCCGCGGAAGCAAATCAGACGTATCTGACAGTCCGTATCGACGGACGGGAATATTCGAACCTGGACGACGGAATATACATGGATGATGAACGCCGGCTTATGATTCCGTCAGCGATGATCCGCGACGCGTTTACATGCAGCGCCCGCATTTATGATAAAGAGCAGCTGGTCATAGAAAAAAAGGATGATATACTGGAATTCGGGCTGGATAAAAATTATTATATCAAAAATAAACAAAAGCAGAACTGGGGCGGAGTTACGGCTAAGAAAGAAGAGCAGAATGGCATGGTTTATGTTCCGCTGGAAATTCTGGCGCAGGAGTTCGGCTATTCCTGGATGTGGGATATGGAAAAGAATACGCTGACAGCCAGGAACCAGTCGCCGGAGCCGGAAAATATACTGCCTTACCAGTACGACCTGCGCCAGAAAGGACGGGCGGCGTCCGTGAAAGATCAGGGGGCTTTCGGGACCTGCTGGGCTTTTGCATCTCTGACTGCCTTAGAATCAGCGCTGCTGCCGGAAACACAGCTGCAGCTGTCCGTAGACCATATGGATATGAATAACAGCTTTGCCGCTACGGCAGCGGACGGAGGCCAGTATACAATGGCAATGGCTTATCTGGCAGCCTGGCAGGGGCCGGTAAAGGAAGAGGATGACCCTTACGGAGACGGAAAAACGGACGCATCTCTGTCAGCCGTCATGCATGTACAGGATATGGAGATTATCGAGGCGAAAAATCTGAATGAAATCAAAAAAGCCGTGTTCCAGTACGGAGGCGTCGAGAGCTGTATTTATACAACGATGCAGGAAGGCGGCATGCAGTCTCCTTATTATAATAAGGAAACAAATGCGTACTGCTATCTGGGAGAGGAAAAGCCCAACCATGATGTTGTCATCATCGGCTGGGACGACAGCTTTCCCAGGGAGTCCTTTCAGACAGAGGCGGCACAGGACGGCGCATTTATCTGCCAGAACAGCTGGGGAGACGATTTCGGGGAAGACGGCGTGTTTTATGTGTCTTATTATGATACGAATATCGGCATCCATAACCTGGTCTTTACGGGCGTTGAGAGCAGCAGCAATTACGATACGCTTTATCAGTCAGATTTATGCGGCTGGGTCGGCCAGCTGGGATATAAAAAAGAGAGCGTCTATGCGGCAAATGTGTTTACTGCCCGTGCCCAGGAAGATATTGCCGCCGCAGGCTTTTATACAACCGATAAGGATACCAGCTATGAGGTGTATTTCGTTTCGGATTTTCAAGATACAGAGTCCTTAAACAGCAGAATGCCTGTAGCACAGGGGAAATTTGAAAATGCGGGCTATCATACGGTAAAATTTGACCAGTCCATCCGGGTCGAAGGAAACCGGAAATTTGCGGTAGTGCTTTATCTGTCAACGCCGAACGCTGTGCGCCCGATGGCGATAGAGTATGCGGCAGACGAGCTGACCCGGAATGTAGTTTTGGATGACGGAGAGGGCTATATCAGCGCTCAGGGACGTGCCTGGGCGGGAGTGGAAGAAAGCTCGAACTGCAATCTGTGTATTAAGGCTTATGCCCGCAGTGTGCGTGACAGAACTTCCGTCAGATGATCTGCGGGCGGTTCCTAAGGTGCTTCTGTCAGATGAAAGATTTGATTACAAAGGAGGAGCGGAATGGAGAAAAAGCTTGCACGTTTTACAGCGTTTTTTACGTGCATTTTTTCTGTTTTTGTGTGTATTACAGTCTGGTTTCTGCCGGTGCTCGAACAGCGGGTGGAAGCATTCAGCGCCAGCATACGCGAGGACCAGCGCGCCAGGGAAGAGCGGTATGCGCTGTTAAAACAGATGTCCGGTCTGGAAATTTTGGAATATAATACGCAGCAGGTACAGGAACAGGCAGAAAAGCAGGCAGAGAAAAAAGAAGCGGCGAAGGAAAGCGGCGAAACACCTCCGGTACAGGAGGAGGAAGAAGAAGTCATTGTGATTTCGCATCAGATGCAGTTCGAGCTTCCAAAGGGCGCAAATGATAAAAATGTAAATATTTCACAAAACTGCATTGACCAGAAAATTGAAATCGGCATTCCGGGCGCTGATGCAAACTATATTTACGATTATCAGATGCTTGGTAAAAGCGAAGACATCGAAGGGGTAGAAAGCCTGGATTATTTCAGTGAGAGCGGCAGCGGAAAGATTGTGCTGTCTATGGGAAAAGTAGTGGAAATAGAAAGCAGCTTTGATAAAGATTACTTATACCTGGACTTTTTAGACCCGCAGGAAGTGTATGACAGAATCGTTGTCGTAGATGCAGGCCATGGAGGCAGCGCGCCGGGAGCAGTATCGGGAAGCAGCTGTGAAAAAGATATCACTCTGGCAATCGTGCAGAAAATAAAAGGCATATTTGATAAAACAAAAAACAAGCGAATCGGCGTGTATTATACAAGGCTCGACGATTCCAATCCAGACTTTTCCGAACGCTCGGGCCTGGCGAATAAAATGGGCGCAGATTTGTTTTTAAGCGTGCACATCAATTCGCTCAAAGGACATACCGACGTAGAAGGCGTGGAAGTGCTGTATGACGAGCTTGCGGCAGATACGGAATTTGACACAAGGGACTTTGCGCAAATCTGTCTGGATGAAGTGGCAGCATCGTCAGGTGCGAGAAAAAGAAGCCTGAAAACGGGAAATAAAATCTATGTAATACGAAATTCAAATGCCCCGGCCGCACTGGCTGAAGTAGGCTTCATGAACAATCCAAACGAGCTGGCAAGGCTTCTGGACGCATCCTACCAGCAGAAAATCGCAGACGGGCTGTATCAGGCTGTGATAAAGTCTTTAGACCGGCTGGATGAAATAGAAGGGAAATAAAATAAAACGAAAGCAAAAGAAAGACGAAAGCAGAGGATAGGGGAAAGATGGCAGCGAGAATCATTTTTGCAACAGGAAATGAAAATAAGATGAAAGAAATAAGGGAAATCCTGTCCGGATGCGGCGCACAGGTTCTTTCCATGAAGGAAGCCGGCATAACGGCAGATGTTGTCGAAGACGGTGCTTCTTTTGAGGAGAACGCCCGTATTAAGGCGGGGGAGATTGCAAAGAAAGCGCCTTATGATATCATACTGGCAGACGATTCCGGACTGGAAATCGATTATCTGAATAAAGAGCCGGGGATTTATTCGGCCCGCTATATGGGGGAAGAAACTTCTTATGATATCAAAAATCAGGCGCTGTTATACCGGATGGCAGGTGTCGAAAAGGAACGCCGGACAGCACGGTTCGTATGCGCGATTGCAGCAGCCGTGCCGGGGTCTGAAATTTTTACCAAAAGAGGCACAGTAGAAGGCTATATCGGATGGAAACCGGCCGGTGAGCACGGATTTGGCTATGACCCGATATTTTATGTAGAAGAATACGGCTGTTCGACAGCAGAGCTTACAATGGAACAGAAAAATGCATGCAGCCACAGAGGAAATGCACTGCGCATGATAAGGGAGGAACTGATAAAGAGAGGTGTTTTGGACAAATAAACTGGGCAGCCTGATTCAGTCATTACGCAGGCAGAACCCGCAGAAGGCGGAAGTGATGCCGGCACAGCAAAATAACACTGGGGAGTCGGGAAAAATGAGAGTGCTGATTATGAGCGATACACATGGAATCCATAAAAATCTGGACCGGGTGCTGAAAAAAGAGCGCCCGTATGAACAGATTCTCCATATGGGAGATATTGAAGGCGATGAGGAATACATCGGGGCATCTGCCGGGTGTCCGGTAACGGCGGTACGGGGAAATAATGATTATTTTTCCGAGCTGCCCCAGGAACGGCTGATTGAGATAGCCGGCAGACGAATCTTTATGACGCACGGGCATTATTATTATGTGGCGGCCGGTGTGGAGCATCTGATAAAAGAAGCACTTGGAAGGGATGCCGATGCTGTTATGTTCGGGCATACGCATTATCCGATGGTCCGAAAGGAAGGCAGCCTGTGGGTTATCAACCCGGGCAGCCTTTCTTATCCGAGGCAGGAAGGGCACAAAGCCTCTTATATTGTCATGGAAACAGGGCCTTCCGGGGATTTCGAATTTTTTTTAAAATTTTTATAAAAAAGTGTTGACATTCTGGAAATAGTAGGGTATACTTTATCTTGCGTTCAGGGAGAACAGACAGGAACAGAAAAGTTAACATAGCGGGGTGTGGCTCAGTTTGGCTAGAGCGCCTGGTTTGGGACCAGGAGGCCGCAGG
>CANDJC010000057.1 GCA_947384955.1 uncultured Eubacterium sp. | reverse complement strand
GTCCGGGGCCACAGCGTAAATGCAGAATACTTAGGGATTCTTAACATTCTGGAGCCGCCGCGGAAAAACCTGGCAAATCCCCTCTCCCGGCGTCCGCGAAGCCACTCCCCGCCCCCTTCTCCCCATCCCCCTCCCGCAGCATCCAAGGATTTTACATTGACAGCAGCCCCCGAAAATGCTATCCTGATTTTATCTTATTGTGCAGCAAATCACCCTGTCTGCTGCACAGCATTTATAGAAAACGGCAATAGAAAACGGGAGGCCGAAGATGAAAAAATTAAAAAAACAAAATTCAAACTTTGCGGGTTCTGGCAAAAAACAGGCTGCAAACCAGACTCTGCAAAAAAACCTGGTTACGAAAGTCACACGGCTGTTTCTGGCTTTGGTAATCGCACTGATTGCTGTTTCAGGAGCGTTTATGTATTTCAGCAACATGAACACCCTGCACGAAATGGCAAACGTAACATTAAAATCCACTTCCTCCGCAGTTGAACAGACGCTGCATACACTGGAAGTAAACGCAATGAATGTAGCTGCCTTAGAAACCATTAAGAATACCGCCGCATCCAAAGAAGAAAAGCTAAAAGCAATGGACGGCGTCCGGACACAGAATCACTATGATGAAGTAGGTTTTGTGGAATTAAACGGGCAGGGCTATTCGAATTACGGAGACTTTGACTTTAACGACCAGCTTCATTTCCAGGCAGCTTCAAAGGGGGATGTCTTTGTAGGAGAACCGATTATAAACCGCCTGAACGGCGATGTCATTATTATATCAGGCGCTCCGGTATACAATGATGATACACTTGTCGGAACGGTATACATTGTAGATTTGGTTGCATCGGTCAATGATAAAATCGGAGAGCTCACATTTGGAAAGACGGGCCAGGCGTATATTATTAACAAAGAAGGAACGGTCATTTTCCACAAAGACGAACAGGAAATCGCAAACCAGACCAACGCCATTACACTGCAGGAAACAGACCGCAGGTACGCTTCTCTGGCAAAAGCGACCAAAAAAATTCTGGCCAGTACGGAAAAAGGCACCATCACCTACCGGCAGAACGGCAAAAATATGTTTGCGGCATACTGCCCGGTGACCGGACATGAGGACTGGCGCCTGATTATGACCGCGCCAAGCAGAGAATTCACAATGGCAGTTCTTATCTCAGTAATTGTGAATACCATCATTGCCATTCTGCTTTTAGCCGGCAATGTGGAACTGATGAAACGGCTGATTAAAGAAATTATTCACCCGGTTGACCTGGTAACAAAGCGTCTGGTAGAATTAGCCAGGGGTGATTTAAAAACTCCGGTTGAGGTCATTGACACCGGGGATGAGCTTGCTATTTTGTCTAAAAATCTGGCGGACACCATCCAAAGCCTGAATCTGTATATATCAGATATTACAAGGGTTCTTTCACAGCTGTCTTCGGGAAATCTGGATATACAGACAGAGGCCGGTTTTGCGGGAGATTTTGTCAGCCTGAAAGAATCGATTGACACGATTATCGGCTCACTGAACGAAACGATGACACAGATGAACAGCGCGGCTGACCTTGTCGCGGACCACTCTGACAGCACTTCACAGGGCGCTAAAAGCCTTGCGGACAGCACCACTGACCAGGCGAGCGTGTTAGAAGAGCTGACCGCAAGCATCACAGGTGTTTCGGACCAGGTAAGGCTGACTGCCGAGAATGCTGCTATGGCCAATAAGCGTTCCATGGAAGCAGAGAAAAATGTAGAAATATGCAGTCAGCAGATGCAGTCCATGATTCAGGCAATGTCAGACATCAAGGCTGGTTCTGCGAAAATCAGCGATATTATTAAAAATATTGAAAGTATTGCGGAACAGACAAATCTGCTGTCCTTAAATGCAGCCATTGAGGCGGCACGCGCCGGAGAAGCCGGAAGGGGCTTTTCTGTCGTTGCAGAGGAAGTAAGAAGCCTTGCCGAAGAAAGCGCGGACGCTGCGAAAAACACCGCTGCTTTAATTATGAAATCCATCGAAACGGTAGAAAACGGTACCAGCATTGTCAATGAAACAGCCCAGTCCCTTTCTCAGGTTGTAGACAATACCAGTGAAATTACCAGAATCGTTGCAGAAATTGCAGATGCCGCAAGAGAACAGGCTGCTGCAATTGAACAGATTAATACAGGATTTGAACAGATGTCCAATGCGGTTACCACAAATTCTATGACTGCACAGGACAGTGCATCATCAAGCGAGGAATTAGCTGCACAGGCTCAGAACTTAAAAGGGCTGATTGGCCGTTTTTCACTAAAAAATATGTAATAAAAAAGCTCTCCTCAGCGGAAAGGATTTTTCTGCAGATGTTTATCAAAAAAGCCTCTGTTTTATGCTTATCTGTTCTGCTGCTGTGCCCGTTTTTCTCCGCATGCAGCAAAACAGAGCCTATTCAGCAGTCCGGGTTTTATTTTGATACGGTGATAACCATAACGCTCTATGACCCTTCAAAGACTGCAGAACTCGAACACTGTTTCGAACTCGCTTCCTTATATGAAAGCTATTTCAGTGCCAGTATCCCTGACAGTGATATCAGCAAAATCAACGATTCCGCCGGCACGCCCGTCTGGGTGCACGAAGAAACGGCTGAGCTTATCAAAAAGGGCCTGTATTACGGTAAGCTCAGCGGCGGAAAATTTGATATTACAATCGGAAAGCTGACCAGCCTTTGGGATTTCCACACAGATACACCGGATATACCGGATGCCGCCGCGATTGCGAAAGCCGCGGCAGCGGCCGATTATCATCATGTCATGGTAAACGGAAACGAAGTGACCTTAACAGACAAAGAAGCCGCCCTTGATACAGGCGGTATTGCAAAAGGTTATATCGCAGACAGATTAAAAGAATATCTTCTTTCCCAGGGAATCACAAGCGGACTGATTAATCTGGGAGGAAATGTACTTGCTATCGGCTCGAAAACAAACGGAGATGCTTATACCATCGGCATCCAAAAACCATTTGATGATACCGGAGCCTCCATTGCTTCCGTCCAGATTCGTGACCAGACGGTAGTTACTTCCGGTATTTATGAGCGCTCCTTTGAAAAAGACGGCAGACTCTATCACCATATTCTGGATACAGATACCGGTTATCCTTATGACAACGGACTTTTCAGCGTCTCTGTCATCTGTCCGGATTCCGCTGACGGCGACGGCCTGAGCACCTCCTGCTTTTCCCTGGGGCTGGAGGACGGCATGGAGCTGATTGAATCGATTGAAAATGCAGAAGCTGTTTTTATCACTTCTGATTATCAGCTGCACTGCTCTTCCGGTATCGGTACAAAAATTCCATTTCAAAACCTTTCAGAAGCAGACTGATATCCCGGGCGCAGCAGTCCGGATATCAGCGGAATCCATTCCAGAGCCGCACAGACACTGGACTGAATTCCGCTGCGTTCCGGCATTCCCCCGGCCTTTCATTAAACAGCATCATTTGACATATCCTTATATAATGTTTCGTATTCCCTCACATATCTTACGGGCAGCTGCCGGATTATTCATCGTATAAAGATGAATTCCGTCCACATCATTTGCCAGCAGGTCAATAATCTGGCTGAGCGCATAAGACATCCCAGCATCAAACAAAGCTTCCCTGTTTCCCTCGTATTTATGAATAATCCGCTCAAAACGCTGCGGCAGGGATGCTCCGCACATCGTTACCATCCGCTTAATCTGCGACGCATTAATCACAGGCATAATCCCCGGCGTCACAGGCACATCGATTCCGGCAATCCGGCAGTCCTCCGCAAAACGGTAAAAATAATCATTGTCAAAAAACAGCTGCGACAGTAAAACTTCTGCTCCGGCGTCCACCTTCGTTTTTAAGTGCCGCATCTCTTCCACCCGGTTCGCAGAATCCGGGTGGCATTCCGGATAGCAGGCACCCGCAATGCAGAAATCACCGGTCTGTTTTAAATAGGTAATTAAATCCGATGCATGGGCAAAATCATCTTTTTCAGGGATATTCGGATTCCGGTCGCCCCTTAAGGCAAGCACATTCTCAATCCCTTCCCGGACAAGCTCCTTCGAAAACGAATCAATTTCCGCTCTGTTATAGCAAAGGCAGGTAAGATGTACTACCGGTTCCACATGATATACTTCCTTAATCTTTTTTGCAAGAGCAATCGTCTTATTATGATTCGCACTGCCCCCTGCCCCGAATGTAATACTGATAAAATCCGGGTTCAGTTCGCATAAAATCTCCAGTGTTTTGTCAATGTTTTTTAGTTCTTCGTCCTTTTTCGGCGGAAAGATTTCAAACGAAAGAACACTCTTTTTCTTTCTGTGTATTTGTGAAATTTTCATAATCAGTCTCCTTATTCTTTTACATGCAGCGTCTTTATCTGTCTTCCTGACAGACAATTCTGCCGATATCTTCTGCTTTTTCAGCAAGATAAACTGCTCCGGCTGCCTCTAGTTCTTCTCTGCTCCCATACCCGAATAATACGCCAATAGAATCAATGCCGGCAGCCTTAGCCCCCAAAACATCATATTCACGGTCCCCGGCCATAACCACTGATGCCTGGGCCGGTACTTTCGCAGCTTTTAGTGCATAAGCTATCACTTCTTCTTTTTTAGACCTTGTCCCGTCCATATTCGAGCCGGCTGTGTATGCAAAATACTTTCTGATATCAAAATATTCTAAAATCTGCAGTGCAAATTCTTCCGGCTTCGAGGTCGCTACAAGCAGCTGCTTTCCTTTATCACAGAGCATCCGAAGCAGCTCCTTTATGCCATCATATAATGCATTTTCATAAATTCCTTTCTCACGGTAATATTCCCGGTAACACCCTACCGCCTTTCCCGCGTCCTCTTTCGAAAATCCGTAAAACAGTTCAAAGGAGTCCTGCAGCGGAGGGCCGATAAATTTATATAACTTTGTACGGTCTGAGGCCTGAATTCCGAATTTTCCTAATGCGTAGGCTACAGAATTCGTAATCCCGATTCCCGGGTCCGTCAGTGTACCGTCTAAATCAAATAATACTGTGTGGTACATGTCCTTTCCTTTCTTTTTTCTTTATTTCCTTTTTCTTTTTTACTGACATAGAAATCCTGTCTCTTTTTTATATCCAGTCCTTAATTGGGCAGATTTTGCTGATGCTTTTTTATTTTAACATTTTATGCGAAGAAAATCTATCCTAAAATTTTAGCTTGGGATGCTGTTGTGAGGGGATATTGGGAGTTCAGGGGGGATATATGGATACCCGGACGCCGTGAGAGGGGATTTGCCCGGTCTTTTCGGGGCCCTCCAGAATGTTAAGAATCCCTAAGCATTCTGCATTCAGGCTGTGGTACCGGACGGACGCGGCACCCATCCGCCCTGGCCTGCAGCCAGCAGCTACGGGTGCCGTTTCGGCTTCGCCGCCTGTTTATCGGGCAGAACGCTAAGGGATTCTAAACATTCTTCCAAAGCCCCGAAAAGACCGGGCAAATCCCCTCTCACGGCTGGTTTTCGATGAGTGTTACGTATGTATGAAGAGGAGAGTTTGTATTTTGGGGCGGGAGGTTTATGTTAGTTTTTCGTTATATAGTATCAAGATTCAGCAGTGTGCGTCTGTGATATAGTATAAATATTTATCAGTGTGCCTGTATACAGTATTTGAGTTTCCCCATTTTTTCAATCTCTTGTTTACAAAGCCGTATAATCGCTTAATTTATGGATAAATATCCGTTGTGATTGTGTTTTTTATGAGAAACTCTGATTTTATGCGAATTTCAATGGTGGCAAATTCAAAAATGGGAAAACTCAAAGTGCAGTAAAGTATTTACCAGTATGTCAATGTAAAGTATTATATTTATCATTATGCCTATATATAATATTATATTTACCAGTATTCTGCATATAGCTTATAGTTAATCATAATTTCTCATATTAATATATTATTAAAATATCTGTATATAAATTAATACTTTATTATAATATCCGAATATAGATTGATATTCCATCAAAATATCTGTATACATTTAAATATTCACCAAAAATGTCTTTAAATAAATTTGTAGTCGTAAAATTATCTGAATACAGTTTAATGTTTCGTTATAATATCTGAATATAGTTTAATTCTTTAATATAGTATCTGAATACATCTTAATGTTTCATCATAATATCTGTATATTGATTAATGCTTCACTATAGCATCCAGACATAGCTTAATCTGTAATGCTTTTTGTTAGGTATGCCATTCTTCAAAAAGCCAGAGAAATCAAGGCATTCCATAATTCATGACATACCTAATCAGGTATGCTATTGCAGAATCCGGTTTTATGAAATCATCGATTTTACGGCGCTTTGCAGCTTATGGCATACCTAACTTGAATTCGTTACAGCTTAATACTTCATCATTGTATCTGAATATCGATTAATGTTTACTATAACATCTAGTATAACCTGCTTTAAATAAGCATACCTTTGACTGAGTATAAATTTTCGGGAATGCGTGACAAAAACTGGAGGTATACCGGGTGTACATTGAGGATTTTTGCCATGTGCTCCCAGAAATTTAGGTCAGTCAGACATATCCTTATTTAAAGCGGATTATACTAGACATAACTTATACTTCATCATTGTATCTGAATATCGACTAATGCTTCATCATTGTATCTGAACATCGATTAATGTTTACCTATAACATCTGAATATCACTTAATGTTTCACTACAGTATCTTGAACAATCCCGAAAAAGTCTGTAGAATTAATGATTTTTTGGTAGGGAGAGGCGCTTACTACACCACTACTACACCATTTTTGAAAGAGCCTTGAAATGACAAATATAAAATCAAAGGTATTCTGGAAATCAGTCCTTGTTTGATACAAAACATCAAAATGTGATTATTTATAATGAATTAGATTCCAAAAAACATAAGGTTGCTTTTTAGTTTGTAATCAATGGAATGTAATTTGACGTATTTGTAAAAAGCAGGATAGTGGTTAATACAAAGTATAATTATTGTTTAAAATGAACTATAGATTATTAATGTATATGGTTGACGATGAGGTAGAAAGATATGAATAAATTTATTATGACTGATGATCAATCAAAAAAAGAACCGAGAAATATATTTATAGATTCAAAGCACAATCTGGAAAAGTTATCAAGGGGAACTTTGAAAACACCATATATTGAACAAATAAAATTATTTGCGGAACATTTATATTTTGTAAAAAGTATATCAATGCATTTTAAAAAAATAGAGGAATTCTCCGCCAATGTATATGGACAATCAATTTTTGACAAAGAAATGATTTCTAGAATGTACATACAGGCGACTTATTTTGGATACACAAGTGATCTTACAAAAGAATTAATAAATAATATAGCTGCAGCGAACAGTTATGCGGAGGCAGATGACTTGATGAATAATATAAAATTTTAAAAAAGCACTTTAATCAAAATGATTGTGCAGATTTACTTCAGGCTATATCAAAAAACAATCAGTTTACTGACAACAGAAATTACACTCAAATGATAAATGAAATACAAAAATGAAATGATTAGGGTGTCAAAAGGTCCATTTTCATTGCAGAAATAATTTTTTCAAGATTGTACCACAATATCTTGAGGCGATATGACGCATCAATGATAGATATTGTAGTGCAAGATTGGGAGAATTAGCCTGCAAGGGAAATTCAGACTTTTTGACACCCTAATCATAAAATACATAACAGTAGAGCAAAAAGTACCTTGCGGCTTACTTTTTTATAGATTGGAGGGTGGACGACACAAATATTATGAATATACGAGTTTTTCAAATAATAGGATTTATTGTTTTAATAAATCCTTCAATAACAAATTTTTAGTTTTAGATTTTTGCATCTTGTAAAATTTAATATTATTGCCATAGGTAACAGCTAAATTTATATACTTGTTAATCGTTTGTTCCGATGTACGTACTCCAAAAACTATCTCACTTATGGGTGCTGGTAATGGGTGTAAACCAGAACTTGGCTCTATATATCGCCATTCTTTTTCATATGCCCAAGGAGTTGGTTTCGTTGCAACGACTTTTTGAAAAAATGAATCATAGAATGCGATTTGATTCTTGTTTGTCAAATAAGGTTCTTGTGTATGCTCATCTATATTGAAACCAATATGTGTCTCAGTGCTAAAACCAATATCACTTTTTTCTGGGATATTATCGGTATAGTTCACCTTTAAACAATGTTCTGGATTTGACAGCATACTACTATTCGTAACATCAAACCCTATCACAATGCCACGAGATTCATCTGCATAATGCGCCCAGAGCAGTTGATTGTCAATTTCAGCACTCAAACTGAAAATACCCATTTTTTTTAATAAATTTTTAAATTTGAAAAAAATATCTTGTTGGTCGTAATACCTAAATCCATTTTCTTTTTGGAATTTTAGTAATAATTGATAACGACCTTGTTTTGATAAAAATGGCGATTTCATTGAACTCCAAAACTTTTCAAGTTTTGCTTGTGAAAAGCCAAATGGCGTTATTTCCTTTGATTGATATATCGCACATGTCATAGCAAAAGCTGTAATTTGACTTTCACACCAAGATTCAACATGCTTTTCCATATGCTTGAGAGGAATATTATATGAGCACTCAAAGGGATCATTTAGCGAATCTGGAGTTGCAAGCCATATTTGTTTTTTCTCAATTATTTGCTCTGTATTTTTACAATCTGTCCTATATTTATAAAGTGTCATAGAGTCCTCCTTGATTTTTTGTTGTGGTTTATTTGGGAGCTTTATATTAAAAATTATATCTTTTGCAGGTTATCTTTTTCTTGATTTTCTTAAATATGAATAAGTAAACAGGATATTATTGGATAATTCCATTCCAAATTATCAAACTTCAAAATTTGCTTTTGATTTTAATGGCATTTCTTCATTGCAATTAAAGCTTTTCGTTTTAGAAAATTCAATGAGAGATTCAGTTATGCATATTTCAATGATGCTGCAATTTTTTGGATGGTGATAATTTGGAAAATTATATCAAATCACAGTGTATATCAGTTCTTTAATCTTATAAATTGTGAATTACTACTATCTGAAAGTAATGCCGTCAACTATCCTCTACTGCTACATACATTTTTAACAAATCCAGTGCCAATTTCATTTGCGGGCTCATCCATTTATTTTTATGATAAATATAAAAAGAATCATATGTTTTTTCATCAAGTTCCGTTTTAATTGGCATAAGAGAACCGTTTTTCAATTCTTCCCCAATGGAATAAGTGGGAACAACTGCAATTCCTAAATTATTCATAACACATCTTTTTACAGCTTCTATACTCTGCACTTTCATAGGCGGATTAAGAATAATATCCTTTTCGGAAAGGTATTTATCTATGTCCAACTGATAATAGCCGTCTGGTTCATTACAGATTAGGCTAATCGGTTTGCGTTGGTGTGGTGTGATAAAATCAAGCAGATTGTTATTGGCAAAAGGCGAAGCAACAAGAACCGCCCTATATTTGCCAAGTTTTTTATGTATGACACTATCAGGATAACTGTCTTTTTCACAATTTATGCCTATGTCAGCAGTACCGTCCACAATAGACTGATTGATTTCCCCTGATTGTATGGAATTAACTACAAGCTGCACGTTTGGGACTTCATGTGTAAATGCCTGCATAAATGGCTGCATATTATATATCAAAATAGAATCTGGAATTGCCAGCTTTAATGAGCCGGATATTTCAGACAGGCTTTTTCCGTAATTGCCGATTTGCTCAGCACCCTGTAAAATCATGTCAATATAAGGCATAATATCTTTCCCTGCCTGTGTAAGTTCCATGCGTCTGCCTATTTTCTCGAATAATTTCAAAGTTAATTCTTCCTCAAGCTGTTTTATTTGAAATGTGACCGTAGACTGTGTATAACCTAGCTTATCCGCTGCTTTTTGAAAACTTCCCACTTCAAGGATTGTTTTGAATGTAACTAAACTTTTTGTATTCACCTTCTATCACTCCTTAATACATTCAATATATCGAATTAAGATATCGAAATTATTAAATTTTTTAATTGTATTTCTTGTGTTATTATAAAACAGCAGGCAGGAAATAGCAATCAGTTTTCAAGGAGGTTACATATGAATTTTAAGTTTAACGAGGACGAGCAGAAAGTAATTGACCTTATTCACGAATTTGGTGTGAATGAGGTTGCGCCATTGGCGGCAGAGATTGACGAGCAAGAGCGTTTTCCCGAAGAAAACAGGAAAAGGTTAGCCGAACTTAGCATGATGGGGATTTGTTACCCGAAAGAATACGGTGGTGGAGGACACTCCTATCTTGCTTATATTGCAGTAATTGAGGAATTGGCAAAACACTGTTCCACTACATCGGTTATGCTGTCTGACCACCACTCTTTAGGTTCTTTCCCTATTTCAGAGTTTGGTACAGAAGAACAAAAGCAGAAATACCTTGTGCCGCTTCTGAAGGGAGAAAAGCTTGGGGCATTTGCGGTAACAGAACCGTCTGCGGGCAGTGACTTAGGCAACCAGCAGACATCAGCCGTTGATAAAGGGGATTATTGGTTGCTGAATGGTTCAAAAATCTTTATTACAAATGGCTTCTATGCTGATACCTATTTTGTAACAGCCATGACAGATAAAAGCCAGCGCAGCAGGGGTATATCCGGTTTTATCGTAGAAAAAGGAACTCCCGGCTTTACTTTTGGAACAAAGGAAAAGAAAATGGGGATTCGTGGTTCTGCCACATACGAACTGGTTTTTCAAGACTGTAAAATTCCGAAAGAAAATCAGTTAGGTGAATTAGGAAAAGGCTTTAAGATGGCTCTTATGACCTTGGACGGTGGACGTATTGGCGTAGCTGCACAGGCATTGGGGATAGCGCAGGGAGCGATTGACCATTGCAAAAAATATGTTACGGAACATATGCAGGGAGAGCTAAGAATTTCACAATATCAGTTTACGCAGTTTGAACTTGCTGATATGCAGGCGAGGGTTGATGCAGCCCGATTATTAGTATATCGTGCTGCACAGGCAAAGCAGGATCATGAGCCGTTCTCACATCTTGCGGCTATGGGAAAATTATATGCGGCAGAAGCCGCTACAAATGTTACACGCCGTTGCGCCCAGCTTGCAGGTTATGACGGATATTCAAGAGAGTTTCCGTTTGAGCGTTTAATGCGTGATGCAAAGATTACGGAGATTTATGAGGGTACAAGTGAAGTACAGAGAATGGTTATATCTTCATGGATGGGCGTTAAGTAATTTGTGGCACATGATTATATACAGAGAAATGAGTTGGTATATAGTAAAATAACCGTATTTATTGTAACAGCTATGCTCACTTTTTAGATAAGGAACGGTAGCCGGAGTTGCTGCCGTTTTCCTATTGCACCGCAAGTGTATTCATTGTTTTGAATACGAATTACATTCAGATTGGGGAAAGACACAGAATGAAAATAAAACGAAAAATACATAAGTATCGAACAAAAGAATATTGGAAGATTTACACATTAAGGTGTATCGAAATGAAGCAAAAACTTCAAGACGATACACCTTTTTTAATGTCGAATTTTGAGTGTTTTCAAATTTATTTGCGGTTTCTTTTTCGGAGATTTGCAAAGAAAACAGGCTGATGAAGTGTTGTTTCGGCAAGGGTTTCGGGAGGTGCGGCATGGACACTGCACACCGGAGAATGGAAATCATCAGCATTTTATCCGCCAGAGGGCATACGACAATGAGGGAGCTTGCATGGGAACTGGAGGTTTCAAGGCGCACGATAATGAATGACGTTATCGCACTGTCTTTTGATTACCCTGTCTACACAAAGCCGGGCGAGGGCGGCGGGGTTTTTATTACGGAAAATTACAAGCCTTATGCAAATACACTTACGCAGACAGAACTTGAAACACTTTGCAGGCTGTATGAAAAATCAGAGGGAAAAGAGAAAGAAATACTGTTCAAAGTACAGCCCAGACTTTTCCAATAAGTCTGTGACTGCCCTTGCGATGTGTTTGATAATAAATATTCAGAATCCCTTAAATACTTTTCTGCAAACAATCGGGAATGATTGCAGAACCATGTGCGGGATTATGTATTCGGTTTTTGATATTCCTGTCTTAAATTTTCAGCTTGTCCGCACCATATTTGTGAATGATACATCAAGGCTCTTTCCACCACGGAAAGGAGTTTTAAAATGTCTGAGAAACGGAAAGACAATAAAGGACGAGTCTTAAAGACAGGAGAGAGCCAGAGAAAAGACCTGATTTATCAATATCGGTATACGGATGTTCATGGAAAACGACAGACCATTTATTCCTCTGATTTGAAGGAACTGCGAGAAAAGGAAAAGGTAATTCAAAAGCAGCTTGATGAAGGGATTGATTATGCCGCCGGAGAAGTCACTGTTATAGCCCTCTTGGAACGCTATATCAATCTGAAGCAGGGTGTGCGCTACAATACCAAAGTCGGATACAATTTTGTGCTGAATCTGATTAAGAAAGAAGATTTTGGTTATCGGCAGATAAGGGATATTAAGGTGTCGGATGCCCAGCAGTGGATCATGAAGCTACATAATGACGGAAAGGGATACAGCACGATTACAAGTGTCAGGGGTGTTGTAAAGCCTGCTTTTCAGATGGCATACAATGAGGACATTATCCGCAAGAATCCATTTGATTTTAAGCTGGCAGACGTTATCCCAAATGATTCGCAGAAACGTATCGCCATGACAGAGGAACAGCCGGAACTTTGGATGGGGTTTATTCGTGAAGATAAAACCTATACAAAGTATTATGACGAGTTTGTCGTGCTGCTGGGGACAGGAATGCGTGTCAGTGAATTTTGTGGGTTGACAAAAAGTGATTTGGACTTTGAGAGCCGAAAAATCCGTGTGGATCATCAGCTTATCAGGGAACGGGGCGGAAAGTATTATGTGGAAAAAACAAAAACAGAGTTCGGATGCCGTTTTATCCCAATGACAGAGGAAGTGTATCACAGCTTAAAGAATATCCTTGCCAACCGTCCAAAATTGAAAACAGAAGCAATCATAGACGGTTACAGCGGTTTTCTTCTAATTGACAAAGACAATCACCCGAAAGTGGCATTACATATCGAAAACGAAATGCGGTGGGCAATGAAGAAATACAAGAAGTTATACCCAAATAAACCGCTACCACACATCACGCCCCATGTATTTCGCCACACCTTCTGTACCAACATGGCAAACGCAGGCATGGATATAAAAGATATGATAAAAATTTTATTCGTCTGCCACGGCAGCATCTGGACACATCCTCCTTAAACTTTCTTCATCCTGCATCTTATGCAGCTTAAACTTTTAGTTTAGCTTCATGCAGCTTAAGCTTTCCCTAATGCTGCTTCTTATCCTCCTTCAGTCTTTTCCTGCTCACAGCTTCTTGCAGCTTAAACTTTCCTTTCCCTAGCACTGCTTCTCATCCTCCTTTAACTTTTCTCCAAAGCATCTTCACACATCTAAAATTTCCCCTGCCACATCTTCACACATCTAAAATTTCCACCAGCACAGCTTCACCTTCAAAATCTTCACGTAAACCCCCACAAAAACCAGCCGGGAATTGAGCTGCCTGGGGAGGGGAGGCATGCCATGTCTCAGTGTGCCTGTGGAAGAATGTTAGAATCCCTTAGTATTCTGCCCAAAAACCAGGCGGCGAAGCCGAAGCGGCACCTTTAGCTGCTGGCTGTAAGCCAGGGCGAACTAGGTGCCGCGACCGTCCGCAGCCACAGCCTGAATGCAGAATACTTAGGGATTCTTACATTCTGGAACCCGAAACACTGAGACATGGCATGCCTCCCCTCCCCAGGCGGCTCAATTCCCGGCGTCCGCGCAGCCACCCCCTCCCCCTCCCCTCCCCAGACATTCCAAAAAGGACCCCAGAGCATCTCTCGACACCCCAGGGCCCTCCCCTTAATCAGCACTAAGCCTTCTTCTCCACCATATGAATCACTTTCTTCGGACACTTCGCCACACAGGCCCCGCATCCCGTACACTTCGCATAATCAATATGCGCAATATTATCCGTCACATGAATCGCATCATGCTCACAGTTCTTCTCGCACAAATGACACCCGATACACCCCGCAGAGCATGCCGCCATCACATCCTTCCCCTTATCCTTAGAATTACACAGCACCTTAACAGGAGCCGCATAAGGCACCAGCTCAATCAAATGATTCGGACATGCTGCCACACACTTGCCGCAGGCTTTGCAGGCTTCCGGGTCTACAACAGCAATGCCGTCCACAATATGTACCGCGTCAAACGGGCAGGCTTTCACACAGGAGCCAAATCCCATACACCCGTAATTACATGCCTTCGGTCCCTTATTCGGAACATAAACAACCGCCTGGCAGTCTTCCACGCCGCTGTATTCATAATTTTGCTTTGCCTTCTCGCAGTTGCCCCCGCACTTTACAAATGCTACTTTGCGTCCGCCTTCTTCTGCCGCAACGCCCATAATCTCTCCGATTGCAGACGCGACAGACGGCCCGCCGACCGGGCACTGTCCGACCGGGGCCTCGCCTTTTACGATAGCTGCTGCCAGACCGGAACATCCCGGATAACCGCAGCCGCCGCAGTTATTGCCAGGAAGGACGCCCATGATTTTTTCTTCTCTTTCATCTACTTCCACCTTCAGCCTGTCTCCTGCAACGCCTAACAGGATTCCGACCAGGATTCCCGTGCCGCCGACCGCTGCGGCGGCAATGATAATAGCTATTATATTCATCTGACTGTCCTCCTATATAACTCCGGAAAATCCGAAAAATGCGATAGACATCAGTCCTGCCGTCACAAGCACGATGGCAGAACCTTTAAATGTTTCCGGCACGTCGTTGTATTCAATCTTCTCACGCAGTCCTGCCATAATGACAATGGCAATAAAGAAACCAAATGCTGTGGAAAATCCGTAAACAACGGTTTTTAAAATGCCGTATCCATAAGTCACACTGTTTAACGCAACGCCGAGCACTGCACAGTTTGTTGTAATCAGAGGCAGATAAACACCTAAAGACTCATACAAAGCGTGCATGAACTTCTTTAAGAACATTTCTACAAACTGTACCAGCGCTGCGATTACAACGATAAATACAATCGTCCGAAGATACGCAATATCTGCCGGGTCCAGAATGAATTTATAAATCAGGCCGGTAACAAATGCTGCCAGCGAGGTTACGAAAATAACCGCGGCGCCCATGCCGGCTGCTGTATCTACCTTTTTCGATACGCCAAGGAACGGACAGATTCCTAAGAACTGGCTTAATACAACGTTATTTACAATGGCCGCCCCGATGGCGGTTAAGATTAATTCTGTCATCTTCCGCTCCTCCTACATTTCTTTCTTTTCACCAGAATGCAGATGGCCGCTGCATAATGCATTGCCGCAGGAAGAACAGTCTCCTGCCAGACAGCCCTGTGCCGGCGGAAGCGGTTTTCCTTTTTCTTCTGCACGTTTTCTGATAATGTTCATCACTGCCACAAGCATTGCCAGTACGAAAAATGCTCCCGGTGCAAGCACGAAAATCGTAATCGGCGTATAGCCTGCCTTTCCTGCTGCTTCATCTGCAAGCGGAAGAATCTGTGCGCCGAAAATCTGTCCGGCACCTAAAATTTCACGGAAAATACCAATTAACGTAAGACCGCAGGTAAACCCGAGCCCCATGCCGATTCCGTCAAAAATAGAAGGAACAACCGGATTTTTGGACGCATAGCTTTCTGCACGGCCTAAAATAATACAGTTTACAACAATCAAAGGAATATAAAGGCCCAAAGACGCATATAAATCCGGCGTATAGCCTTTCATTAAAAACTCGATAATCGTTACAAACGACGCTACCACTACGATAAACGCAGGCATGCGCACGCCGTCCGGGATGATTTTACGGAGCAGCGAAATCATCAGGTTGGACATCACCAGTACGATTGTCGTAGAAAGCCCCATGCCGACCCCGTTCATTGCCGATGTCGTAACGGCAAGCGTCGGACACATGCCGAGCATCAGAATAAAAGTCGGGTTTTCTTTTACAATACCGTTAAACAGACGTTCGGTACATGTTTTTCCTAAATCTGAATTTGTATTAAGTTCTACACTAGCTTCTGCTTCTGCCATTAATTACCGCCTCCTATACTTCTAAAATAAGCAAGCCCAGCATTGACTGCATTTGTTACGGCTCTTGAAGAAATCGTCGCTCCGCTTAACGCGTCAATCTCGCTCTCGGACGAAGCGCCTGTTTTTGTAACTGTATATGCTTCCACGCTCTTGCCTTCAAACTGCGACTTAAAATCCGCATCGGCTACTTTCGAGCCAAGACCCGGTGTTTCGCTGATAGATGTAGTAGCATAGCCGTTTAACACGCCTTCTGATGTAATACCCATAGACAGTGTAATATTTGCCTGACTGCCTTCGGTAGAGGTTACGGTGATGACATATCCAAGCGGATTGCCAGAGCTGTCCAGCGCTACCTGCGCCCCTTCTACCAGGTCATTTTCATATCCCGCGTCAATCGCTGCCTGCGTTGCCGCATCCGCGTCAAAATCTGCATATGCTTCAAAAGAATCCGCATCCGCAAATACATTTTTGTAAGCCGTCTGTTCTTTTTCATATTCGGCCTTTGCAATCGGCTCTAATGTAATATCATGAACCAGGCCAAGCAGAAAGCCTGCCACTAACGTAATTACCGTCAGAATGACAGCGTCATGTACTATTTTGTTTTTCATGCCTGCTTCCCTCCTTTGCCGAATGCTGTCGGAACTGTAAACCGCTCAATTAACGGCACTAACAGGTTGCTGAAGATAATCGCATAAGAAACACCTTCTGCATTTGCACCGAAAATACGGAAAATTCCGGTTAAAAGCCCTAAAATAATGCCAAACACAATCTGGCCTGTCGGCGTAATCGGCGAAGTGACATAATCGGTAGCCATAAAGAACGCGCCAAGCATAATACCGCCGCCGCACAGCTGTGCCGTTACAAATGTCCAGTCAAATCCGTGTCCGCCAAACAGCAGAATGAAAACCGTAAACGTAATAATATAAGAAGCCGGAATCTTTAAATCAATGACTCCCATTAAAATCAAAAAGATTGCCCCGATTAAAATCGCAATGGCAGAAGTCTCGCCGATGGTTCCGGCAGTCTTTCCAATCAGCATATCCATAACCGTTACATTCAGTTCTTCCCCGCTCTTTAATAAAGCAAGCGGAGTCGCGGTACTCACGCCGTCATATGTAAACGCTGTCATGCTTCCGGTAAAGGAAATTAAAAGGAAACATCTTGCACCAAGCGCCGGGTTCATAAAGTTCTGCCCTAACCCGCCAAACAGCATCTTTACTACTACAATCGCAAACACACCGCCGAGCACTGCCTGCCAGTAAGGAAGGGAAACCGGAAGGTTTAACGCTAACAAAAGCCCTGTTACAACCGCGCTTAAATCCTTTAATGTATTCGGCCGCTTTGTTATTTTTTCAAACGCCCATTCCGAAGCCAGACAGCTTAAAATCGTAACGATAATCAAAATCAGGGCACGCACGCCAAAGTTATATACGCCAAAAAGACTTGTCGGCAGCAATGCTAAAATGACATACAGCATAATCCTGTCCGTCGTATCTTTGGCACGGACATGTGGTGAAGATGAAACTTTTAACATATCACTCACAATGATTCACCTCTTTCTTTGTATTTTCCTTATTTCTTTCTTCTATCTGCAAGAATATTCTTCTTCATGGTCTTAATCGACTGTGCAAGCTGCCTTCTTGCAGGACAGATAAAGCTGCAGCTCCCGCATTCCACGCATTCCATGCCGTTCCATTTTTCAAATGTCTCTTTCTCCCCGTGGTCTGAAAACTTCGCAAGCCTTGACGGGATTAAAAGCTCAGGACATGCATCTACGCACCTTCCGCAGTTGATACACGGTGTCGGAGCACAGGCTGCCACCTCGTCTTTCGTCATGCAAAGCAGCGCCGAGCTCGTCTTCGTAACCGGAATATCCAGCCCGAATAATGCAAATCCCATCATCGGCCCTCCGGCAATCATCTTTTCAGGCTGCGTTCTGCATCCTCCTGCCGCATCTAAAATTTCCTGGAAATTCGTGCCCGTGCAGACATAGAAATTGCGCGGGTCGTTTACCGCGTCGCCTGTCACCGTAAAAATGCGGTGCATCACCGGCTTGCCGAGCTTAACCGCGTTATATACGGCTACAAGCGTTTCTACGTTATCTACAATACAGCCCGCATCCGCCGGAAGCATGGCAGAATTAATCGAGCGCCCGGTTACCGCATATATCAGCTGACGCTCGCCGCCCTGCGGATATTTCGTCATAAGCTCTGCGACTTCTAAGCGCGGGTCGTCTTTTACGATTTCCTGCAGCTTTTCGATACAGTCCTTTTTATTATTTTCAACGCCGAACACGCCTTTCGCTTTCGGGAAAAGCTGAAGGACAATCTTCATGCCTTCCACAAGCTGTTCCGGATTTTCCATCATACGCCTGTAATCCGAGGTAAGATAAGGCTCGCACTCCGCACAGTTTGCAATGATATAATCAATTTTGTCCGGCTCCTTCGGAGAAAGCTTGACATGTGTCGGGAATCCCGCGCCGCCCATGCCGACAACGCCCGCATTTTTGACCTTCTCAATAATTTCTTCCTTGGAAAGCAGTGAAATATTGGGAGATTCCTTGTATTCCACCTCTTTCATTTCCCCGTCGCTCTCAATAATAATCGAGTTCACAAGGTCGCCGACCGCTACCCGGCGCGGCTCGATTTTCTTTACCGTGCCCGATACCGAAGAATGCACCGGAGCCGAAACAAATCCCCCCGCTTCCGCAATGACCTGGCCTCTTAATACTGTATCACCAGCTTTTACCACCGGCTTTGCAGGTGCGCCAATATGCTGTGATACCGGAAATACCAGTTCCCCTTTCGGGAGGAGCTCCTGTACTGGCTTTTCCTTGGACAATTCCTTTCCTTCGAAAGGATGGACGCCATTCTTAAATGTACGTAATCCCATATTTTACGTCCCCTTCTTTCTAAATAGTATTGTAAAGCATGAATGCGTAAGATAACTCATGCTGCACCACACTAGATTATAGCATAACCTTTCTTTTCTATGTATAACAAAATTGTATTTTTCCGAATACTTTATGTGGAAACAGCTTCCTAAAGTCTATGCATTCGTGTTATGATAAATCCATATGCATCTGATTTATCATACAGTCTTTTTATTATAATCTATTTCGAAAAATTGTGCAATATGGAGATAAGAAAAATGAAAAAAACAAAAAAATGTGCAAATCTGCCGAATCCTGTTCTATCAGACGACAGTATTTGCCCAAATGCGCTGTTTTTAGATAATGCGCTGTTTTTAGATATCGAAACTACCGGATTTTCTCCTTTGAAAAACCGCCTTTACTTAATCGGATGTGCCTGGTTCGCTGATACACAAAAAACACCGGCCGGCCCCGCACAGCAGCCGGAATGCAGCCATGCTTACAGCCATATCATCATAGAACAGTTTTTTGCAGAAACCCAGGAAGAAGAGCCTTTGCTGCTGGATGCCTTACAGGACCTGTTAAACCTCTTTGATACGGTAATTACCTTTAACGGCTCCTTATTTGACCTTCCGTTTTTAAAAGAATCCGCCGCACGCTTAGGGACAGATTTTTCCTGTGAGCACCTGCATCATGCCGACCTGTACCGCCTCTGCCATTCCCTGCGCCATGTATTCCGTCTGCAAAACTATAAGCAAAAGACACTGGAACATTTTCTAGGCATAGAAAGAAAAGATACCTATAGCGGCGGGGAGCTGGTGAAACTGTATCAAAAATATACAAAACACCCGGATGAAAATCTGCTGCATCTTTTACTGCAGCACAATTATGAAGATGTTCTGGGCATGACAGAGCTTATCTGCCTGTATGCTTACGACGCCTTTTTTCAGGGCGGTTTTACACCCGTCTCCTGCGAACAGGCGGACTGCAGGAGCCTGGACGGCGCAAACGGACGAGAGCTGCTGATTGACTGCCGGCTGCACTATCCGCTCCCGGCTGCCATATCCTGCCATAACAGCATCTGCTATCTGCACGCAGAAAAAGAGCGGGCTTCTTTTCGTATCCCGCTGTTTTCCGGCACCCTGAAATATTTTTATCCTGATTATAAAAACTACTATTATCTGCCTACAGAAGATACCGCTGTCCATAAAAGCGTCGCCGCATTTGTAGACAAATCCTGCAGACAGAAAGCAAAAGCCGCCACCTGCTACACAAAAAAAGAAGGCGTATTTCTTCCTCAGTATGAAGCACTGTCTCTGCCGGCATTTTTTAAGGAATACAAAGACCGTATTTCGTATTTTGAATGGAAAAATGGGGACAGCGGGGATGAAGATATGCTGAAGCGTTACTGCATGCACCTTTTGGATGTACTAAAAAGCGGACTGGCATAGTTTAAAAATTTATACCATCTCACACAAAACATGCATGACCCCGTCTGCATCTTTAATTACGATATTACGGCATACCTGAAAATCCTTCGTAACAACAACAAATTTCTTTTCTACATCGTCTATGGTATAAACAGTATTTTTAAACATTGTTGCACTAAAGATAAAATACCCTGGTATATCATTGTTTTCACAGGCCATTATATGCATTTCAGGGTAAATCAGCCTGCCAAGGCGAAGCGTGAATGTATAAATATCTCCATAAGCATTCCCGCCAAAACCGCTGAACAAAACGTTTCTTTTACACATTTTTGCTCCCAGCGCTTCTAATAATTCTCTGCTTTTTGTCCATACAGGAAACAGGGCACCTGTATCAATCAAGGCTGTACACCCTGGAAATAAATGGTCCAGCTTTAACACCGGCCTGTCAGCAGATACCTCCAGATTAAACCTCTGTTCCACTATTCATTCCTCCCGCCGCGCCAAGCTGAAAAACCATATCCGGTGTTGTAAATAACGGCTGCACATCTTCCCCCTTTAATGACAATAACCCCAGCTCAGACGCAGTTCTTTGTGTGTATATGACCTCTGCTGTTTCTATTTCCCTGCCATTATATACTATATTTCGAATCCCCAGCCACTGATTCGGATATTTATCAGCCATCTGCTTTCTTGTCAGCCGCTCTGCCATATATACCTCCTTTTTCGTAATGTTTATTTTTGTTTCATTATATCACATACACATTATTTTGTAATCAGTTTATCTGACTGTTTTACGTTATCTGCTTCACTGCGTCTACAATCTGCATTTTCCCAATCTGCCTGGCCGGGCGTATCACTGCAGCCGCTGCCGACACGAAGCAAAGCAGTACCGTCACAAACACCGATGTCACCGGTACCTGCCAGCTGATTCCCCATTTGTCTGTAATTAACAGCTGAAATATCAGCCTGTTCAGCGGCAGTCCCAAAACACATCCGGCTGTACAGCCCGAGACTGCATAAGTAAATGCTTCTGCGGCAATCATTCTGCAAAGCTGGTCCTCACCCATGCCGACAGACCTCATAATGCCATATTCTTTTGCTCTGGAAGCCGCGCTGGCGTTCATGGTGTTAAAAATTTGAAATACGGTTATCAGCGCAATAACAGCCAGAAACCCGTAGATAAAAACAGCTCCTGTATGATACGAGCTCTGCGCCTCCGCATTGGACAGCCGTTTGTCTAAGACCTGGCTGTCAGCCGGAAGCATATTTCGTATCTGATTCAGCACCGCTTCATCTCCTGTTTTCGAAAGCTGGATATCAATCGCCGTGTATCCTGTATCCCCGATGTTTTTTATAAACGTCTGTTCCGAACAAATCAGAAAGCCGCTGCTGCCTGCTTTGTTCTGTGCGCCGGCCTGTGTCAGTATCCCTGCCACGGTTACTTTTTTATCGCCATAAGCGGTATGCAGAATCAGCGTGTCTCCCGTTTTCCATTTCATTCCATCCCTGTAAGCTGCCAGAACGCTGTCTGTACCTTCTATGACAGGCGTAATTTCTCCTTCCGTTAAATCCTTCCGCGCCAGTCTGAGGCGGTTTTCATCGTAAGAAATCAGTGTGACTGTTCCGTCTTCCTTTGGCGATGAAACGGACAAATCCGTCTGTTCCATTCTGCCGGATACGTTCTTTACGCCGTCCATGCTCTGCATGTCCTTTTTCAGCGCTCTGCAAAACGGCTCTTTTCCCATAACGGCAGAGACATCCGCTGCCTGGGGCGACAGCGCCGGCATTCCCTGGTTCAGAAAAACCACCAGAACCTGGAATGATAAAAACATCATAATGCTGACAGCAAATGAGCATATCATCAGGAACAGATTTTTCTTCCCGGAAAGCGCATGATAAATCCCCATGCCCGTTTCGATGCGAAACCATTTTGTATTTGCAGCTTTTTTATCAGACGCAGTCTGCGTGTTCCCTCTGACCGCCGTAACCGGAGATACTTTTGCCGCCTTTTTGGCGGGTGACAGCGACGCGGCCAAGACTATCAGAAATCCCACGGCAGCGCCCGCCGCCAGACCGGTCATGCTGAATGAAAACAGCGGGATTTGCGAAAAACGCCCTCCGTTTACAGTTTTTAGCAGCAGGCAGGCTCCCCATGTGACAGCCTGCCCGCCGGCCAGACCTGCCGGAACACCGAAAAGACTCTGCCGCAGCCCTTGCAGCATGACAAAATGCCTGACCTGCTTTTTCGAAGCGCCCAGGCATCTTAACAGTCCGTAAAACCGGACGCGCTCCCGCACATTTGTATGAAAAGCAGCCGCTATCATAACCGTGCCTGCAATCAGAACCAGAATTACCAAAAACGCTGCCACAAGATAAAACGACTGCATCATGCTGTTTTCGCTCTCTCCCATCAGGCCAAGCAGCGCCGTGTTTTCGGATACCTGGTTATCTTTCAGGCCATATAAGGCTTTCATCTGGCGAATCGATTTTTGAATATCCGCGCCGTCCCGAAACAGCACGCGAAACGTCGTTCCGTCTTTCGCATGCTCATCTGCGATTTCCAAAAATCCTTCTTCATTTAACACCATGCCGTAAACGTCTGCCTGTAACAGGCTGCCCATGTCTTCAAGAATGCCTGTAATGCGGTATTCCCTCTGCGAGCCGTCCGGTACTGTGACAGATACGGTACTGCCTTCTGACAGCCCAAGCTGTTTTAACGCGGATGCATTCAGCAGCGCTTCATCCGGGCGCTGCGGATACCTCCCCTGCTGCAGCTTCATTTCTGTAAGCCTTGTAAACGAGGTCTTATCCGCCCCCGCAAAGCTGACCGTTTTTTCTCCGATTTTTCCTGTACATCCCTGGTACGCCCATCCGCAGACAGCGGTATCTATCCTTGCGCGCACAGTCTCTGCCGTCTGCGCATCGATGCCTTTGAGACTGATATGATACTCCCCATTGGTACTGATAAAATAATTTTTCTGCGCCCGCACAGCCATATCCGCCATGCTGAAAACTGCCGTCACAAGCAGAACAGACAGTACGATACAAAGAACTGATATCCTGCTGTTTTTCCGGTGCACCTTCTCATACTGGGAGACCAGACTCAGATAACTTCTCATTTCGACGACACCTCCGGTTTTGCTGCTTTCAAAATATTCATATGCATTCCCTTCCTTTCCGGCTTATTCTGCCATACCAGGCTTACAGGAATGTGAATTCTGTCTTACTCTTTTGTAAGATTACAAAAATTCAGCGTAAATTCGGCTCCGGCGCCTAATCCTCCGGTTACGGAAATGCTCCCTCCATGATTTTCCACAATCGTTTTTGCAAGCGGCAGCCCTAATCCTGTCCCATAAGCATCCTTCGAAAAGCGGCTGCGGTAAAATCTCTTAAAAATATGATAGAAATCCTCAGGATGTATGCCCGCTCCGTCATCCTTTATCACAATCTGCGTCAGCAGAGGCGTCTGCTGCCAGTGAATAAAAATATGCCCTCCCTGCTCTGTATGCTCCAGCGCATTTTTCACAATATTTCCGACAGCCTCCGACATCCACAGCGCGTCGCAGAAAAGAAAAACGCCGCTGTCTCCCGTCACCTCAATCGTTTTCTTTTCACGCTCTGCCCGGATTTCAAACTGTTCCAGAACATCCTGTATCAAAGCCGAAAGGTTTTCTTTCGTCTTTTGCATCGGAATCATGCCCGCATCCAGCCTTGCCAGCTTCAGCAGAGTATGGACCGTATTCTCTATTCTTTTGATTTCCCGCAGAGATTTTTTAGAAAAGTCACGGACTGTTTTTGAATCAGAAGCGCTGTCTGATATTATTTCATCATACATGCGCAGTGCGGACAGCGGTGTTTTCAACTGATGCGATACATCTGAAATGATATTTTGCAAAAATTCTCTGACCTGTTTTTCTTTCTGCACATGTGCCGATAATACTGCGGCAAGCTCGTTTATCTCATGCATCAGGCTGTACCAGCCGCCAGTCTGCTCACTTTCCATGCGGCAGTCTGTACGGCCTTCCAAAAATTCACGGATTGATTTTTGAGCCCGGGTTATTATCTTATGCTGTCTGTATAAATAGAAAAATATGAAGCTGTATACCATTCCAAAAATAAACAAAAAAAGAACGAAAAAGCCACGCGTCACCTTTCCGCGGTAAGCAGAAACGGAAGGCAGCAGCCGCATGGAAGTTTCCTCATCATAACCTGCCGCGCCAAGCGCCTGTTTCCCTCGTTTTATATCTGCGGCCTCTTTTTCAGAAGTAAACGCAGATACTGCCATTTCACCGGGATTTCTCAAAAGGCTGCCTGCTACAGAATAATCATGTAACAGCAGCTCTTTTTGAAATGTCTTCGCAAATACGCCGGATACCGCGGGGAGAAGGGCAAACGACAGAATACAGACAGCCGTAATTCCATAAAGAAGTATTTTTGTTTCCTTTCCAAAACGTTCTAATTTTTCCATTACATATTCTCACTTATATATTCTCACTTTACCAGCCATTTGTATCCCAGACCGCGTTCTGTTACAAGAAACTGCGGCGAGCCCGGCGACGGCTCAATTTTGCTCCGCAAACGGCGGATATAAACAGACAGTGTATTATCATCTACAAAACTGCCGTTTCCATCCCACATGCGGTCTAAAATCACTTCCCTCGTCAGCAGATGATTGGGATGGTTCATAAACAGGCATAACAGTCTGTATTCCGCCAGCGTAAGCTCCTTCAGGCTGCCTCTGACCCAGACAAGCCGCTCCATGGTATCCACTTTAATCCCATTTGCTTCCAGAATCAAATCTTCCTTTCGTGACAGAGCCGAACGGCGCAGCAGCGCTTTCATCCGGGAAAGCAGTTCATTCAGACGGAACGGTTTTGTAATATAATCATCCCCTCCCATGTCAAGTCCCCGGACAACGCTGATTTCCTCGTCCGATGCCGTCAGAAAAATAACCGGAACCAGAGACTGGCTTCGGACATGCCTTAATATATCAAATCCCGTCCCGTCTGGCAGAGTGATATCTAATAACAGTAAATCATACCGGTTTTGATTATAAAATGCTAACGCTTCTTTAACTGTCCGCGCAGAATCTACCGCATATCCGTTATTCAGCAGTGTATAATTCAGCCCTTCCGTCAGACTGCAGTCATCCTCTGCATAAAGAATCTTTTGCATGAAAATTCTCCTTTTTCGTTCAAAAAACAGTACCGGTTAATAGATTTTTTTTGCATAAAGGTCCATATCCTCCTTTAAAAAATCATTTTCGCACATCTCGTATTCAAACAAATCAATCTTTATCAGTGTCGGAATTTCATCCGTCTTCTCCCTGAGCGTTTCGATATCCGCCGCCCCGTAAACGATAAAATCAATATCGCTGTACGGAGTCTGTGTACCGGCCGCATAGGAGCCGAACAAAGATAAATGCTCTACGCCGCATGCTCTGCAAATTTCCGTTACATTTTTAATTATCATATCCGGGGACATATTCGCCACTATGTTTTCCTCCCTGCTGTGTGTCTGCTGTGTATCCATTTTATCAGAATATTTCAGGAAATACAAAACATTCTTTCCTCATTCATGATGCTGCCCATGATGCTGCTTTTTTGCAGAGTTCCCTCTCTTTGTGCCTTCCGTTTCCTGCTCCGTCTCCTGACTGTTTTGCTGCATGTTCTCTGTTTTCTCCTCCGTCTCCCGGCTGTTCTGCCGCATGTTCTCTGTTTTCTCCTCCTCTGTCCGGCTGTTTTGCTGCATATTCTCCGTCTCCGGTTCTTCTGCCTGACCATTTTGCTGCATATTCTCCGTCTTCTGCTCCTTTGTCTGGCTGTTATGATGCGTATTTTCTGTCTCCGGTTCCTCTGACTGACTGTTATGATGCGTATTTTGCGTCTCCTGCTCCGTTTCCTGGCTGTTATGATGCGTATTCTCTGTCTCCGGTTCCGTCTGGCTGTCCGTTTTTTCATGGCTGTTTTCGTGACCATGCTCATGTTCCAGAATACGTCCGTGGATTTCTGTCATGCTCATATCCCTGCAGTCATGAACCGTCACGGTTTCATCGTACTGTGACAGTACCAGATAAGCCTGATATTTTCCGACTGACAGCCCGTTTTCATGCGCATCGGAAACGATATCCGGCTCTGCACTTACGCTGCGGCAGTTATGCCCGATATGGCCGCTGCAGTCCTGTACGCCCGACAGCAGTTTTTCTTTCCGGCTGCTGTCCGCGGCGACTGTAATGACAAGTTCCTCTCCCGGGGTCAGATATTCTTTTAAAATACTGCTGTCTGCGACTGCATCAATCGCTTCTGTATACTTCTTTCCTTTTAAAGACAGTTCTTTTAAAGACAGCTCTTTTAACAGGCTTTCCCCCTGTTCATTATACGCGGCAGCAGATACGACTCTGTCAAAAGAATTCAGTGCAAGCTCTATCGAAGGGTTCACATCAATGCTCAGATAAGAAACCGGCGTCTGCACCCACGAATAGCCGCCAATTCCTGCCGCCAGGATTAACATGGCGCACACAGCCGCAAGTGTTCTTCGGACTGCCGGGAACGGATGACATCGTCTTGCGCGCTGTTTCGCTAAATACTGCATGGTAGATTCTTTCAGGCTGCTGTCTGCTTTTACAGAATCAAACGCATTCTTTATCTTATTCGCCAATCCCTTCACCTCCCAGCTTCATTCTTAACATCTCCCTGCCCCTCGAAAGAAGGGAATACACCGTGTTTTCCTTTTTGCCAAGAATCTTTCCGATTTCTGCCGCAGTATATCCTTCATAATAATGCAGATATATGGCATCTTTATACCGTTTCGGCAGATTCAGCACCGCCTCTAAAACTTCTCTGTTATCATCTGTAAACTCTTCCCCCATTTCCCCTGCTTCTTCTAACGGCACCGTTTTACGCCGGAAAAAACTTTTCAGATAGTCTTTGCAGGCGTTTATGGATACACGAAGAAACCATGCCTTTTCGTGCTCTTCACTGTCAAATGAATTTTCATAAAGCATATATTTTAAAAATACATTTTGAAAGACATCTTCTGTATCAGCATGATTTTTCAGATGATAAAAGCAAATGCGGCGGACCATGTCTGCATATTTTTCTACTGCATTGTTTACCTCTGCTTCACTTCGCATTTACCCTCTTCCCCTCCTCCTGTGCGTATACTGATATCTATTATAACGAATCTTGGACGAAATGTCATCCGTAACTATGCAAGCTTATGAAAAAGACTGGGATTAAGTAGCGGGTCAGACTGGGGGAGATTTTTTGGCCTCTCGGACGCCGGGAGAGGGGATTTACCCGGTCTTCCTGAGGCGGCTCCAGAATGTTAAGAATCCCTAAGCATTCTGCAATTACGCTGTGGCCCCGGACGGGACGCGGCACCTATTCGCCCTGGCCTTCTGCCAGCAGCTACCGGTGCCGCTGCGGCTTCGCCGCCTGGTTTTATAGCAGAAAGCTAAGGGATTCTAAACATTCTTCCAATGCCTCAGGAAGACCGGGTAAATCCCCTCTCCCGGCTGGTTTTTGGCAAGTGTAACGTTCCTGATATACGGACAAACGGTTTTGGCAGCAGTCTTTAAGTAAAAACTTATGAGCATTAAAACCATATCAATAATAACACCAAACATTCAGCACAGCTTCTGCACTTCTCATTTTCACGTAAAGCCTGTGAAATCCAGCCGGGTGACGGGAAGATGCACCGCCTTCCTGCGACATCGGAGGAATGTTTAGAATCCCTTAGCATTCTGCTAAAAAACCAGGCGGCGA
>CANDJC010000056.1 GCA_947384955.1 uncultured Eubacterium sp. | reverse complement strand
AAAATTCAACAGCATATTTTACAACAGTATTTTAGTGAGCGCCCCATATGGATTTTGCACTGGTCAGCAAAAATTGGACACGCATTCCATATTTCCTCCGTTAATGTTTCGGATGACATGGCAGGGATTGCCTGCAGCCAGTGAATTTGCCGGTATATCTTTTGTGACAACGCTTCCAGCTCCTATAACCGAACCCTCACCTATCGTTACACCCGGAAGGACAATTACGCCGCCGCCCAGCCAGCAGCCGCTCCCAATTTTTATAGGCAATGCGCAGGTACGGCAAAAATACTGCCCTGTTTCCAAGTTCCAGTCCGGCGTAAGCCTTTCAGATAATTCTATGGGGTGTGCTTCCAGAAATAAAAAAGTTCACATTTTATTTACAATATCCTCATTTCTTTCACATACGGATTTCACAAATTACCTTTATGATAATTACAGTTGATACAACACATCAATTACTAACTAATAATCATTTTCATATTTTAAACGCTGCCTGAAAAAACAGCGTTACCCTGCCAGAAACGGCAGGGTTCCTCCCAAAAGCCAATTACTTATTTTCTTTTTCATATAAAGCCGGTGTCCCCTAACACCGGCTTCCCCTTATTTATCATACCGTTCCATTCCAAGACGGATATTCATATATTTTGTATACCTTGCAAATGCAGAAGGAATCGCGTATTGTTCCTCTGAAACCTCTGCCTCGGCAAACACATACCCTTTCTTTTGCTCTGCCATGTCGTCAAGCTGTGCCACGCGTATCATATACCCTGTCATCTGCCACTCAATATGAGAAAAAATATGCCTGGCTTCCTCTAAGGGCTCGACTTTTAGCGGATACAGCCCGAGGCGCTCTGCATACGCAGCGGCTTCGTCTCCTGTCAGATGGCCCTGTGTATTCGGGAATTCATACAGGCCTGCTAAAAGCCCTTTCTGCGGGCGGCGGTGCAGCAGCACTTTTTGCCCGTCACGGATTACAAGCACGGTTTTTTGTTCTATTTTCCTCGGCTTCGGCTTTCCTTTTTTCGGAAGATATGCATAGCTGCCGTTTGCGCATGCAAGACAGTACGGCTTCCACGGGCACTGTGCGCATTTCGGCTCGCCGTTCGGCACACAGACGGTTGCTCCTAATTCCATCAGAGCCTGGGTAAACATCCCGGCCTGGTTTTTGGGAATTACCGGCTGTAATACCTGCTCTGCCTGTGTTTTTACAGACTGCTTCATAATATCGGAATCATCCTCGCATACCCGCATCAGAATCCGCAGAACATTTCCGTCTACCGCCGGAACCGGGATGCCGTATGCAATCGATGCAATGGCGCCTGCTGTATAACGCCCGATTCCTTTCAGCTTCAGCAGCTTTTCAAAATCCGGCGGCAGGCTGCCCTGATATTCGCTCATAACCGTGCGCGCCGCCTCCTGCATGTTCCGCACACGGTTGTAATAGCCGAGCCCTTCCCATAATTTCAGCAGCCTCTCCTGCGGACATTCCGCCAGGGCTGCAATATCCGGCAGCGCTTGTATAAAACGCTCGAAATAAGGCCGGACGGCTTCTACCCTTGTCTGCTGCAGCATGATTTCGGATACCCATACGCGGTACGGCTCCGGCTTTTCGCGCCATGGCAGAACCCTTGCGTGAAAAGGATACCATTCCAGCAGCGGCTGTACTAACTGATGCATCGGATAATCTGTCAGCATTTCTTAACTCCTTTCATGATTCCTTTCTGCCAGCAGACGCCGGATGAAACATAACGTCTCATCCGGCGCCTGGCAGATACATCCTCTCTCCAGCCAGTTACCCGGTCACTGTTTTTGACGAAAGTCCTTTCACGGTTATTTTTCCCTGTACATACCCATACTGCAGCATATATTCGTAGGTCTTTCCTTTTTTCACAGTTTTATCCTGATAACTGGTCTTTTTCATATTTGTAACTGT
This sequence comes from uncultured Eubacterium sp., assembly GCA_947384955.1. GTDB lineage: Bacteria > Bacillota > Clostridia > Lachnospirales > Lachnospiraceae > Eubacterium_J. The sequence continues at coordinate 26,399 of CANDJC010000056.1, read as the reverse complement.
TTTCAAACGTTTAAATGTACCGCCCTTTTCCCTCCGGTAAATATAAACGCGGTTTGCTTTTGTATATTTTTTCCAGCTGACTGTTTTGGCCTTGGCGCTGGATTTTACAGATGCCTGGGGTTTTTTCGCTTTTACGGCAAGCATATTTTTTACAATCGTCTGTGTCTGATCCCCTGCGATTCCGTCTGCTTCGATTTTGCATTTCTTCTGGAAACTTGTAACATAGCGCGTCATCGCATTCGACCAGGAACCGTTTACCGTAATCTCTGTCCCGTTTAATGTAATCAGCGCGGCCTGCAGCCACTGGACATGCTGCTTTTTCATATTTTTGCCCGCATAAAGTGCGCCTGTCGGCACTGGATAATCCGCAGGATTTACGGAATATACGTTCACTGAAATATTCAGATTCGCTGCCGTATACTGATGAACCGCTTCCTGGCTGACGGTAATGTCTGCCTGGCCGGCTCCTGTAATCTTTACCTGGCCGTCCTTTCTTACCGTTACGACAGATTCATCGGAGGACTCGTAGGTAATCGGCACAATTGTATGCGTACTGGTAACATCCAGCTTAAACGGCTGCGCGGTGCTGTTCACCGCATAGCTTGTCTTAGATGCCTTTAACACCGTTTTTACAGACGTATCCGGTTCTTCCGGCGTTATGACAGAAGACCCCGGGTTCTGCGTGCCTGGATTTTCTGATGTACCCGGATTTTCTGTGCCTGGATTTTCCGATGTGCCTGGATTTTCTGTCGTGCCTGGGTTTTCTGATGTGCCCGGATTTTCTGAAATACCGGGGTTCTGCGTGCCTGAATCCGGGTCCTGAACCGGGACATCCGGCTTATCTACGGTTTCGCTGCGGAATAATGCCTTTATCAGAGCCACAATCGTTTCCTGGCCGGAAAATCCGTCCACCTGCAGATTTTTAGCTGCCTGAAACTGCATCACTGCCTGTTTCGTCGGTTCGTCATATGTATCTGTAACAGAAAGCCCGGCATTCATGCAGGTATTTAAAGCCCGCTGCACCCATGCCGCGCCGCTGTCTCTTGAAGATACATAATCAGAAGGTATGTAAGAATCGGACGGGCTGCAGTAGACCCATCCAAGCTCCGCCGCATATTTATATGTCGCAAACCTCCTGGCTAAATATGCTCCCATAACAGAATCGCAGACCGCCGCCTCATGCAGCTCATTTAAAGTCACTGCCTCGTAGCTTCCGGTCACTCTTGAGGCCGACGCGCCGACACGCCCGGCTGCCCCGGCGCCTCCCTGATTCGCCAGATCCGCAAAATAAACAAGGGCCGGCTCGTTTTCAATGCCAAGCCGCTGCCCCTGCTGGATATAGCTTGTAATATCCTTAACCGCAAGCGTATCCTGGGCTTCTTTGCTCTCGTCTGTTGCAAGCAGCTTTCGCGCCGCAGCAGCCTCTGCGGATGAAAACTTCCTGGTGCTCCATTTTGCAGTATCCTTCGTCTTTACAATTTCGTTATAAAGACTGTTTCCTAACAGCTTCTGTGCCTGCTCCTCATTGGCTGATACAATTGTCTGCAAAAGGGACAGCGCACGCCACCCGTGCCACTGCAGCTTTCCAACCGACACTGCACCGTTATCATCCGGATTGACGGAATTATAGCTGCCCTCATTATTATACAGAATCTGGGCAGACGCGGATACAATGGCGTCCATATCTGCCTGCTGCGCCTTTACAGAATACAGCGGAAGCAGTCCGGACAGCAAAATTCCAAGAAAAACCGCTGCTTTCCATTTTCTTAACTTCAACCTGTTTCTCATAATTTTGTCCTCTCTAACGTTTTTTATCATTCAGACAAATGGCCGGCATGCCGTATCAGACAGCCCCATGGTATATTAATACGAAATTTCTGAAAAAAATACCGGTATCTTCGTGCATTTTTATTGACATATCTTTAACAAAGTTATAAATTATAGATATGGTAAATCTTAACTACATAATTTTAGGAGGAGACAGACAATGAACAACTTAACACTTGAAGTTGAAAATCAAATCGCAGTGCTTACCATTACAAGGCCTGCAGCGCTGAATGCATTAAACAGCGAAACACTGGACGAACTCAACACCGTATTAACCGAAATCGAAGCAAGAGACGACGTAAAGGTTGTTATCTTAACAGGCGGCCCTGACAAGAAAGGCAATGCATTCAAGTCCTTTGTAGCAGGCGCTGATATCGCTGAAATGGTAAACTTTACCGCAGCACAGGCACGCGCTTTCGGCATGCGCGCATCCGTACCGTTCTTTAAATTAATGAACATGCGCCAGGTAACCATCGCAGCAGTAAACGGATTTGCCCTTGGCGGCGGATGCGAAATCTGCATGGCATGCGATATCCGCATCGCTTCTGACAACGCGCTGTTCGGACAGCCGGAATGCGGCCTCGGCATCATTCCTGGATTCGGCGGCACACAGCGTCTGGCACGCTTAGTCGGCATGGGACGCGCAAAAGAAATGATCTTTACCTGTGACAACATCAAGGCAGACGAAGCTTACCGCATCGGCCTTGTAAACAAGGTTGTTCCGGCTGAAGAATTAATGCCGGCTGCAAAAGCTATGGCTGAAAAAATCGTTTCTAAGGGAAGCTACGCTGTATCGATTGCAAAAGCTGCAATTAACAACGGTTATGATATGGATATTAAGAACGCTGTGGAAATGGAAGCAAACCTGTTCGGCGTAACATGCTCTACACATGATAAACAGGAAGGCATGGGCGCATTCTTAGAAAAACGCAAAGCTGACCTGACAGATTTCTAATCGCAGAACGGCATAAGATTTAACAGACTGACAGAAAAGGCCGGGAATCAAAAACAGATTCCCGGCCTTTTTTATGAATGCCCGAACACAGAGACTTCCTCTATTCTCTTCTGTCCAGAATATTAAGCATCTGGCGCGCTGTTACGATAAACGGTTCTTTGGGAAAATGTTTTAAGTTTCCTGTCACAAGGCAGGCTCCTGTGTTTCGCTTTTCCATCACAGCCTCATAAAACGGAAGATCCTTCACATCCGGCAGACTTCTTCCTGTTGCAGCAGGATTAGATAAAATGCCATATTTTTCAATAGCCTGCAAGATGCTTTTTACAAGAAGGGCATCAAACTTAAATTTTTTCCTGGCAAGCACATCCTGATATTCACACATAATCTCCCTGCTGTAAACCGGTATAATCTCACCGGCAAACATACGCTCTATAAGCTGTACTGTTGCCGCGTCTTCCTGGCTTGAGAGCAGTGCAGAAACCAGAACATTTGTATCAATTACAGCGTAACATATCATCACGCATCCTCCCCATGGTATCGTGCCCTGCGAATTTCTTCATTAATTTCTTCAAGCTCCATCCCCTGGGGAAAATTTTCTTTTGCCTGTGCCCTGAGAGCATGAAACGCCTGTAATGCCCGTCCGCGTGTAACCTCCTGCACTGAGTCTGGCTGCGGGGATACAATTTCAAAAGGAATTCTGCGTTCACGCACAACTGCTCTTGCAAACACATTGATAGCTGTAGATGCATTCATCCCAAAGTCTGAGCATAGAATGTCAAACTGTTTTTTCAATGTCTCATCCATTTGAACACTAAAAACCGCCTGTGCCATAAGCTGCACCACCTCCTGATGAAAAATAACCTGCTGCGTCTTTAAAAATCATTATAACGGATTGTATAAAAGGTGTAAAGCTAAAACTGCGGAAACTCAAAAGTGCCCGGGTATTGCCTTTCCCCCGTATTTTATGTATACTCTTATTATGTAAGAAAGCAAAAATCCCCGCGCAGAAAGGAGTCTGGAAAGCATGGGATTTTATGTAAACCCTCCGTCAGACGCATTTGAAGCAGTATTAAAAACCGGCACATACATTGACAAATCAGGCCTGCTCGCATATACAAATAAGGTGCTTGAAAGCGCCCGGATGCTGACCTGTTCGAGCCGTCCAAGGCGTTTTGGAAAATCTTTTGCTGCAAAAATGCTTGCCGCCTATTATTCAAAAGGCGCTGACTCCAAAAAGCTGTTTGAAAACCTGAAAATTGCCGGAATCAAAGACGCGCAGTTTGAAGAACACTTAAACCGGCACGACGTTCTTTTTTTTGACATTTCCTCGTTTATTTCGATGGCTGATACCATAGAAGAAACCGTGCGGGATTTACAGAATGATGTGATTTACGAACTGAAAGAAACCTTTCCAGGCTGTATTTCGGAAAATACAAAGTCCTTATTTAAGGCTCTGATGCAGGTACATGCAAAGACAGGCAGCAGATTTTTTATTATTATCGACGAATGGGATGCCCTGTTTCGGGAAGCAAAAGCGCATGCAGATTTACATCAGGAATATATCCGGCTGCTGCGAAGCCTGTTTAAAAGCAGCCAGACTTCTCAGGTCATTTCAGGAGCGTATATGACGGGAATCCTTCCGATTAAAAAGTACGGCACCCAGTCTGCCCTGACAGACTTTCAGGAATTTACCATGCTGCAGCCGGGTATTCTGGCTGAATTCACTGGATTTACAGATGCCGAAGCCAAAGGTCTGTGCGATGAATACGGGCTTTCATTTGAAACAGCACGTGCCTGGTATGACGGTTACTTTCCAAATACAAAAGGACATATCTTCTGTCCCAATTCGATGATAGAAGCCGTTTTAAACCGCAGATTTGACTGCTACTGGACAAAGACCGAAACATATGAATCTTTGAAAACTTACATTGATTTTAATTATGACGGTATCAAAGACGCGGTTGTATCCCTTCTGGGCGGAAAACGATGCCGCATTGATACCGGAACCTTTCAAAATGATATGACCTCCCTGTCCGGCAGAGACGATATTTTTACTCTGCTTGTCCATTTAGGATATCTTGCATACGATATCGAAACAGGAGAAGTATTTATTCCGAATGAGGAAATCCGCCGGGAATTTATCCGTGCTGTCAGAGAAGGAAAACGCCCGGAACTGGCAAAAGCCGTACGAATGAGCGACAGGCTTTTAAATGCTGTCCTGCAGATGGATGAATTAAATACCGCCCGGATGATTGAAGAAATTCATGAAACTGAAATCACTCCTGGCAATTATAATAATGAACAGGCACTGCGCTATACCGTTATTACCGCTTTTTTGAGCTCTGTAGATGATTATATGCGTTTTGAAGAACTCTCTGGCGGAAAAGGATATTCTGATATTTTATTTATGCCGAAAAAAAACTCCGCAAAACCGGCGCTTCTTATTGAGTTAAAATGGAATCAGAGTACAGATAAAGCCCTGCTGCAGATAAAAAACAGAAATTATGCACATGCTGTGAGAAAATTTGAATATACAGGAGAACTTCTGCTGATTGGCATCAGCTACAGTACGAAAACAAAAAAGCATGCCTGCAGAATAGAAAGAGTGCGGGTTTAGCCGCTCCCGCACTCAGTCCTTCAAATTCTGTATAACCAGTTCATAGTTTTCCGGCTCATGCGGAAACGTACAGTTTGTACAGTCCCTGATACTTGTTCCATTCTTATTCAGATATACCGGATTCCCCGGGCAGTTTTCTTTCAGATACAGCGGACAGTAACAGAACAGACAGTTGAAAGCGCCTGTTTTGTTATGACATGGAAAGTATTTACAGTCTTTATTTTCAAAAAAACAGTACGAATTTTGAATCTGGTTTTCTTCACTCATTTTTCAGCCTGCGTCTTTCTTATTTCTATATTTACCATTTTATAATACAGCCTTTTTAAATTCCTTTTTCCGGGCAGCTGTCTGCAGCTGTGTAAAAGCTGCACCGGTTCGTACATCCGCTGCACACACTTTCGCACTGCTGCTTTTCGTCCTGCGTCAGCTCGCAGATAAATGCGACGCTTTTTTGCGGCAGCATGCAGAAAGCGGAATTACAGGTAATCTGCGGCGTATACTCCTCTAGCAGCCCCGGCAGCATATCCAGCGGAAACACTTCTTCACTGCCAAAAAAATGATATTTCAAAGGATGCCAGCCTGTTTTATTTAAGACATACTCACTGTAAGCGTCATATCCCTGCATGAGAATTTCACAGGCCAGCACTTCTATCATATAGCTCTGCATAATAAGCCCGCTCTTCGTGTATCTTTCCTGCAGATAATCGGTACCGCTTCCTAAAGACATAACTGCAAATTCATATGTTTTATCTGCATTTATTTTTTCTTTCTGACCGCTGCTTTGTATCCAGTATGGTTTTCTTTTCCAGAAAGCCTCCTTTTTAAGAATCGGCAGCATTGCTTCTGCCACTGCCTGTAAATCATCTGCCTGGGCGTCTTGAAAATGATACTTTTTCCTGACTCCTGTTAAAAATTCAGGATTCAGCAGCCGGTCCAGTACATCTGTAAAAAAAGCTGCCATCAGATTTGCTCCCAAAATATATTAAAACCAAAAAACTTATAAACGGGTGTAATTATTGTAATGTGATATCTTCAGCATTCACACCCAGAGAAGATAATTTTGCAGTAGTTACTTTAATAAAATAATCAAGCATTTCATTTTCGTGACCGCCATTTGCTTTTTTAATCTGCTGCAAATCGGTATATCTGTCAATTGTGATTGTAATTAACTCTTTATCAGACATTTCTTCTGCCATCCTTTCACCGCCTTTTAACTGTACAATGATTCATTGCTGCTATCATTATAGCGGATTGTGTAAAAGGTGTAAAGCAAAAACTGCTGAGCCTGTACAGATGTCTGCTATTCGAAAACCTGAAAATGCGGGCTGTGTACAATTTCTGTTGAGAAAACGGACGCTGTATGATAGAATGATAACCATCCCAGAATGGCAAGCCGAATTTGATGAAGGAGTAAAACATATGAAAATCAGAAAAACAACGGCAGTACATACAGCTGCTGCCATAGCTTTATCAGCAGCATTTTTACTTGCAGGCTGCAAAACCGATATATCAAAAAACGCTGAGGCTGATGCAGCAGAGGAAGAAACCATAACGAATCAGAGGCTGGCGGAAGAGAATACTATAAATGAAGAAGAGAATGCTATAAATGAAAAAAAGAATGCTATAAATGAAGAAAACAAAGACACAGAGAGCCTAATCAGAAATGATGCAGCGGGCAGTCAAAAAGCGTCCGCCGAAAAAACGGATATTTACGATTCTGTTTTAGCGCAGTACAGCGACATGGTTCAGAATGATTTTTACGCTGATCTTCGGGATTCGGATGCTTATTACAGCAGTTTCGGAGAGGATATCGGACTGGAAATCTGCCTCCATAAGCAGGACATTTATTACGCATTTTATGATATAGACGGAAACGGGACGATGGAGCTTATCATTGCAGGCGGAGAACGTGCTGTATCAGAGCCTGTTTTTACCCCCTGGAATTATGATTTATATGGTTACAACGGAACTCATATCGTTTCTATTTTCCCGGAAATGGAATTCGGTGGCAGAACCAATTTTTCGCTTTGTGAAAACGGAGTGATAAAGGTATTTTACAGCAGCAGCGCCGCAGAATCCGGCGTAGATTTTTACAGAATAGGCAGCGACGGCGTCACTCCTGAACGAATCGATTCTTATACTGCTGTCGGCCATTTAGAAGATGACAAGCCTGTATTTGCCTATTTTCAAAATGGAAATGAAATTACGGAAGAAGAATATCATTCCGGTATTCAAAATTACGAGGCTGCTCTGACGTCCTTAAACTGGATACAGATTCAGTAAAGCATACGATACTCTGCTTCCATACAGTTAAATGACAGCTTCTTGACATATCGTGCTAAATCGCCTACAATAATACCAGAAAATCTGGAATTCTGGCAGGAGATGCAGTATGAAACAGGTATCAACTAAAGAATTATATCATGAAATAAAAAATGCCACAGATGTAGAAGATTTCCTGGTCAGAAATCATTCACATATGCTGCATGTCACTCTGTCTGAGCACCTGCAGATGCTGCTGTCTCAAAAAAATCTGAGCCGTGCCGAAGTGGTGCGCGGCTCGCAGCTTGACCGTTCCTATGTGTATCAGATTTTTTCAGGTGAAAAAACACCGTCCAGGGATAAACTGCTCGCCTTATCTTTCGGACTGCGCCTGACCGATCAGGAAACACAAAAAATGCTCAAGCTGTCCGGCAACAGGGAATTATATGCAAGAGACGAGCGTGACGCCCTGATTTTATATGCGATACAGCACGGGCAGACAATTATGCAGGCCAATGAACTGCTGTTTCGCCACAATCTGGCCCTGCTTGGCATACCGAAGGCATAAGGCGGCAGATAAACCATCTTTTAATCCACTGCATCTTCAAATAACACTTTGTCTGCTGTGATAAGCGGATAATCACTCTGAATATTGCCAATTGCGGATGTCATGGTTTTTAATCCTACAAATGAGCCATATACATCAACAACATCCCCTTCCAGGATTTTTACATCGATATTTGTGACATCAATGATATACTCTTTGTTATAATCAGGCAGCCAGCCTGTATATTCATTATAAGATGCTTCACACCCGGATATGTACACCGTGTCGTCATAGTTCAATACCTGGGATATTTTCAAAGGTTTTACTACGACTGTCTGACCAATATAATTATCTGTATACCGCTGTAAATATCCATAGCTTATATTTGCATAATATACCTCATTCCCATCCTGATCATACTGCATCTCTAATTCTTCTTCAAGGTATACCGTCCGGTACCAGTAATCTATGGAATCATAGTAAGAATCATACTCCTCTACACTCATAGCTCCGTTTTGCGGATTTACATATATGAAAATTTCACTGGCATTCCCATTGCAGATAACATTATATTTATACCTCCCGTCACTGCTGTCCTCAGCATACTCTGCATCCTGTGTCTGACAATCCCCCAGCCTGTGTTCCGCATTCCAGTTTTGAACCATGGCCAGCGCCTCTTCTTTACTGAGCACTCCGGATGTTTCGGTTTCATCTGATGAAACTGACGGCGTATCATCAGATAACGTTTCAGTATCAGCTGTTTTCTCCGAATCACTTTCTTCTTCAATGAATGTTTTTTCAATTAATGCATTTAATGTAAGAGCATCCTGCGGGACTTCATTGAAAGCCAGATATACTGCTTCAAACGTTCCATTTTCTTCATCCACCTTAAACTGAATCCGCGCTTTTACGGCAGCCTCCTGATAGGTACAGTCTCCGGTAAATTCTACAATGTCCTCTCCTTCATCACTTTCAAAATATTTCCAGCGCGGCGCATCAAAAAAAGCGGAAAACGCTTTTTCATAAGTGAGGTCCGGATTATTTTCCCTATAGCCTCCCCTGACCATCAAAACATACTTATTATCGGCACTGGCCGCATTTTCAATCGTATCCTCCAGCTCCTTCCCGGCATTTTCCAATACGCTGCCGGAACAGGCTGAAAACAGCATCATAAATGCGGCCGTAGTAAATACAATAAATTTTTTCATTTCCGTGCATCTCCTTTATCCTGATTGTATTTCAGATTTCCGTGAATATTTCAAAGAAAATATCAGTCCGTCTAAAACCTCAGACACATAGCAGTTTATTTTTTTCCGTTATTACGAAATCATTATAAGCGTTATTTTACTGCCTGCGGTCTGCTGCCGGCAGACATTTCATATTTTCCGCCCGGCATCCTGATTCCGCAAAAAAAAATGGATTCCCGCTGCACTGCTGCAGTGAAAATCCATTTTTTACATCTGTATTTATTTATCCAATATCATTCCAGGGGCTGAAATATTCCTCCGGCACCTCATCCGGCATGATAGTGGAATGATATTCATTCGGCCGCGACGAATATACCTGTATGGTAAAACGGTACGGCCCGCTTTCCTGTGCCATCATCTTCCTGTCAATCCAGACTCCTCCCTGTCCGATACTCACGATTTCTTCTTTTGTCCAGATATTATTTCCCGCAAAATCACCGTCTGCATTATATACGCGTACATTAAAGCTGTCCGCGTCTTCATAATCATCCAGATTATCCCATGCCGCATAATACTGGATGTTTCCGCTTCCGTCAGCTGCCTTTTTCCAGGTTAACCCGGCCGGAGCCTGCAGCAGAGGCGCAGACTCCCCGGTATATGCAAACGCATCCGATATGGCATACGGGCTGCTTTCATACTGTCCCCCGTCCCCGTCAGCAGATACCGCAAAATAATAAAATCCGTTTTCCTGAAACTGTTCTGACAGACTCACCTGATAAACAGCCGCTTCCTCTCCGTCACTGACAAAATTATTCCCCCTCATAGAACCTTCCTGTACCCACGTCTGTGCGCTTAAATCCGGCAGTTCATCCGTTTTGCTCCAGTACAGCCTCCAATGATAGCCGGCCTCGGCGCCGTCCCCGGAATCCGGCACATGGTTCCATACTCCAATGCCCGTATCGCCGTCCCAGTGCGGATTCTCCGGTGCCGGAAGCACAGCCATAGATGTCTTATGATAAGACTGCTGCCTGAACGGATACTGTAAAAATACAGCCAATAGTAAAATCAGGGCCGCCGCAGCACACAGCAGTCTTCGTTTTCTGTGAAAAAAAGCCCGTTCAAACTCCTTTACCGACTGATACCGCTTATCCGGGTCAAGCTTCATGCACTTTTGAATCATATGCCGGCAGTGCAGCTTTTTTGCTTTCTCTCCAAACAGCTGCTCAAGCGTAACGCCCAGAGCGTAAATATCTGTCCGTACATCCGTCTGTGCAAACCCGAACTGTTCCGGAGGCGCATATCCCCTCGTGCCCAGAAGCCTTGTATCGGTTTCCCTGCCGGATTTAGGCATACGCGCTGCATCAAAATCAATCAGGCGGATGTGCCCTTCTTTGTCAAGAATCAGATTCGAAGGCTTAATATCCCGGTGGATAATGCCCCTGCCATGCAAAGCTTCCAGAACGGAGCACAGCTCCTTTACAGCATCCAAAAGCTGCCGGTCTGATAACTGTGTACTTCCTAACGGCTGTCCCTCAATGTATTCTTCGATAACCTCCGTGCTGTCATCGGAAAACTCCGCCTCATATATGTGCGCAAGCCCCGGATGCTGGCAGTTTTGCAGTTCCTGATAGACCTCCAGCCTCCCTTTCAGCTTTTTTCTGATAAAAAGCTGCCCGCTCTGTTTTTCCTGTATCATATGCACCATGCTCTTTTCACTCTGCTTTAGCAGCTTCATCTCTATGTATTCCATAATTTTCCCCGTCTTTTCCTGCCATATTATCTGCAGCCGGGTATTATTATAGCAGAAACTTAACAGGGGATGCAAGACCCGGAACGAAGCAGCCGCATACCTCTTGCTGGCAAATGGCCGCCTTTAATAAATCAGCTGCTGCTGCACTTTATAGCTGATAAGAAACAGAACCGTATCCACCAGTATTTTTATCAATACTTCTGGAACTGCAGGCATGAATCTGACTCCTGCTGTAACAGACAGCGCACTTAACAGCATAATGCATACAGCAAGAATCAGATACTGAACCCCCGATGTCCCCATTTTCTTTTTCGAATGAAATACAAACTTGTAGTTAATCAGATAATTATATGACGCTGAAAATATTCTGGCAGATACTGTGGCTATCGCTATGTAATAACATGCGTTCCACGGTTTCAGCACAGAGCAGAATACCCCAAACAATATGAAATCTATGATACTTGAAGACAGCGAAGAAAAAATATATTTCAGAAACAGAATTCCAAATATACGGTATATTTTAATAGAATCGAGCACCGGGTCAAAGTGTGTTTTATGATTTTCTTTCGATTCGTATACAGTCTGTACAGGCACCTCAATCGTTGTGTATTTCCCTTTACTGGAAATCAGCATATTGGTTTCAAATTCAAATCGTTCTCCCGGCACATTCAGGAGTTCTTTCATAAATCCGGCCGGGATGCCCCTTAAACCGGTCTGTGTATCCGACACCTTTATCCCGCATAAATAACTGCATACTTTCTTCGTCAGCTCGTTTCCAAATCTGCTCTTCCACGGAACATTGCTGCCGCTAAAGTCCCGGCATCCCATAATCAGGCAGTCTCTGCTGTGTACAAGCGCTCTGGCACACTGTTCCACATCTTCTGTCTTATGCTGTCCGTCCGAATCAGCCGTTATGCAGCCGCAGGAATCCGGGAATTCATTTAGTATGTAATTAAATACCGTTTTTAACGCCCTTCCTTTTCCCTGATTTACAGCATGTTTTAATACTACCCCCCCCCTTGCAGTTATTTCATCAAACAGTTCTGTGTAATCATCCGTGCTTCCGTCATTGATAACAATAATATTCTGAAATCCCTTTGTCTTCAAATCTCTGTAAAATTCAAGCAGCTCTGTGCCTGGTTCGTAAGCCGGAATGACTATCGGAACAGCATATATTCTATCCATTAAATTCTCCTGACTTTCTTTCTGTCTTTTTTATCATTTTTACCCAGCATATTTCAATCAGCAGGGGAAATGCCAGACCGGCAGCAAATGCTTTATTAATTCAAGCACAGCATATTTTACCTTTCCCCTTTCCCAATTACAGCCATAAGCCATTTTAACTGTTTTGTGATAACCAGCATCACAAAAAACAGCAAAAGGAGCATCGCCAATTTTACAAATGCCCCTATGATAACATTCTCAAACGACACCGGAAATAAAACTGAAAACATAAAAAGAACAATATATATCAAGATATCTTCTTTAAAATTTTTCATAAATTCCACATAACCCATATGAAATCCAAACCTTGTCATAACAAAAAACGTAACAAAGAAATTCAGCACATAGGCAATACTCACACATATCGAAACCATATAGATACTTCCCGACATGACACCGCCTATGATAAATAAGCTAATCATTACAGCTGTGAAAATCAGATTCTGAAACATGAGTTTTGTATTTCCAATGCTCTGATAAATCGGCGCAGTCGTATTCGTCAGAATCTGCGGCCATAAGCTTAAAGAAAGAATCCGAAACGGCCGGACAGATTCGCCCCATTGTTTTCCAAAAGCAATCAGTATAATCTCTTTTCCGGCGAACCAGCAGTAAGCTGAAGCAAAGCATCCAAGCAGAGATAAAAATTTTAAAAGCTTTATATAATTAGAAAATATAAATTCCTTATCATCCTGATGCTGCGATAAAACAGGATGCAGGACAGGCGTAATCGCTCCCGGCAGATAATTTACCGGCATCTGCTGCAATGCATAAGCCTTGCTATAATAGCCAAGCTGATTTTTGTACATAAATCTGCCAATCAGAAGATTATCCAGATTACGGTTAAAATAATTCAGTGTCTGTGCAGCAGTTTCATAAAGTGAATATGAAAAAATCTTTTTTACCGGCCCAATGGCTGGCCGCAGCAAAAATCTGAGTTTTACAGATACCTCATTCCAGAAAAAAAGGCCTGCTGCTCCAAACAAAGTATTCAATGCCAGCGCATATACACCCGCTCCCCTTAGTGCAAAAAATATCGTACAGGTAAAGGCCGCCGCCGAAACAGCCACTGTCCGCACTGCAATCGCAATAAATCTCCTATTCTTTAACATCACCGCACTGGGTATCGCATTAAATGAATAAAACCCTGATGCCGCAGCTAATATCATGCCAAGACTGATATAGATATCATCGTCATATACAGCTGCAATCACTCTGGATAACAGCAAAAATACTATCATCAGCGCCATTCCAAGATAAACAACAAATGAATAAATGGAATTCACATCTTCATCTGTAAGCTCCTGCTCCTGAATCACTGCCGCTCCAAATCCCATATCGCCTATCAGCTGAAAAAACACGATAAAGACATTGATAACTGCCACTGTTCCATAATCTTCAGGTGTTAGTATTCTTGATAATATAACAGTATAAATAAGCTGTAAGATAACGGTAAGATATTTGGATGCCGCATGAATAAAAGCGGCCTTTTTTATAATTTCAGCATCCCTCTGCTGTCTCTGTTTCTCATTCATCTGCTTAATATCCATCGATAAGGAATGGAATCCCCCTGGTCATTTACGAAAACATAATAACAAAAATAAAAAATATACCACATCACATAATAAAACGTCAGTAACCGCCTGGTATTTTTATTTTCGACTGCACGCAGCATATACGGCAGAAACAAAACCTCAATTACCTGAGAAATCCTGGCTAATCTGGTAAACCAGGTATTATACAGCCCCATCATCCGAAACGGAATCTGCGTCATGCAAATCTGAAACATCAGTCTGCTTCTGCTGTCCCGAAAGATTTTGTTTCTGCACACGATAAGCAGCGGTAAAAGAACCGGAACAATATGAAGCATCCACACGATGCTGCCCGCCATGCTGTTCGAAAAAGAATACGCATCTTTTGTAAAATACCTGTGAAACAGCGGAATCTTCGATATGATGAAAACAATACTCTGATTACTGTAAGCAAACGTGATGATAAGAAAATAGAACAATACATCTCTTGCGATATTTATTTTACGCTGCCTGAAATGTCCTAAAAAAACAAACAAAATACAAATGGCTGCACTTGTATGAAACATGACCGCCACTGCAATACTGAGCATGCATTTTATATATTTTCCATTCATCAAAAATGCAAAACCCAGCAGGATAAAACTGAGCGCAATCACAAATCTCACGCCGTTCATCGCAAATACAAACTGGGTACACATATAGATGAAGAGGCTTAACTGAGGAATCCCGTTCTCTTTAAGCTCCCACACAGCCGTCCACGCAGGAACTAAAATCAAAATAATGTCCGCAAATAAGAGCATCCGGTAGCTGGGCAGCAGCCTGTTTAACAGGTAATAGCCGGCTTCCACATAATATGCCCCGTTTCCCTCGCGGTGCAGCAGCATATATTCTGTAAACGGCGTGTCATGCAGGATATCAAATATCTGCTCATATGCCGCATAATCTGTCCCGATACCGGTTCTCAGTCCGTATAAAAGAATAACCGGAATACAGCAAATCAGAGCAAGAAATATCCCGCTCTTTTTGCCGGAGGATATGATTTTTCTTTTTCCAAAGGAAATGACAAGGTTCCCCCTGCGCCCCGATGCAGTGATATATATCAAAATACAGCAGACCATAAAAACGGACAGATATAAAATTATGGATAACATAGAAAACCATGAACCTCCCTCACCCGTCCCGCGTGTAAATCATTAAAATCAGATACGAAATAAAATATGCGTGCATCTTCATGGAAGCATTCAGTAACTCTTTTACTTTTCTTCTGACAAATCTGTGTTCATACTGAAAATCAATACGGTGAACCGCCTTTTGGTAACAGCGGCTTTCCACTGCCTGCTTCATCATTCTGTATCTGATAAAAAAGCTGTCGTGATTCTTTTCGTGAAATAAATACGCTCTGGATAAAATGAAAATATCATGCCATATTCTGTGAGAAACGCCCTTTTCTATCACTGTTTTCCACTGCAGACGGCTTTGGGAATCCAGCTGACTGGTAATATATATAAATTCCTGAAAACAGTCCGGCCGGTATCCCTGTGTTACGGAGCCGTTTCTGACCGCATATACATACCAGACAGATTTACAGACAGCAATCCTTTGGCACCGTTTTATCAGGCTGATATTCCACAGCGTATCCTCATCCCATTTCGCATCCGCGTCAAAATAAGTATCCGCAAACAACGTCCGCCGAAAGAAACGGCACCACGGCCCGTCGCTTAAATATCCCTTCTTATCAGACAGCGTCCGGTTCTGATATCCCAGTATATGGTTCAGCAGTCCGGCTTTCGCACTCTCATCCTCAATGAACATAACCCCGGGATTTCTGTCATCCGCATCCATGATACGCTTACAGTTTCCTTTATCATGAAGGTCCTTGTAAACATATCCCATTACTAAATCCGGGTGCTCTGTGCGTATTATCTCTTTTGCCATAGGGATGCATGCTTCTGTGATATAATCATCCGCATCCAGAAAAACTGCATATTCATTTTTAGCTTTTCTGACACCAAAATTTCTTGCTGAAGAAGGGCCCCCGTTTTCTTTTTTATAATAGTGAATCCTGTTATCTGCACGGCATATTTTCTGATATGCGGATGAATTTTTATCACGGCTTCCATCATCCACGACTACAATTTCAATTTCTTTATCCTTTGATTTTAAAATACTATGGATACTTCGAGACAGTAACTGTCTGCCTGTATTGTAAACAGGTATAATAAAACTAATCATCCCCGCAAAACTCCTCTGACCTTTTGCACAACGCTTTCCTCCAGACACGGCCTGATTCTGGAAGTTTCGAATTTTATTTTCGGCGTTAAAAGACTGTTCTCTGGCAGCCGGATATCCAAAAGACATGGTTCGGTATCCAGAATCCAGTCCTGATAGCGGTCAAGCTCTTCGTAAGAATCCAATGCCGCCGCCCGTATCCCATATGCCTGTGATATTTTTGGAAAATCAGGGACGGTGTATCCTCCGCCCTCAGCCGTACATGCAAATCTGTCGCCATGCTCCAGATGCTGCGTTTCACTGATTTTTCCAAGCACTCTGTTATTTAAAATAAATATCTTAACCGGAAGCCTTTCTCTTTTTATCGTTTCCAGCTCCTGGATGTTCATCTGAAATCCGCCGTCTCCTGTGATACAGTAAGAAACCGCTTTTCCCATAGAAATAGAAGAGCCTATCGCAAAAGGAAGCCCGCATCCCATCGTCCCGTATCCGCCGCTGATATGAATCCGGCCTTTTCGGCCTTTCAAAACAAGCGACTGGGCGCACCAGCACTGATGCATCCCCACATCAGCTGAAACATTTGCATCCGGCGCAAGCAGGGACGCGATCTTTTCTACCGCATAATTCCCTGGCTGCTTATCATAACAGTCCAGAATTTTCTTTGCCTCTAAGCATCTGCTCCTCCACGCGGAATACTTCGGCGTACGCTCCTTTAGCAGCATCCGAAAGAAATCTTTTGCATCCATTTGATATTTCTCTTCGTCTGCTTTGATACTGCGGCTTAATTCACAGTCATCGATATCACAGCGTACCAGGTGCGCCCCCGGCGCAAAATGTTCAGGGATGCGGCCCGCCTGGCGGATTCCAAGACGGGCGCCGGCAGCAATCAGCAAATCGCATTCATTCAGAATCATATTTGCAATGCGGTTGCCATGCGTGCCGATAAATCCAATGTGCAGCTCATCCTGGGCAAGGTCTGCCCCGTTCATCGTCGTAAGAACCGGAATATCCGTTTTGCAGGCAAACTCATACAGCAGGTCCGCCGCACCCGCAGCTCTGATTCCGTTACCCGCTAATAATACCGGTCTGCTGTATATCGAGCGGAAAATCAATAAGAACACCTCCTCTTCTTCCAAGCAGGGCCATATGATACGCGCGGTTTACGATATCCGCAAATCCCTCGCCGCTGTTTGCCGTCACAGAATACTTGGTAATATTTCTCGCCATGGAAACAATATCCATCTCCTGAAACCCGTTCTGGCGAATCCCTGAGAATCCTTTCATCTCATTTGTCGGAACGTTTCCGCAGATGCCCATAACAGGGACCCCGTCAAACCAGGCGTCGGCAAGGCCGCCTAACCCGTTGACCGCCCCGGGGCCGGAAGTCGTGAAATATACCCCGATAGTTCCGCTCGTTCTCGCATACCCGTCTGCTGCCAGCGCACATGCCTGCTCGTGATAGCATACATGAACCGTGATTTCACTGCGCCTTTGATAAAATGCATCCATAAGCGGCACAATATATCCTCCTGCATAGCCAAACACATCCGTGACACCGTGTCTGATAAGAAAATCCGCTAAATATTCGGAACAATTCACCAGTCCGTTTCCTCCTTCATTTTCCTGTTCACAGTTTTCCTGTTCACAGTTTTTTTTCCGCTTCCTTCATCGTTTTTCTGAAAATGCGCATAAAATCTTTCATGGTCTCCATAGGCGCAACATTTATCCTGTAATACTGCTTTTTGTCATATTCAAATATGCGGTACAGATATCCCTTGTGCATCATTTCCTCTCTGACCGCCGCCGCATCAATGCCGGTTATTTTCATATAGATAAAATTTGTGTCAGACCGGTACGGATGCACATGTTCCATCGATAACAGCTCCCTGTAAAACCATTCTCTGACATCGTGAATCTCTTTTCGGATTTTTTCATAATATGCATCGTCCCTGAGACATTCTGCGGCTGCCTTTCTTGCGATAACCGGAAGACGCAGCAGCGGCAGGTCCAGCCATAAGGCTTCCAGCGCCCGTCTGCTCGCGACGCCGTATCCCAGCCGCAGTCCTGCCAGCGCATAAAACTTGGAAAATGTTCTGGCAAACATCACGTTATCATAATGACGAATGAAATAACCGGCATCAATCAAATCCGGTTCAAATCCAAAATAGGCCTGATCTGCATAAATCAGCGCCTGGGGATTATTTCGGACAATCATCTCCAGATCATCCGGCTTTATCAGATTACCCGAAGGCATTGCAGGAGTTGTAATGATAATCATTTTCGGCTTATGGATTTCTGCCTGCTCCATTAAATCTTCGATATTATGGTAACACTTGTCTCCATCTTCCCGAAAACCATAAAAAAACTGATGTCCAAACCGGTAATCTACAATCCCCGGATAATAGCTCCAGTGCGGAAGCGGAAGCAGTACCCCGTCATTTTCCCCTATCATAATCGTCATAATGCTTTTTACCAGTTCCGAACCGCTGTTATGCAAAAATACATTTTCATAGTCAAAATGATATTTTTCAGCAATTTCCTTACAAAGCACATCCGTTTCCCCGGAATCGTATAAATACAGCTCTTCCAAATCCGCCTCATGAAAAGGTGTCAGCGCCTTTGGAGACGGCCCCCAGAGGTTTTCGTTAAAATGAAGCCTTCCATGCCTGTTATCGGTTTTTACGCCCGCGTATCTTGTGATTCCCTTATATTTTCCGTACAGGTTATCTGCGATGGCTTCCTTTGCATATGCTTTAAAATCCGGGTCAAACGCTTCAAACTCTTCTAAGGTATCGAACTCTAAAACCGTTTTGTCTTTCATTTTTTTTGCGGTTACAGGCAGCATTGAAAAGTGCCGGATGTGAAAATCGTCAATCAGCATCCTGGCTGTGTCCGGATTTTCATACTCTTTTTCTAAAAGCTCAATAAACTTTTTAGAAAAACTCCTTGTCCAAAAGTTAGCCCCGATGGTATACCACTGCTCCTGTCCGCCCCGCCGGATACGTTCGATATATCCGTTACTGTTTTCTGTAATACAGTATTCGTCCGCATATGCTTTCGTATAGGCACAGGTATAAAATGACCCGGCTTCATATTCCGAAAAAATATTTTCTTCATAATAATTATCCGCACAGCAGATATAAGAATTTCCCAGATACTGTCTCGCAGCATAAATCGAAGACACATTATTCTTTGTATGATATTCTTCATTCATCACCAGCGTAACGCCGTACTTTTCCTTCAGATACGCGTATTTATCCGCCATATACCCGGTAACGACTATAATCTTTCGGATTCCCGCCTCAAGCAGCTGGCGGATTTCCCGCTCAATTAAAATCTCTCCTTTTACCTTAAAAAGCCCTTTCGGCAGTATTTTCGAAAGCGGCAGGCACCGTCTGGATTCACCGGCAGCCATTATAACAGCGTTATCTGTTTTATAAGGCGCCATCTCCCGGATACCGGCATCTGTAATCTGCCGCTGCTGCGTAAGAAATCCTTTTGTCTGCAGTGTATTCATCGTTTCTATCACTTTATCGAACGGTACAAAACACTGAGCTGCTATCCTGTGCGCATCTGCCGAACCATTCTTTTTTGCATATGCAAGTATCTTTAAATCTAAAAAATCCATCCCATCTCACTCCCGGCACAAAAATTTCACAAACAGCTAATTCTCAATTAAATCCAGTACAGTTTCGCAGGCGTTTCCCTTTTCATAGCTGCCTGAACGCTGATAATGCTCATGTAACCGTATCCTGTACGTTTCAGCATCATATTCAGCAATGCTGTCTTTCAGTTCTTCCGCTGTCTGTGCAATCGGATACGGCCACTCCTCTGGCGGCATATAAAAACCCGGCTTCTTTTTGCATTCTTCCAAATCCGCCAGATACAGAAAAACCGGCCTGCCCGTCAGAGAAAAATCCCACATGACCGATGAATAATCCGTAATCAGCACGTCTGCCGCACATAACAATTCCTGAATGTCCGGGTAATCTGTCATATTGAACACATCCTCATTTACAGCTGCTTTCCTGCCAATCTTCGGATGAAGCCTTAACCCGGATACCCAGTCCCCGCCAAATCTGTCATGCAATGCACTGACTGTCCCGGCATAATCAAAAGTATTGTGTGCCATCACTTTTTTCCCCGTATAGCCGTCCGCATCCAGACGAAAAGTCGGCGCATACAATACAATCTTTTTATCCTTCCCGATACCGAAATGCCTCCTTACCTTTTCTGAAATCCGCTGATGATTCCTGAAAAAAATATCATTCCGCGGGATTCCTGACGGAACGCATTTTTCTTTCGGAATGCCCATCGACAGAAATTCATAAACCATATTGTATTCACAGGCAGAAAGCATATAATCAATCTGTCCGGCATTCAAAGCCGTTTCCCTGTTATAAAAAAAGCCATGAAACACATTCGTACCCGTCTTTTTATACGGCCCGCCTCCATGCCAGGTATTGATAATCATCTGCCCCTTTCGTTTTGGAAGGAACGAAACACCTCCCGCATTTGTAATAATCACCCGCGAAGTCATCAGATAGTAATAATACCGCACCGTATTCCTGCGAACCAGAATCACCCCGTCCGGTTTTGTTCGCGGAAGAGCCTTTAACGGATATACAGTTTCATACCTGTTTTTCCGCTTTTTCTTCATATAAAGATACAGATACTTCATACTGTCGCCGTATGTATAAGACATATCGTTAAGCAGCGTAATTCGGTTTTCCTTCACCGGAAATACATGAAAAACCCGCAATCCGGTTTTCACTGCTATCTTAATAAAATAATGCAGGGCTTCTTTCCATCCGTTTTTATTCCATCCGTTTTCTTTCAGCACGTTTTCCTCCAGCACAATCCTTTCAGCACATTTTCCTCCAGCACATTTCTTTCCCCCGTAATCTTTTCTTTCATCCATCTTCCTTCATTCAGTCATCTGCACAAATCAAACAGCCCTGTCTTTGTATTTTTTTCATAAAGCGTATTATCCGCAATTACCTCCGGCTTTGAAAACACGCCTGAAAAATGCTCCTTAAAATAGTCATTCACACGGTACAGGGCAATATGCGTATAATTTCCGTCATTCAGCATTTCCATCCATGCATCCGAGTCCGTGCATTCTCCATACGTCCAGATATCCCCGTCATACTGCGGCTCTCCCAGGCTCCATACCCAGCTTCCGGCAAATCCGTTCGGCCTTGCGATAAATCTGGTAACCCAGTAGTCAAATCCATTGTCTGCCTGCGAAATAAAATAAATTCTGTCCGCATCGCTCCCGCTGCAGTGCCTCCTTATCAGGTCATGCATCGGTTCATACCTGTCCCGGATTTCTTTTGCCTGCCTTACGGTATCCCTGCTCAGATAATTTTCAACGGTTCCAAGCGGACTGAACGAAAGAATCAGTACCATTGCAAAACACTGAACCATGCTATTCTCACGCAGCGCAGAAAAATCATGCATAACGCCCTCTAAAATCACAACAGCCGTGGCAAGATAAGATATATTCATATACCGCTGGTAAGACGCCAGATTCAAAGCTTCATACTCTGAAAAACCGGATACATAAACGGCTCCCAGGCTGTATATATAAAATACAAGCTGAATCAGAACAATCGCAAGCGTAACCTGAATCACTTTCCTCTCTCCCGGGTCTTCCTGCCTTCTTCCTTTGTAACAGAGTACAGCAAGTCCTGACAGCAGCAGCAGGAAGAGAACACAGTAACTGATTTCTAATCCTGTCAGAGGAAATGCTATTTTCTGTTCAAAAAATGCGTCCTTAAAATGGTCCGTAACTGTCTGGCGGTAAGTCCCGTCATGATGCAGAAAGAACATGGACGTGTAATGCACAATGTCTATCTTTCCTCCAAAAGAGATATCCACATTCGTATGCATCAGCTCCAGCTTCCATGACCATTTTGCTAATACCGTGCAAATCAAAGGGACCAATGATACCAGAATTTTTGCAGCTGTTTTTCCCCTCTCTGCCGGATTTCCGTAAGAATTCGCAGAATTACGAAATACTTCACTCTGACAGACTCCATTCCGAATAATTCTATTCCGAAAGATTCCATTTCGGATACAGTAAGAAACAGCATATGCCGCAGCAATCAATACAGAAAAATAAAGCCCGATATCCTTGCTCAGTACCAAAGTGATACACAAAAACGAAAGATACAGACCATCCAGCAGCCCCTCCTGCTTCCAGTAAAGAATCCTGGCAAACGCACACCCCGCAAGAATCGCAATAAAGGGGTCGATATAGGCCGTCGTCCAGTATTCGTTATAAAACAACAATGGCAAAAATACCAGCAAAACAGCATGGCACAATGCTTTTACGGGCCTTCGAAACTCCTCTTTTGCTAAATAAGGCAGCAGCATGGAATAGCCGAAAATCTGAAATACAAGATACATTCTCCACTCGCTAAACTCTGCGCCCGGATGAAAAAACAGATAAATCCGCTGAAAAAAATACTGCAAAAGCGCCATAGCGGGCGGATACGACTGGAAATAGCCGTTCGCTTTCGGATTCGTGATAAAATCATCCACATAAGTCATAGCCTTTACCGAATCTATCCAGTGTGTAAATTCATCCCATGAATGCGCCAGCTTTCCCGCATCCGCATAGTTAAAAATACTAAACAGAACCAGAAAAACAGCAAATGCCGGCGTTATCATCCGCCCGAAAAATTCCCGCCAGCATTTCTGCCGGATGACTCTGACAAAAGCCGCCGCATAAAGAACCGCCGTCACAAAAATGATAAAAGAAACGCCTGTCCGCAAATAATCCAGCAAGCCGAAAATATAAAGAACCGCCATCATAATCATCAGCTGCAGCGGCAGTATTTCCTCAAATCTCCTGTGAAAAAAAGCGGCTCCAAATACGCCTCCGCTTAATAAAACCGCCAGCATGACTATCTGAACCAGCATCTCTTTGCTCCATCTCCTCTTGTAAAAATTCTGTTACCTGTCAGTCCGCCGGAAAAGACTGTAAATAATAACGTAATTCCCAGTGTCAGAATCAGCAGGACAAGCATTTGTGCAATTCCGCTGACATTTCTGACGACATTATGCACAAAAAAGTTGATGATTACCATATGATAAAGATAAAAATGATACGACCATTCCCTCTTTAACCTGTGCCTCCCTGCCCTAAATCCAATCGAAAGAACTGCCATCATCAAAAGGAGCGACGTTCCTGTGTTGTATCGTATCCCCTGCAGTACGCCGGTCAGACTTTCCGGAAGAAAACTCCATAAGGTATAAACAATGCACAGCGGAATGCAGTATTTTTGAAACAGCGGGATTAGCTTATCCCTGTGCCAGTAACACATGACTCCGAATAAAAAGATATATAGAAAAGGAAACACCGAAACCATCAGCAGTTTATTCACAATTGACGGGAACCCCCCCCCGGTCTTTTCCAGGAGTATGCTAAAAGCCGCCAGTGCCGTAATGACTGTCATCCAGATTTTTAAAGACCACTTTTTCATAAATCCCGCGGCCAAAGCAAGCAGGATGTAAAACTGAACCTCCGTACTGATTGTCCAAAGCGCCCCATTCGGAGCCCCCGTGCCATATCCTCTGAGCCAGTCACCCGTATAAAACTGAAAAACCGTAAGCTGCGTTCCCAGATACAGGAAAAATTCCCGAACCGTCGGCCGCACGGAATACGTAAACGCAATCAGCAGGGTATTGACTGCAAGGCAGAGCCAGAGCGCCGGATACAGGCGAAAGAACCGTTTTTTCAAAAATTCTCCCCTTCTGTATCTGTCTGCGGACCTCGCGCAAAAGAATCCGCTCAGACAGAAAAATACAGGCACGCCCCGGATAAAGTATGCGGCAAAATTAAGAACCTCACTCTGATAATGAAAATGTGTCAGAAAATGCCCGAGAAATATAGTAAAGGCACATACAATCCGAATATAATCAAAAGAATTATTATCCGCATCCACAGAACCAGCCGTTAATTTATCCATGTTTCCTCCATACCATCCGGTCTATAATCCCGCTATAGCTTTGAATGATTTTAATCACTTTGCTGCTCACATGAAAATCTCTGTATGCCGGCACATCGGAACAGACATCCCCGTTTTTGCACATCATTACCGCAAGGTCAGCAGCCTGCAATACTTTTTCCCCGCTGATGCTTCCAAGCACAAATACCCCCTGCTCTAACGCTTCCGGGCGTTCTGTGCTTGTCCGTATCGAAACAGCCGGATATTTAAAATAAGCCGCTTCCTCCGGCAGTGTCCCGGAATCTGACACCACGCAGAATGCATGCTTTTGTAACTGGTTATAATCAAAAAATCCCAGAGGCTTATGCCGTATCACCCGCCCGTCAAAAGAAAAGCCGCGCGCCCTGATATACTTTTCACTTCTCGGATGGCAGGAATACAATACCGGCATATCGTAATACTGCGCCATGGCGTTCACGGCATTCATAAGAGAGAAAAAGTTTTCTTCATTATCTATGTTTTCTTCACGGTGGGCCGACAGCAGAAGATATCGTTCCTTCTCAAACCCGAATTTTTCAAGAATACGGCTTTTTTGGATATCCTTTTCATGCGCACGCAGCACTTCTGCCATCGGGCTCCCAGACACAAACGTATACTCCGGCCTTGCTCCCGAATCTAACAGATACTGCTTTGCCTGATTCGAATAACAGATGTTAACGTCGCTTGTTACATCCACAATGCGCCGTATAACCTCTTCCGGCAGATTCTCATCTTTGCACCGGTTACCTGCCTCCATATGAAAAACAGGTATTTTCAGGCGTTTGGCGCTGATTACGCATAAACAGCTGTTCGTATCTCCAAGCACGAGCAGGGCATCCGGCTTTATTTCCGCCATTAGGTCATAGGATTTTGCGATTACATTTCCCATCGTCTGCCCGAGGCTGTCTCCGGTCACACCCAGATAATAATCCGGCTTTCGAATCGCAAGCTCTTCAAAAAATATTTTATTCAGTTCATAGTCGAAATTCTGTCCCGTATGTACAAGAATATGGTCAAAATAAATATCTGCCTTTTTAATGACCGCAGATAATTTTATAATCTCAGGCCGTGTGCCTGCGATAGTCATAAGTTTCAGTTTCTTCGGCATCTCTTCCCTCTGCTTCCTGCTCTTACAAATCATAATGCGGATAAAGTTCCTTATGCTCCCTCATCCAGCCGCCCAGCTCTTTTATCTGATGCTCATAACAAGGAATCTGATAGCTGAACTGTTCATAATTTGTGCGTTTCAGGCTCTTATCAATCTTAAAATTCTCCTCCGGGATAATTTCAATTGCTTCTTTCCTTAAATACTGATTAAATAACTGCAGCATATCATATTTGCTGATGCTTTCTTTCGGCACCATATGATACAGCCCATGCACGCGCTGTATGGCAGCATGTTCAACCGTCTTTGCAAGCTGAAGCGTCGTCTGCCCTGTCCATATGGCATTTTTATATCCTCTCACACGCCCTTTCTGCTGCATAAACCAGTTCATCAGCCCAATCCCGTCCCGGCTGATATCCGGCCCGATAATGGACATGCGAAACGTAATATCCTTTTTATTTACAATTTCCCCAAGCGCTTTCGACCTGTCATAAAACAGCTCTCCGTCCGGACGGTCCGTTTCCGCATATCCCCCTGTGCTCCCGCTGAATACGCAGTCTGTGCTGATATGGATAACCTGCGTATCCGTCCCTTCCGTCTCCTTAGCAAGAAACTGCGGAAAATAGGAGTTTAAATAAACGGCGGCTTCATGGTCGCATTCCGCATACTGGTTCAAAACGCCGATGCAGTTTACCAGCGCACGGTAATGCCCTTTTTTTATGATTTCTTTCAGCAGCTGCGTATCTCTGGCATCGCCTTCAATCGTATTGATAAAGTCAGATTTCTTTCTGGCATAGCCTTCGGTTTCGTATCCCTGTTCGCTTAAATACAGACTGAGCATATGCCCGGCCATTCCGTTGCAGCCTAGAATCAAGAATTTCATTGATTTTCTCCTTTTTTCTGCGGATTTCTTTTCTCTTCGTGACAGTGGATTCCTGTTGGGAAAGAGGGGGATTTTGGCTTCGCGGATGCTGGGAAAGAGGGGGATTTTGGCTTCGCGGATGTTGGGAAAGAGGGGGATTTTGGCTTTATGGATGCTGGGAAAGATGAGGGATTTTGGCTTCGCGGACGCCGGGTGACGGGAAGCTGTCCTGGATTCCTGCTCCGGCTCCGGGACGTTAAGAATCCCTAAGCATTCTGCATTTACGCTGTGGCCCCGGACGGTCGCGG
>CANDJC010000055.1 GCA_947384955.1 uncultured Eubacterium sp. | reverse complement strand
ACATTTTTTCAAAATATCAGGAGGGCATTTTATGAGAAACAAGTTAAGGAGGCCGCTGGCGTTCCTGCTGTCTGCGGTGATGATTGTCACCATGTCAGGAACTCCGGTTCATGCGGTGGCAGACAGAGGACAGCCGGAAACCGGGCTGTGCGAACACCACACCGCGCATACGGACGATTGCGGCTACACGGAAGAAACGCCGGGAACGCCATGCGGCCACGAACACACAGAGGACTGCTACACCGAAGTGACCGAGTGCGTCCACGAGCATACGCCGGAATGTTACCCAGAGGAAACAGAGGACAGCGTATCGGGCAACGAGGCTACCCCGGCAAATGCAGAGGAACGGGAGCCGGAAAACTGCCCCCACATCTGCGATAAGGAAAGCGGCTGTATTACAGAAAAATTAGACTGCCGGCATGAGCATGACAGCGAGTGCGGCTACACCGAAAGCACGCCGGGAACACCATGCACCTATGTGTGTGAAATCTGCAATCCGCAGGACAGCGGCGAAGCCGACGAGGAACCGGAAACAGGAATCATCAAACAAGAGCAATGCTCTTGTTTGACCCTCTGTACAGAGGGTCAAATCAATCCTGACTGCCCGGTCTGCGGCGGGTCGGATGCCGGCCTGTCGGACTGCAAAGGGAAAGCTGCGGAAGAAGATACGGAACAGCCGGAAGATACCGGTATCTGCAAGCATCATCAGGAACATGACGACGCCTGCGGCTACCAGCCCGCATCAGAGGATGGGGAAGGCAGACCGTGTACTTATGATTGCCGCATCTGCCCGATAGAGGAATTGATTGCCGCCCTGCCGGATGAAGTCACGCCGGACAACGCAGACGAGGTGCGGGCACAGCTTGACCATATCCTTGCCCTCTACGGAGAGCTAAACGAGGACGAACAGGAGAAAATCGACCTTACCCGCTGCTATGCGCTGCAAGAGGCGCTGGACGAAGCCAATGTTCTCATGCCGGTTTCCACCGGAGATGTTGTATTGTCACGTGCTCAAACCGTGACATTCACCGAAGCCGAATGCGGCAGCAACTGCCAGGGACACCGGATTACTCAGAGCGGTACGTCAGCCGTAGCTGCAACGGCGGTTTATGTCAAGAGCGGTGAGCACAATGTGACATTTTCCGGCCTGAACCTGACAGGCGCCAATATCGGCGTTATGCCCGGTGGGACAATGCACCTGACTATTGAAGACAGCAACAACATTACTAGCGGCGCAAATCGTGCCGGGATTTATGTCCCAAAAACCGCAGCCCTGACCATAGGCGGAACGGGCTCTTTGACGGTGCGGAGTACATCCAACGCCGGCATCGGCGGCTCAATTTACGCACCGGACAATTCAACTGGCGATTTGGATTGTGGTACCGTCGTCATCAACAGCGGAACCGTTACTGTGTTCGGAGGAAGCAACGCCGCCGGCATTGGAGGAACGTGTAAATTAAGCACCGAACCCGGCGGCAACGGCGGCGATGTGACCATCAACGGCGGTGAAGTTGCGGTGACAGGCGGAGATAACCAAGCCTGGGGCGGACCCGCTATCGGCAGTCCGATTGGAAGGCCGGCTGGCTGCAGCGGTACCCTGACCATCAACGGCGGACATGTGACGCTGACCGCCGCATCTCAATATGGCAAACCCAGCGGCTTCGGCAGCAGCAGTCGTGAAACGCCCTCGGATGGGCCCAACAAAATGGTTCTTGCAAGCGCGGACTATCTGACCCTGGGCAGCGGCACAATCCTTGACTCGAGAGCCAGCTATGAACTTATGGGCACCCCGCTCACGATGGACCTCATCACCGTGCCCGAGGGTCTGGTCTACACCGGCAAGGACCTGACGGATATTGCCAAGTCCAAAATCTCGCTGGGCAGCGAGGGAGCGGGGACACAATCCCTTTTGGGCGTGAATTTCACCGTAATAACGGACACCGCCGGCTGGACATACACCATTACCCCCGCGCAAGTCAAGGAAGCCGGGGAGTATACGGTCATATATACAAAAGGAAGCGACAAAGTAACCAAGACCTTCACTGTGGCAGGGGTCACCGCATCGCTGGGAAAAATCGAGACCTATGACGGCAATTCAAACAAGCTCGAATTTAGCGTGGGCGATACGATTACCGTCAAGGTTCCCGTCACCCTCGAGCCTCCGCTGAACGACACCTCCGAATTGAAAATGATGGTCTGCTGCGAAGATACGCCGGTTTCCCTGCCGGCTGCGGCGAGCCCAGACGGCACGTATACCATGGCGGTCAGTACCAATGAACTGGTACAGCTGCTGAATTTGGATTTCTCAAAAGAAACGCTGGCGGAGAAGATGGTTACTCTTACTGCGAAATATTTCGGGAACAGCAGTGTGTCCAGCGCGGAGGCATCCGTGAAGGTCTGGATCTACGCCAATGCCATGATCGAAAAGGGCGGAGATGTCAGCTATGTGGGGAGAAATTTGGCCGATGTGTTCACGCGGGAGAGCGGCAATGATGGCGCGACCATTACGCTGCTGAACGGCTCTACTCTACATGACGCCATTGACATCCAGATCAACTGTACGCTGAATCTGAACAGTTGGACTGTTTTTGCAAGAGATAGCGATTATGCCATATATGTTGATTCCAACTGCCAGGTGACCATCCAAGGGCTGGGCGAGGTCAATGGTACCCTTGTTGTGGCGGGGGATGTAACGCTGGATGGCGAGATTTATTTTGATGCAAATGAAAATAAATGCGCGGTATCGGTAGTCTCCGGCGGCGAGCTGTCTGTCACTGGCGATGTTAAAATATTTGGTCCCGGCTATGGACTGAAGGTCGCAGATGGCGCCGCCGTCCAGCTCTCCGCCGGGATTTACGCGGGCGAAACGGCGGCGATTCAGATACACAACGGCGGTACCCTTGCCGACCTGCTGGGTCATGACGGCGATACCAACTATGCCTACTTTAACGGCGACACGCCCATCGCGCTCCAGCCGGACGTCAAGGAGCTGACCGGCACCGTAACGGTAAAGGCGTGTAACCACACCGGCGAGGGCGTCTGTACTTACGCCCACATCGAAAATACGTCTACCCACACCAGGACCTGTCTGGCCTGCGGCGAAACGTGGAAGGCGGAGGAGTGCGCCTACACGTTCAGCGGGGCCGCCACCGGCACCTGTGCGGCGTGCGGGGGCAGCGTGGCCGTGGCGGTTCGCGGCACGGAGAACCTGGTCTATGACGGCACGGCGAAAACGCCGGGCGTGACTGTCACGCGGGGCAAAACGGAGCTGGCAGCGGGCACGGATTATACGGTGGCCTATTCCGACAACAAAAACGCGGGGGAAAACAAAGCCACTGTTACCGTCACCATCGGGAATGGGCAGGGCTCCTATACGGAGAACTTCTCCATCGGCAGAGCCACGCCCACAATCACATGGAGCAGCCCAACCCAAGAGCTGGCCTATACCGGCGAAAAGGCGGCAATTACTGCGCCCCATGTGACGCTGGTGAACAATGAGCAATTCAGCGGCACAATCAACTATTCCTATGCGGTGGGCGGTTCGGACAGCTTCACCCCCGGCCTGCCTGCCGATGCCGGAACTTACGCCATCAAGGCCAGCATTGAGGCAAAGGGCAACTACACCGCAGCTGACAGCACAAATACGCTGACGCTGACCATCACAACAAATCCCGGCCCACAATCGCCTTTGTCAGCGGTTATAACCCCGGCAAGACCTATGACGGTCAGACAATCCCCAATCCAACAGCGGGCAATCTGACAATCACCGGCGCGAATTATGCTGATGTGACCTTTGAATGGAGCGCCGAGCCGAAGGAGGCGGGGACCTGCACCCTCACCGCCAGCATTAAGGAAACGCCTAATACGGAGGAAGCAAGCACCGATCCGCTGACAGTAACCATCAGCAAGGCCCCCCTGACCGTCACCAGCGCGACCATTCAGACAAGGCCCTATAAACCCAATTATCGTACGGCTGAGGTGTCCGGCGTGACTTTTACCGGGCTGGTAAACGGCGAAACGCTGGCCCTCGGCGAGGACTACACCGCCTTTGGCGACTATGATGACCCGAATGCTGGGGAAAATAAGTCTGCTACCATCTTCGCAGAGCTAAAAAGCAGTGCCAAGGCAAACAATTACACACTGCCCAAGGATTCCTCAGTGAATGCCACCGGCACGATCACCAAGGCCAGCCAGACCGCGCCCAGCATCACCGGTCTGCCCACAGGGGCCATCACCTACGGCGATACCTTCACCCTGCACACCGATAGCGGCGTGAACTGGTTCGCCAGCGGCGCCGCTACTGTGGACGGCTCCGGCAAGGTCACTGTCACCGGCGTTGGAAAAGCGGCCATCACCGCCACAAAGCCCGGAAGCGGCAACTATGAAGCGGCGGAAGCCAAGGTTGTCTTTACCGCCGTTCCCAAGGCGCTGACCGTCACCGGCCTGACCGTAACCGACAGAGCCTATGACGGCACCAGCACAGTACAGATCACCGGCGTAACATTGAACGGGATCGTGAGCGGCGATAATGTGTCCGTCAATACCACCGGTCTGACCGGAACGCTGAACAGTTCCAATGCGGGAACCTATACCGCCGTCACCCTGGCCCGGCTGACCCTCACCGGCGGGGCGGCGTTCAACTACACCCTGACCCAGCCTACGGGCGCGGTTCCGGCCAGCGTGACGATTGAAAAGGCCCTGACCCTCACCCACAAGACCGGCAATCTGGCGGTTGCCAATAAGCAGGAGCATACCTACACCTACGGCCTGGACGCTCTGCGGCCCGATGTGCAGGAGGGCATGAGCCTGGGCAGCAGCGCCGTCACCTACGAGCTGGGTACGGTCAGCCTGGGCAGCTACTACGACAGCGCCAAGGATGGCGCGAAAATCGAGGGCCAGACCCTCACCCTGCCCATTGAGGCGGTGCAGAACGATAAAGCAGAGGAAATCGGAACCGTCACCGTCATCATTCATACCCAGAACTTCGAGGATATGACCGCCACCATCAAGGTGCGGAGCGTCAACAAGCAGTCCGTGGACATTTCCGGCGTGACACTGACCGGGCGTACCTATAATGGCAGTCCTATTGAATACCAGCAGACCGCCACCGCCTCTGTGGACGGCAAGACGGTAAACGTAAATGGCTTTGTCTACACCTGGGATACCCCGAACCATGCGGCCCCGGTCAATGCCGGGAACTACACCCTCACCGTTTCCGTGGACCCGGAGGATCGGAACTACACTGGCAGCACAACGATTCCCGTTGTGATTGAACAGGCGGAAATCAGAGTTACCGCCCCAAGCAAAACGATTTATGTGGGGGAAACTGCCCCCGTATTCTCTGCGGCAGACTGTAACATCACGGGCCTTGTTCAAGGTGAAAACCTGAAAACCCCGCCAACCGTAGCCTATGCCGAAGCCCCGGATACCTCCAAAACCGGCTCTGTGACGGTCACGGCCAGCGGAGCGGAAGTCCCGGAGGGCGGTAATTACAAAGACAGAATCGTCTATGAGAACGGAACCCTGACAATTACCAGTAAACCCCTGCCGCCTGCTAAATACACCGTAACAGTGCAGGCCGGTAAAGGTGGCACAGCTTCCGCTTCTCCGACATCAGCGGAGAAAGGAACAAAAATCACCCTGAACGCCACACCGGACGGCGGCTATCACTTCAAGGAATGGCAAGTCATTTCCGGCGGCGTGACAATCAGTAATAACAGCTTTACCATGCCCGCCGCAAATGTGACTGTCAAAGCGGTATTTGAAAGGAACAGCAACGGCGGCGGAAACTCTGGCGGTTCAGGTGGCGGGGGAGGTTCCTCATCCGGCGGCGGTTCTTCCAGCGGTGACAATGGTTCCTCCGGCGGCGGCTCCACGATTGTAGCGCGTCCCGACGAAACCAAGCCGGACACTCCTACCACCAGCCAGACCAAACCGGCAACACCGGATAAAAATGGGAATGTGGCGGTGGATAACGGCACTGTCCAGTCTGCCATCAACACGGCAAAGAACGACGCCAAAAAGAACGGCAATACCGCAAACGGCGTGGCGGTTGTC
The DNA here is from genome assembly GCA_947384955.1 of uncultured Eubacterium sp. GTDB lineage: Bacteria > Bacillota > Clostridia > Lachnospirales > Lachnospiraceae > Eubacterium_J. The sequence goes on along the minus strand of CANDJC010000055.1, from coordinate 22,308 downwards.
ATTCCTGTCACGCCAAAAGAAGGACAGAACTCTTTTAACGTAACTATTAACGCCCAAACCCTGAACACCCTCGTCCGCGAAAAGGTGAAGCGGCTGGAAATCAACATTGAGGGCGTGGTTGTTGGAGGAATGGACACAAAACTGCTGAAATGGCTGGATACCCTATCGGCAAACGGGGACGTTATTTTCCGGGTGAAACGGACAGACCCGTCCGGTTTATCCAAGGAGGCCAAAGCTGCCATCGGCACAAGGCCGGTCTATGACCTGTCACTGGTGTATCTCTCCGGCGGAAAGGAAACGCCGATCACCGATTTTGACGGCCACACCATCGCTGTCCGTCTGCCTTATACTCCGGCAAAGGACGAAAAGGCCGGAAATCTATGCGGTCTATGTGGATGGCAAGGGCAAGGTGGAATGGCTGACGAAATCCAGCTATGACCCTGACCTGGGTACGGTTGTTTTTGAAACAGGGCATTTCAGCATCTACGGCATCGGATATAAGAACCCTGCCCCGGCCTTTACGGACATTAAGAACCATTGGGCGGAGGATAACATCATCTTCGCAGCCAGCCGGGGGCTGCTCACCGGTACTGGAAACAACCAATTCAGCCCTGACACGGGCATGACGCGGGGAATGTTTGTCACCGCCCTGGGGCGGCTGGCGGGCATCGACCCGGACAGCTGCAAAACCGGGAAATTCACCGATGTGAAAGCGGACGCCTGCTACGCCCCATATGTGAACTGGGCGGCGGAAAAAGGCATTGTAAACGGCACCTCCGTCACCACCTTTTCCCCGGACACCAACATCACGCGGGAACAGATGGCGGTCATTATGGCAGGCTATGCGAAAAAGCTGGGCTATGACCTGCCGGTTGCCCATGAAGCTGTGACCTTTGCGGACAACGCGCAGATCAGCGGCTGGGCGGCAAAGGAAGTCAAAGCCATGCAGCAGGCGGGCATCCTGGCGGGGAAAGGCGGCAACCGCTTTGACCCGAAAGGAACCGCCACCCGCGCCGAGGTCGCTACCGTCCTGCGGCGGTTTGTGGAGATTGTCATTGACCCGCAGACCGCCCAGGGCTGGATGCAGAACCACAGCGGCTCCTGGCAGTATATGAAAAACGGCAAACCCGTCACCGGCTGGCTGCAAGACAATAAAAAATGGTACTGGCTGGATAATAACGGCTGGATGTTCGCCAGCGGCTGGAAAGAGATCGGCGGCAAGTGGTATTATTTTTACGCAGACGGCTCTATGGCGGTCAATACCACCATTGACGGTTACACCATTGGCCCGGACGGGGCCAGAAAATAGGACGGGAAAGGAGCGGCATCAGCCTTGGAGATTCCTGAAGCGATACAACCGAATACCGCCCAGAGGTAATTAGGTGCCGCAATCCCGGCTGACCCAATCCTTCTTTGTCGCATAGCGGTTAATTTTATGGAGGCCGTCTATGCGTAAACGTCCCTTTTGATCTATCTCTGCCCTTATGGGGCAGAGGCTTGAATAACAGAATAACCGATACGTTCAGGGCGCAGATGATGCAACAATCATCTGCGCCCTGTTTTTGTCTGCCCTTTTTCGGCAAAAAGAAGGGATATTCTGGCAAAAAAGACAAAAAGCGCACTGTATGGGGAAAGAGAAACGACAAACCTCCCCCTGCCCCGCGCTTTTTCTACATAGCCCGACAATTTCATAGGTTCCATTGTTTGTGGGGACCCGGCTGCCGGTCCCCGCCTCTATTCGATTCACCCGTCAACCACGCCTGAATCGAAATGGAGGAAAACTATGGGCTTTCACTATGGATATGAGAAAAGGAAGTTTGATGCAGAATGGACCCGGCTGGAACAGGAATACCGCGCAGCCGGTATGGACGATAGGCAGATCGCAGCGATGAAGGAATATGACTGGACCTGGTTTTGCAGCCAGCGAACCTATCAGAACCGCGTACAGGCCCTGCCCAGCGAACAGTGTGAGGATGAAAGCGAGCAGTCCTGCCTGTTCCGAAAATTTGAATCCCTGTCCTACACCTGGGACACCGGCGCTGGGGATGACACAGAAAAACAATCCGAAGATTCAATATACGCTGGATTTCCATGTGACACCACATTTGCTGCGCCATACCTATATCACCAACTTGCTGTATTCCGGGGTTGACCCCAAGACTGTCCAGTACCTTGCAGGGCATGAAAACAGCAAAACAACTATGGACATCTATGCTAAGGTGAAGTATAATAAGCCAGAGGAACTTTTTGCGGTGGTGAACGGGGCATTTCATCAGGCATTTTCCAGTTAAAATGCACCAATTTGTTGGGTTAAGGGATAGGACAACCAGCGGGGAGAAGTCCCAAAAAGCCCGTAAAATCAAGGAAAAACGGCACTAAGAGAATTTTAATATGGTCTTAAGGCAGCACGAATATTAATAATATGTATGGGACATTTTCAGAGAAATCTGGGAATGTCCTGTTATCGTACTTAAATCTTTTTAACCTCATTTCAAACTCCTTAGCATCAAAACGGGGCTGGCAGATAGAATTGAAAATGTAACAGCCATATGTAATGGCTGCTACGTATTTATGCAGACATATTTATAATCCTAAGGCCTCAAGAGGAAGCGTATCAAAGAAATAAGGACAATTTTGTTCATCCATGTAGTCAAAATAGTCTTTGTATTTAGCATTATCAAACCAATCAGAAGAAAATAAGTAAATATAAACGATGTCAAAATTAATAGGAGTTAATAAGTGTTCATATTCGCGTTTTTTGAATGGAAAGGTTGATAATTTTTCATCAACTGAACCACTACATTGTTGAAATTTCTTTTCAATGATATAAACGGTGCGGTTTTCTAAATTCACAAATGCTTCATCAGGATCCCAGCGTTTGGAATTGTATTGCGAATAATCAATGTTATGATTTTTTAAAAATACAGTAGAAAATTTTGATTTGTTTACGGAGTATCCAATTAGTTTATCATTATCGTATACATCATACTGATTACGAATTTGAAAACCAGCATAAATCAAGGCATCGTTTAATGATGTGGTCTGTTCAAAATGTAATCCGTTTCGGTTGGTTTGAGCTCCACCGCCGAATTTGTTTGGGTTTCTTGGCATAATTATACCTCCTTAAAAAAATTACTTATTTCAACATCAAGTACGGTAGCAATCTGATTTAGAACAGATATGGACAAACTTTTACTGCATCTGGCAGCTTCGATTTTAGATAGATAGCTGATGCTGATTTTAGCCTGATCTGCTAACTGTACCTGTGTTAACTTAGCCTGTTCTCTATAATATTTTATATTTGAACCTATTACGCAGTATAGGTCGGTATCATTATTAAAACGCATAGAAACACCTCTTTCACTATTTGTGAATATTATCTCATGAGATGGACTTTAAATAAATTCACTTATTGTGAAAGAATACTGCTATGGATTTTTACAAAGACAGCGGGTTTTATGAATAAAGAGATTGTGATTAAAGAACAGCATAATGGCCGTTCAATGGATTATTGGGAGAAGCGGAATAATCATTTTCTTTTGCTGGCACATGAGTACATATTCGTGTTTCAAAAGTAAATTAATTCACAAAGAGGGGAAGTTCTGGTTGTTATTTTGCATGTTAGCAAGTATAATAATTATGTAAAAGACTGTCCTTTTGCGGACATAGAGAAGAGGAATCAGAATGAATCATTCAAGTGCTGCTCCGTTTGTGAAATGGGCTGGCGGAAAGCGTCAGCTGCTGTCACAGATAAAAGAGAGAATGCCTGAAAAATATAATCATTATTTTGAGCCGTTTGTAGGCGGCGGTGCGGTAACATTTGAACTGCTGCCTGCAAATGCTCTGATAAATGATATCAACAAAGCGTTAATAAATGCTTACAAGCAGATATGCAGTGTACCAGAAGCATTTTTGAAAGCTGTAAAGAAGCTGGATGCTGAGATGTGGGAAGATGGAAAGGAATATTATTATTTTCTTAGAGAGAGTTACAATCATAAGCTGATGAAAGCAGAGTATGATGTGGAGCTGGCGGCATTATTTGTATTTATTAATAAGCACTGCTTTAATGGCTTGTATCGTGTAAATGGAAAAGGATTATTCAATGTCCCATATAATAACAGCCGAAGAGCATCTGTTGATGAAAATGTGATTATGGATATTTCGGAATATCTGCAGGGAGTAACCATTATTGATGGAGATTTCGAAGCTGCCTGTAAGGATGCGGGAAAAGCTGACTTTATCTTTCTTGACAGTCCGTATGCACCGTTAAATTCTGCTTCTTTTGAATCATATACCAAGGAAGGATTTGACATTGAAAGTCACAAACGGCTTGCGAAGCTATTTGATGAATTAACTGCCAGAGGCTGTTACTGTATGCTCACAAATCATAATACAGATTTGATAAATGAGCTGTATGATAACAAGGGCTACAGAATAGATGTTGTAAGTGTTAAGCGTATGATTAATTCAGATGCATCTAACAGAACTGGTGAAGAAGTAATCATATGTAATTATTGAAGGAAGAAAATAAGACCGTGCATAAGGAAGCGGCAAATTGGCTGAATAGCGTTTCAATCAGGATAAAGAGAACAGAGAGGGCATTGGCATAATGGAGAACTTATTTTCAAAGAAAGTGCCATTATACTTCGAGACAGAAGAATTACAATTGATACTAGATGATTCCTTTAAAATTTTAACAAAAATGGAACCGGAATCTGCAGACATGATATTTGCAGACCCGCCTTACTTTTTAAGCAACAATGGCATTACCTGTCAGGGCGGGAAAATGGTTTCAGTAAATAAAGGATCATGGGATAAACTTTCGGAAAGCGGAACCAGTGTAGAAGAGAAGCACAAGTTTAACAGAAAGTGGATTAAGTTATGTAAGAAAGTGCTAAAGCCAAACGGCACGATTTGGATATCTGGAACATTACACAATATATATTCGATAGGTATGGCATTAGAGCAGGAAGGCTTTAAGATAATTAACAACATAACATGGCAGAAAACAAATCCACCGCCAAACTTAGCATGTCGATGCTTCACACATTCTACGGAAACTATTTTATGGGCAAAGAAGAATGAAAAGAAGTCCCGGCATTTTTTTGATTATCAGAAGATGAAGCAAATGAATGATGGCAGGCAGATGAAGGATGTGTGGACTGGTGCATTGACAAAAGCATCAGAAAAAACAGAAGGTAAGCATCCTGCACAGAAGCCGGAATATCTGCTTGAAAGAATTGTGCTGGCGTCAACGGAAGAAGGACAAGTTATTCTGGATCCATTCTGTGGTTCTGGAACTGCCGGAGTAGTGGCTGTGCGATTTGGACGGAAGTTTATTGGTATAGACATAAGTGAAGAGTTCCTGGAAATATCCAGGAAAAGATTGGAGAAGGCAGCAAATGACAAGCAGAGATTTTGATCAGTGGCTGAGCAAGTTCAGACCGAGCATATCAAGTTATGATTACTATATTGACTTTGAAAAAGTTGTAAAAAATGTAGAAGAAATCAAAATAGAATTGAATATATTGAATTGCTTGATTGGTTCTAAGAGCATAGAGGAAGACTTTGAGAAGATAGTGATAAAATATCCGGAAACATTACGATGCATACCCCTGCTGCTTGCTGTGAGAGGATATGAAATCTATGCTCAGGATGAAGAAGGAGCATTCCTGTATAATTTCAAAGAGATGAATTACAGTGTGGAGCAGTACAAGGTATTTATGCGTAAGACCGGATTGTTTGACATGATAGCGAATCACTTGGTAAATAACCTGGCGGACTATGCTCTGGGTATTGAAACCGGATTGGATTCTAACGGGCGTAAGAACCGTGGCGGTCATCAGATGGAAAATTTGGTTGAGAAGTATATCGTGGCAGCAGGGTTTGAAAAAGATACAGATTACTTTAAGGAAATGTATCTTAAAGATATTGAAGAAAAGTGGGATATTGATTTATCAGCGCTTTCTAATCAGGGCAAGGCAGCAAAGAGATTTGATTTTGTAATCAAGACAGATAAGATGATTTATGGTATTGAAACAAACTTTTATGGTGGCGGCGGCTCAAAGCTCAATGAAACCGCATGAAGCTACAAAATGCTATCGCAGGAGGCAGATACTATAGATGGATTTACATTTGTGTGGTTTACAGATGGAATTGGCTGGAGGAGCGCAAGGGGTAATTTAAGAGAAACATTTGAAGTTATGGAGCATGTATATAGTATTGACGATATGGAAAACGGTATTTTAAATATTGTGATGAAAAGAGAGGCAAATTAGTTGTATACAGCAGATGAAAAGAGAAATTTGGAAAAAGAAAAGGAGCACTGAATCAATGAAGAAATATCATCAGATACATCAGCAGACAGATAACCCGTTTTTAAATCTCTACAAAATAGATGCAATTGACACAAAAGGAAAGGATTTCGGCTATTATTTTGCATCCAGAAATGACGCGGAACATATTAAAATACACACAAAATCCATGCAGCCCGAAGGAATTGTAATTTATGCGGTTACGAAAGAAGAAGAGCCAAAGCTGGTACTCATCAGACAGTACCGTTATCCGCTGGATGCGTATCTGTATGAGCTGCCAGCCGGGCTGGTGGATGGAAATGAGACACCGGGAATGGCGGCTGCAAGGGAAATGAAAGAAGAAACAGGGCTGAATTTTACGGAGTATACAGGCGGGAAGGAATTTTACAGACGGCCGTATTTTATGGGGCCGGGATTTACGGATGAAACAAGCGCGGCTGTTTTTGGAACGGTAAGCGGAAGCGTATCGGATACACTTACAGAAGATACAGAGGAAATACAGGTGATACTGGCAGATAAAAATCAGATACGCCGGATACTGGAGCAGGAACGCGTATCTCTGCGCGGTGCATATCTAATGATGCATTTTCTGCATTCTAAGGAACCGTTTGCATTTCTGAATCAATGAGAAAAGCTTTCTCAATGCAGGGAGTGTCAGGATTTCTGGGTAAGTTTTATGCTGCATTTCATGAATCTGGTATTTGATCAATGATTCATGAAAACCATGGCACTTGCTGAAAAATAGTCTGAACAGGATGTTACATTTTAAACTTTCGGATGCCGGATGACAGAAAGATGCCATAGCTTCCTGCTCCGCTTCCAGAATGCTTCAAAAATTTTATATTCTGGAACGGATGCAGGAAGACAGGGCAGATTCCTTTTTTCGTCTGGGTATCCGTAAATGTAACATATTGCCTGAACGGTACGTTTGGATGCCTGCAGGTAACACACATATTTTCTGAACGGTACGTTTGAATGCCTGCAGGCAACACTTGGATTTACCAGGGAGAGGAATATCGCTTAGTGCGCTTTCAGGATGTTTTTTTCATCTCTGCCAGATAATAAACAGCAGAGAATGGCTTCAGCGTAAGAGTACACGTTTCCTTTTCTAATACAGCAGCTTCTGCCGTTTTTTCCTCACTTCCGCCATAGCAGGTCCATTCACTGGACAGAAGCGTTTTCAATTTTTCCGCACCAGGCACGGTTAATTTATATTCAGCCTGTTCTATGCTGGAAAAGTTAAAAACAGCGATGATGCGTTCTTTTTTACTTATTCGCTCAAACGCATAGATACATGCTTCTTCCTGGTGGCAGTCCAGCCACTGAAATCCTTCTGTTTCGTAGTCCTGCTCGTAGAATGCCGGATGTTCCAGATACAGCAGATTAAGGTCTTTCATAAACTGATGGAAAGACTGATGTGCCGGATAATCCAGCAGGTTCCAGTCCTGTTCTCTTTTTTCATCCCATTCGCGGAAATGTCCGATTTCATTTCCCATGAAGTTCAGCTTTTTGCCTGGGTGTGCATACATATACATATACAGAGCCCTGGCCTGCGGGAATTTTTCTTCGTAGCAGCCGTTCATTTTCTGCAGGATGGTGGCTTTTCCGTGAACGACTTCGTCATGGGATAACGGAAGAAGAAACTGGTCATCGTAGTAGTACATCATGGAAAAGGTCAGCTTGTGGTAATCGCGGCTGCGGTACTGCGGGTCAGTCCGAAAATAATCCAGCGTATCGTTCATCCAGCCCATATCCCATTTATAGTCAAATCCAAGGCCGCCTTCCGAAACCTCTTTTGTTACGCCCGGGTAGGACGTAGAATCTTCGGCAGAGAGGATGGCGGACGGGTGGAGCAGCTTTAATCCCTGATTCATATGCTTCATAAATTCGACAGCATTCATGTTGACGCCGCGTCCCGGATCTCCCTGCCAGTAAATGGCACGGCTGATAGCATCCATGCGAAGGCCGTCCATATGATATTCTGTCAGCCAGTAATTGGCGGCTGACTGCAGGAAACTGCGCACCTCGCCGCGGGAATGCATAAAATTACAGCTTCCCCATTCACTGACACCGACGGCATTGTGAGGATATTCATATAAAGCTGTCCCGTCATAGTGGATAAGCGCATAATCGTCAACGGCAAAATGCACCGGAACGAAATCCATAATGACGCCAATCTGATTCTGGTGGCAGGCATCGATAAATGCTTTCAGGCCGTCAGCGGTACCGTATCTGGATGTAGGGCTGAAAAAACCGGTAGACTGATAACCCCAGGATTCATCGCAGGGATATTCGTTCAGCGGCATGATTTCCAGATAATTATATCCGTTTTCTTTCACATACGGAATTAAGATATCAGCCATTTCCTCATAGGTGTACCAGTCGTCCGGCTGCTGGGAAGGCTTGCGGAAAGAGCCCATATGTATTTCATAAATATTCAGCGGCTTATTCTTACAGTCGCTGCGTGACTGCATCCATTTTCTGTCGTTGAATTTGTAAGCATCCATATCGCGGATAAAGGAAGCGCTGGCGGGTCTTAATTCCATGCCGTATCCGTAAGGGTCGCAGTGGTCTGTGCAGCGGCCGTCTTTTGTATAAATGCGGTATTTATACATCATGCCTGCAGCGGCGTTTTCTATCTGGCATTCCCAGAAATGTCCGTCGTGGACCTGCATCATTTCTGATTCCTGCCAGCCGTTAAATTCTCCAATCAGGGCTACACGGGATGCTCCCGGCGCAAAAGTGCGGAATACAGTACCCTGACCGGTAAGGTGTGCGCCCAGAAACTGGTGTGCGTCAAATATTTTGCCAGTATAAAATCCATAAAAGTCCATAAAAAACCTCCGAAAGATAATAGACATTAGTTGTTTATTTTGTTACTATATTATATATGGATAAAACAGGGATTGTCTACCGACAATGTTGCAGTGGATGACGGATAAACGACGATTTGAAAAAAATGTCGGTTTACGGCAGAACTGTCATTTGATTTTGGAACTGCTGTATTTTGTGGAGATGGAAAATATGGATATACGAATGGAAAAAACGGAAAAGGCAATTAAGAACGCGTTCATCCAGCTGCGTTCGCAAAAGCCTTTGGAAAAAATAACGGTAAAAGAATTATGCAGCCTGGCATGCATTAATAAATCCACATTTTATTCCCATTATGATGATATTTATGCTTTAGCCGAGGTTCTGGAAGCGGAAACGGTTGCTTCTGTATTAAACAGCATTCCGCACAGGGGAGAGTATACAATAGAAAACCTGGGAGAATTTACAAGGGAGCTGTGCCTGGCATTTGTGTCTCATATTTCGCTGATTAATGTTCTTTTTGCCGGAAAGGGCCAGAGTTATCTGGCTGGCAGGCTGGAAAAAGAAATCAAAGAGCTGATTTTTAAAAAATACCCGGAATACCGTAATAACCCGGAGAAAAACATTCTGCTGTCATTCTGTATTCAGGGCTCGTATTATGCTTATACAAATAATCAGGATGTGGAGGCTGAAACATTAATACATTTAATAGAAGATATCGTGAAGCTGCTGCAGCCGCTGTATTAAAATCCTCATAAAATGGGGCGGAAAAATGGGAACTGACGCCTTGCCCGCTTTTATTTTTTATGAGGATGATGCAGCAGATGCGAAGCAATATCCTTTCCCAGAAAATAAACGCGCCGGTAATAAGTAAAAGTGGAGATTAGCACAAACCCGATACTGATTCCCAGCAGTGTTAATGCGCAGTCTCCCGCACTGTGCCACATACCCCTTGTATCCTTCAGCAGAAAATTTGCTGCTGTATTATAAATCAGATTTCCGGGTGTGAGCGGAATAATGGCCGGATATAGAAAAACGGTAGAAGGCATTTTGCATTTCATGGCCATAATTTCTGCGTAAAGCGAAGCAAACATGGCTGCTAGAAGGGAATATATGAGCCTGGAATCAATGACTTCTACCAGCAGCAGATAACACAGACGGGTCAGGGCACCTCCGACTCCTGCCAGCACGAGATAATGTTTTTTCATCTGGAATTTGACTCCAAATCCGATGGAAGCCAGGAAAGACAACAGGATTAGTTTTATACTCTCTGCCATTGTAATGATTCTCCTCCAAACATATACAGGCACAAAATCAGCCCGAGCACAATTGCCACGGATTCCAGCACGACTTTAAGAAATTCTAAAATGCCATTCATTTCATTGCCGCACAGAATACTGCGGACAGCGTTAACAAGTGAAATGCTGGGTATCATCATGACACAGTTTGTCGTAATAATAATGAAAAAATTCTGACCAATTCCAAATCTTACATAGAACAGCGCCAGCAGGCCAGCCGCCCACGTATAAATGGTATTGACCACAATCTGATTAATATTGCGCTTATCAAAAAATTCAGACAGCCAGTACAAAACAAACGCGTTCAGGTCGGCGGCAATGATGTCCGCAAAGCTTCCTCCGTATATGGCACACAGCGTAAATGTAGATATCAGGTGTCCGAGGATGATGACGGCTCTTGGGGAATCCTGAAGATTATCCGCTTCTTCCAGCATGGCTTCCAGTTCACAGGGCGGCGGCGTCTGCGAACATACTTTACGTGAGAGCTGGTTGAAACGGTTCAGCTTTTCCAGATGCGTGCTGTGCGAATGTACACTGATCTGCCTGGAGCCGCACTGGTTGTCCTGTGTTTTTGCACTGAGTATAATCAGGCTGTTTAGTGAAAAAATGCTGATGGAATTCAAATGGTAGCTGCGGCAGATACGGTACATGGTATCATTGACACGCTCCAGATTCGCACCGACGGTCAGCATTTTGCAGCCGAGGCTGACGGCAAAATCAAGTATGTATTCTATGTCATTCATAATGAAGTACCTCCGGTAATGCTTTTCCTATTATATAACATTTGGGCGGGGGCCTCAAGTATAAATTATGGGGAGGGAGGGGGAGTGAGGCCCGGACGCCGGGAGAGGGAATCTGCCCGGTCTTCCCGGGACGGCTCCAGAATGTTAAGAAGCCCTAGGCATTCTGCATTTACGCTGTGGCCCCGGACGGTCGCGGCACCTAGTTCGCCCTGGCCTACAGCCAGCAGCTAAAGGTGCCGCTTCGGCTTCGCCGCCTGGTTTTTGAGCAGAATGCCAAGGGCTTCTAAACATTCTTCCAATGCCCCGGGAAGACCGGGCAAATTCCCTCTCCCGGCTGGTTTTCGCAGGGTGTTACGTGATATATTTCGGATGCAGTGAGGTTTATGGCAGTTTTTTGCCAGTTTGGTGTATAGGATTTGGTATGATGTTTAAAGGGGCGGGTTCGGCTGCTATTGGTGTTATGTGAGAAGCTGATATTTAAGTGAATCTCTATTCTGTATAGTGGAACACGGTGTTTGCTCCAGACATTTCAGCAAATCTCTATCCCGTATAATTTAGGAAACTTTCATTAACTTGAAATTAAAACAAACTGTCAATAATACATAAAATGCTGCATTCCCAATACAATATGTAAAACTTTTCAAAAACCAGCCGGGAGAGAGGATTTGCCTGGTCTTCCTGTGGCATTGGAAGAATGTTTAGAAGCCCTTGGCATTCTGCTCAAAAACCAGGCGGCGAAGCCGAAGCGGCACCTTTAGCTGCTGGCTGCAGGCCAGGGCGAACTAGGTGCCGCGACCGTCCGGGGCCACAGCGTAAATGCAGAATGCCTAGGGCTTCTTAACATTCTGGAACCGCCACAGGAAGACCAGGCAAATCCTCTCTCCCGGCGTCCGGGCATCCCCAAAAGTCCCCTCGCATCCCCAAAAGTCCCCATCTTTCGTAACTGCTCCCATAAAACTACAATCCCTTACATAATCCCTTTCAACAGCATAATATGATATTCCTCATCCTTAATAATACGTGCCAGCACAGCATTCACATGCTCATCCCGTATCATCTGCATATGCATCCGGTATTGTTTAATAGCGCCCTGTTCAGATTCAATCCCTGCCGCAATCATTTTCTGCGGCTGTTCCGGAAGGGTAAGATATTCAGGTGTCCACAGGCGCATTCTCCCGTTAGGCTGTTTTGCTGCATAATCAATATTTCCGCCAAGCAGGTGAATCAGTTCGCCTAATTTTTGCAGGTGCATCATCTCTGCCATTGCGATTCCTAATATGGTTTTTGCCATGGAACAGTGTTCGCAGGAGAGGCGGTTTTCGCTGTTAATATACTGAGTGATTGCGGATAATTCAGATACAGAGCCGCAGTAATCAATGCTGAGCAGGTTTGCATAAGCCGGATTTTTTGCGCTGACCTGAACAGGCGGATAAGGAAGGCTGGCCATTGCGGGCCGGATATCGGCAAAGCTGCATGTATCTGTAAGAACTGTCTTAGTTTCCTGCATAATAAGTCATCTCCAATTAGAATATTCAATAATATAATATATTACATATTGACAGGAATGGTGATTCTTTTTCCAATAAAAGGTCCGTTTATTACAGTGAGTATAAGTATCTGTTCAGAGATGACGATAAATGAATTAAAGGAGGTATAGGAATTTGAGTATACAAAGCATAAATCATTGGAATCTTTTAGAGGGGCCGGCAGCGGATAAAGGCAGAGATTACAGGCAGATTAAGGATGCGGTGCCGGAACTGAAAAAGAAAACGATAAAGACAGACAGTGCAGAGTTTTCAAAAGAAGGAATGCAGGCGCTGCGCGAACGTGTGCAGAATATGCCGGGACATATGGATGTGGAAGAAATCATGCGGATGAAAGAGATTCTGCCGAAATTGAAAATGAACCCGGCAGATGAATTTTACTGGGCGATGAAAGAAGATATGCAGAATTCGTTAAATGCAGTTAAGGAGTCGAAAGGAACTTATACGCTGGATGATTTAATAGCAGTCCGCATGGAGGCATATGAAAAGCAGTATGATTCCCTGCAGCAGGCATACCGTGACGGCAGCCGGGAGATTTATGTCTGCGACGGAATGGATGAAAATGGCAGGATGCAGTATCATCAGGTAACGAAGGAAGAAGATGAGGCGTATTTGAAGGAGGCATTCGGCCGCGCTGCTGACAGTCTGATGTTTGCCGCAAAATCACAGGAAATTCAATGGCAGATAAATGAAAAGTTTGGAAAACAAAGTGCGCTGCCAGTATCACTGCCGGAAGGATACGGGGAGAAATTATCAGGGATTTTGAAGCGTGCAGCAGATTCCTATACACAGCAAAAGGAAACGGGAACCCATGTAACAGCGGCGGGTCTGGCGCTGCAGTTTCTGAATGCAGATAAAAAATTTTCGGACGCGATGCATGTGCTGTTTTCGAATTTAAAGCCTGCAATCAGATAACGCACAGCACCGTAAAATCAATGACGGATAAAAACTGGCTGAAAACAGGGAGTGTCAGAATTTCTGCGTAAGTCTTTATGCAGCGTTTCATGAATCAGACATTTATGAGGCTTTGTCTTGTGAACTATGTGTGTAAATTGAATGAATCTTCGTACTGACTGTTTACCTGATGTAATTTAAATTATCGGAATCCTGTCAAAGCAAGGATTTCAGGCTTTACAGGATTTTGATAATTTAATAAAAATAATTGCAGTCAGGACAATTTATTTGTTCATGCAGCAATGCTTGTACTTTTTGCCGGAGCCGCACGGGCATGGGTCATTGCGTCCGATTTTTTTGTTTTTGCGGATATAAGGTTCATCTTCGTATCCTTCGTTAATCAGGGTTCCAAGAGCAGCCTTTTTTTCCTGCGGATACGCGTCATAATAGTAACCGCCGGGAAAGACTGGTTCCAGGCGCCGGTATTCTTTTAACAGAGAGTCTTTTAATATCTGAAGCTTATCTGTGCGTTCCAGTTTTTGCATAAAAGGTGCAATTCTTTCATAGTCCGGCGGAGATTCCAGCCGGATGATTTCCGCCTGGGCTAATATTTCTTCGCGTTCCTCAATCATGCACAGTTCTGTATCGGTCATGGCAAATTTCTGGTAAGAAGCATCTGTGCCGGCTAAAACATGAAAAATTTCCAGATATCGCTTCATCGTATCGCCAATCAGGCTCGACTCGTCCACGCGCTGGTAATAATAGGAGTCTATAATGGTTTCGATATTCTTTTTCTCCGTATCAGAATGATATATTTTCTGCGCATAGGAGAACAGGTCAAAAAGCAGAAGGCACTCTTTGGAATCACGTTCTGCATCGGTGCAGTTCCGGGCCGATGCGGATAACAGCGCCGGTATAAATTCTTTCAAATAAATACTGTACTGCTCGATGTGCTGTCTGAGATGCTCTAAAATTTCTGGCAGAAACTGCCGGCTGTCATTGTAAAGCATACAGAAGATGCCGGAATATGCTTCGGTAAGCTGGTGGATATCATCTCTGTTCCAGCGTGTTTCCTTTCGGAGAACTTCAAGCAGCAGTTCTACTCCCTTTTGATACTGAAAATTATCTTCGCAGATTCCGGCATACATAAGCAGAAATTCTGTTTCGCTGCATCCAAGCTCATAGGCCTTTTCAAAAGCAGCCAGTGATTTATTTTTAAAACCGCGTTCCATGTAGGAAATGGCAAGCTCTTTTAGGAACCATTTATTCTGCGGGTCTTTACTGACTAAAAGCTCTGCGTTCTTGACAGCCTTTCCGGTATTGCGGCACTTGCGCTGTGCCATGACAAGCATGTATAAAAACTGGATGTTTTCGGGAAAGCGTCGCCATGCTTCTTCACAGGTATCCCGGTACAGGGTGACGTTTTTTTCTTTCCGGCAGGTATTAATCTGCTGCATCATCTGCACGGCTAACGGGTCGGTCAGAGCTGGGAAGACAGGAAGGTCCTGCTTTTTTTGCTGCTTTTTCAGCTGTTCGTATGCTTCGCGTATTTTTTGAAACTGTTCAGGGTCTGCTTCCGGGGAATGCTGGCGGACTTTTTTAAAATATGCCCTCTTAATTTCTTCCTGGGATGCGCCTGGCTCAAGTCCTAATGTATGATAATAAGTATTCATCTGTTTTGCTCCTCAGATAGTGTATGTGTTCTTACTGAAGGTATGACTGGGAAAGGCTGTGCAGAGCTTCTGCAAAACGGGAACGAGCTTCTGTGCACAGGCTGTAAGAGACATACAGGTTACAGGCCGCTCAGTTCATCCATAAGGTTCAGGAGGTCTTCTTCGCACATTTCAGCAGAATCCATATCTTCCAGTATCAGAGATTCTTTTAAATCATGCAGTGTTTCTTCCAAATCTTCTTTATAGAATGGATTGCTCTGCACAAGAGGGTCTCTGAGCATGCGTTCAGCCCGGCGGATTACAGTCCGGAACTGTCTTGCATGAGGTGCGTCTTTCCATTTATCAACATCAATCTGGTTTTCTTCTGATTCTGTTTCCAGCATCATATTGATTTCAATAGAAGCGTCGGCTCCGGTGCTTGGAATGGAAGCCTTTACGTTCAGCATGCCGTTGAGGTTATAGGAAAATTCCACGTTAATCCGTTCGGCATGAGCCTTTTTTGGCGGAATCCCGTGAATTTCAAAATCACCGAGGAAATGATTCCTGCTGGCAATCGCACTTTCGCCCTGGTAAACCTCGATGTGTGCGACTGTCTGATAATCCCCGCTCGTGAAATAGGTTTCGCTGCGGGTGACAGGTATCGTTACATTTCGGGGAATGACAACGCTCATGCGGTCGTCGGAATAATCGTCGGTTACCCGTACGCCGAGTGTGTAAGGATTGACATCCGTCATAATCAGGCTGTTTTCCTGCTGGATGCTGCCTTCGATAATGCCGGCCTGAATGGCGGTGCCTTCTGCCACGGCAAAATCAGGGTTGACTGCCTGGGAAGGTTCTATGTTTAAGTAATTGTAAATATCTTTTGCGACAAGCGGCATTTTTGTAGAGCCGCCGACTAAAATAATCCGGTCAATTTCGGAAGGAAGAATACCGCTGTCAGCCAGTACGACATCTATCGGCGGGTGTGTGCGCTCTATCAGGTCTTTTGTGATTTCTTCAAATATTTCAGCGGATACTGTTTCGTTTAAAGCCAGCGGTTCACCTGATTTTTCTGCAATCATCGGTATCGTGACCTGGTAAGAAGGCTGTGTGCTTAAGGCTTTTTTGCATGTTTCGGCGGCTTCCTTCAGCTTTGCCATGGCGAATTTCTGATTCGAAAGGTCAATGCCGTGTTTATCCTGAAACTGTTTCAGCAGCCAGTTCATCAGCGCTTCGTCAAAATCCTTTCCGCCCAGCTGGTTATCGCCGCTGCTGGCTTTTACTTCCAGCACGCCGTCAAACATTTCCAGCAAAGTTACGTCAAAGGTACCGCCGCCCAGGTCATAGACAAGGATATGGCTTTCTTCCTCCATATGTTCGAGGCCGTAGCTTAAAGCGGCCGCGGTCGGTTCATTTAAAATACGCACGACCTCCAGTCCGGCTTTTTTTCCGGCCTCTACGGTCGCCTGTCTCTGCAGGTCGTCAAAATAGGCAGGGACGGAAATGACAGCTTTGCTGATTTCGGTTTTTAAGTATTCTGACGCATAAATCTTTACATATTCCAGCAGCCGTGCGGACAGCTCTACGGGTGTATAAGACTGGCTGCCGAGAGGAATTTTTTCATTGGTGCCGATTTTGCGTTTTACTTCTATCGCTGTATTTTCCGGGGAAAGAAGATACTGAGCCCTTGCTTTTTCTCCGATAGCAAAGTTTCCGTCGGAAAGAATGCCTACGGCTGAAGGGGTGATAATCTCGTTTTCCAGGTTAAAAATCATAAGCGGTCTGCCGTTTTGTATGACGGCCGCTTCTGTTGTTGATGTGCCTAAATCTATTCCAATAATAGTATGCATGTAATCTCCTGTTCTTAATCTGAGTGTACTAACGAATCGGACTGTCAGAAGCAGATTTCCGAAGTGTTATTTTGACAGCCGGTATGCGGATACCTGGGCTTTCTTTTTTACCGTACCTTTGTAAAAATACCCGCAGCGGTAGATGTCCGCGACTGTTTTATCCAGCGCCGGGTCGATAGTTTCCACAGCGTCGATTACGTCATGCAGTTCATAGCTGACTCTGACCCCGCAGTCCTGTATCAGGCTAATCTGGCATAAACGCCTGCACTGCTCAATGGTGCCTTCCATTAATGAAATCTGTTCAGACCAGCTGCTGTCCTTTGCCGCTGCAAAATGCTTCAGGTTCCAGAACTGTTCCTGATAGGATTCAAACAGCTGCAGAAGTACAGATTCTGCGTGTGCGGACTCCTTCAGCTGTTTTTGCAGGCTGTCTTCTTCCGATTTTTTATCTGCCCACTCATCCAGCAGGTCTTCGAGAGCCATATCGTGCTTATGCACATCGGACTGAAGGCGGCTGATACTCTGGCTCATGCTGTTTTCCAGCCGGGCGGCAGACTGACTCAGGACTTCCAGCTGAGTTTTGGCCTGGCTCAGGGCGTCCGGCAGTGCGGCGGCCTGATTCAGAGCATCGGACAAAGCATCGGTCTGGCTCAGGACATCCGGTGAAGCGGCGGTCTGGTTCAGGGCATCCGGTGAAGCGGCGGTCTGGCTCTGAGTTTCCAGCCGGGATACGGTCTGCTGCAGGGTTTCCAGACGGCTGCTGCCGGACGCGACGGCTTCGGCCAGTGCCTGGAGCCGGGTTTCCAGACGCTGGAAGTTTTCATCTTGGGTTTTGTTTCTAAAAAACATGTTATTTTCCTGCCTTTGTGTTCTCAATTTGTACTTATAGTATACCATTGTTTTGAGGATACTCAATAGAAAAGTGTGCTGACGGTGGATTTATTTTTTAAGGATGAAAGATTACGTTTGCAGAAAGACAAAAAATATAGTAGACTGTTTTTGGAAAGGCAGCTTCTGACAAGCTGCGATGAAAAATGATACAGGAGGATATAATAAAATGGAGTATATTTATAAAACCAAAGGAACCTGTTCCAGCCAGATTAAATTAAATATTGAAGGTGACGTTGTTACAGATGTTTCTTTTACCGGAGGCTGCAACGGAAATCTTAAGGCGATTCCGGCGCTTGTAAACGGGATGACAGTTGACGAGATTGAAAGCAAGCTGTCAGGAATTACATGCGGGAATAAAGGAACATCCTGCGGAGCCCAGCTGGCGAAGGCTTGCAGAGAAGCTTTTGAACATCAAAAGAACTGACAGAGGAAATGACTTTCATTTGGCTGTAGTTTTGGAGGTGGCAAATCATCATGGAGCTTGTGAAATTAACACATGATAACATAGAACAGGAACATATCTGCTGTGCCATATCAAATAATAAAGATATTCAGGTCGTTTCAAAAAAGAACTGGCTGAAAGACAGGCTGGATGAAGGGCTTGTATTTTTGAAAGGAAACGTCCGGGGGAAATGCTTTATCGAGTACATTCCGGCGGAATCTGCATGGGCGCCTGTGGAAGCGGACGGGTATATGTATATTGACTGCCTGTGGGTATCCGGGCAGTTTAAGGGGCATGGGTACTCGAACCTGTTACTGGAGCAGTGTATATCGGACAGCAGGGAAAAAGGCAGAAAAGGGCTGGTTATTCTCTCTTCTGACAAGAAAAGGGGATTTCTTTCTGACCCCGAATATTTGAAGCACAAAGGGTTTGAAACAGCCGATACAGCAAGTCCGTATTTTGAGCTGATGTATCTGCCTTTTGATAAAAATGACGAAAAGCCGCGGTTTAAAAATACAGTGCACAGTCAGGAACATCTGCCGGAAGGATTTGTACTGTATTATACAAACCAGTGCCCGTTTACGGCGAAATATGTACCGCTGCTTGAAAACATGGCGAAAGTGCGGAAGGTTCCTTTTCAGGCCGTTCGGATTTGTTCCAGTAAGGAAGCGCAGAATGCACCTTCTCCGTTTACCGCGTTTTCTCTGTTTTATGACGGGCAGTTTGTAACCCATGAAATACTGTCGGAGAAAAAATTTGAAAAGATTCTTGCAAGCAAAGGATTATAATTTTAGAAAGAAAAGGAACCGCCGATTCATGTTTATTCAAAGATGAGATAAAGGCTGGCCGTCTGCAGTGTGATATGCAGTGACGGCCAGTCTTTTTTGCGTGCGGGCAAATCCTCTCTTCCGGCGTCCAAGGGGGCATATTGTCTCCCGCCTTTTTGAACTGTTACAGCAGGAATGGGAAACAGATAATAAAATTCAGAATCTGCTTGACAAAACACTTATATGGTGATATGGTTAATTACACAAGTAATGAACCATATCACTAAGGAAGCTGGAATTAGAAAGAGAGGTGACCTGATTGAATGAAATCTTAAATCAGGAAAAATCAATTTATCTGCAAATCAGCGAAATGATTGAAAATGACATTCTGCGGGATATTCTTATCGAAGAGGAGAAAGTGCCCAGCACGAATGAGCTGGCAAAGTTTTTTAAGATTAATCCGGCGACCGCGGCAAAGGGAATCAATCTGCTGGCAGGGGAAGGAATTTTGTACAAGAAAAGAGGAATCGGCATGTTTGTATCGCAGGGAGCGAAAGAAGCAGTGAAAAAGAAACGAAAAGAAGCATTTTATGAAAATTATATCAAAACACTGCTTGCAGAGGCAAAAAGCCTCGGCATCCGTGAGGAGGAACTGATAGAAATGATTCGAAAAGCAGATGACGGAAGCTGAGATTTTCGGATGATTCAGTGATGCAGAAAATGGAGGGAAATATGAGTTTAGTATGTAAAAATATTGTGAAAACCTATCATAAGACGGATGTTTTAAAAAACATATCCCTGGAAATCGAGCAGGGGAAAATTTACGGGCTGATTGGCAGAAACGGAGCTGGGAAAACGACGCTGCTGTCTGTATTAACGGCTCAGAATCCGGCTACATGCGGGACAGTCTGCTACAACGGAGAACCGGTCTGGGAAAATCAGAAAGCGTTAGACCACCTTTGTTTTTCAAGGGAATTAAATCCCATATCCGCAACAGGCCCGAATACCATGAAGATTAAAGAATATTTAAGGATTGCGTCTGTATTTTATCCGAACTGGGATAAGCAGATGGCATCCGATTTAGTGGAAATGTTTCATCTGGATGTAAAGAAGAAAATTGCAAAAGTGTCCAAAGGCATGATGAGCATGGTTACGATTATTGTTGCTATGGCGAGCAAGGCGGACATTACGATTATGGATGAGCCGGCAGCCGGCCTGGATGTCGTGGCCAGAGAACAGCTTTACAGAATCGTGATTGATGAATATACAAAAACGGGACGTACGTTTATCATATCTACGCATATTATTGAGGAAGCGGCGGATGTGTTTGAAGAAGTTATTATTTTAAAAGAGGGAAGGCTGCTGTGCAAAGAAAATACGCAGAATCTTTTGGAACGCAGCTTTCATGTAAGCGGAAATGCGCTGGATGTGGATGCGGTCTGCGCAGGATTAGATACGTATCATGAAAAGAAAATGGGGCGCAGCAAAGGCGTAACAGTGATTTTAAAAGACGGACAGAAGCTCGCACAGGGATATGATGTGACGGTGCAGCCGGTCAGCCTTCAGGAACTGTTTCTGGCTCTCTGCGGAGAGGAGGCCGGCGTATGAAAACAGCAGGAATGCATCGCATGATGAATTATTTTGTCCGGCAGACAGAGCTGTATGTGCTGACAGCTGCCGCGGGCAGTCTGGCGATGGCGGTGTTTATATGGCTGATGAACGCGGACGGGTCAGGACTTCAGGAAATGTTTTCCTATATGCCGAGCGGAGTAATGTATATGAGCCTGGTTATCCTGTTTGGCTGTGGAATGTCATCAAACCAGTATTCAATACTGATAGCGTTTGGCTGCCGCAGAATAGATGCATTTACCGGAACATTAGCGGGAAATCTGCTGTTTATTGCACAGTGTATGATATTATACGGCTGTTCTCTGCTCGGATTACAGAAGGGAGATTTTTATGTAAATGCATGGACAATTTTAGCAGTATGCCTGATTCTGGAAGGCACATCCAAGCTTTTAGGAATTATCGCAGTCAGGTGGGGAAAAGTAGCCTATATACTGCTGACGGTCATAATTGTCATTATCAGCATGTTTTTTGGATTCTGGGCCGGTTATGCCGGTTATTCCGGGAAAACTGCCATAAAAATCCCGTTTGCCGCAGTCATAGGCGGAGAGCTGAAATGGCAGATTCTGGCTGGCGGAATTTTAACCTGTGTACTGACAAATCTGGCAGCTTACCGCATGCTGAGGAAATTTGAAGTAAAAGCGTAACAGGACGGAGGGATGTTATGAGAGAATTGAAGGCGCAGCTTTGCGCAAGATGGGATGAAATGCTGCTGATTCTGGGACTGGAAGCCGGATTTTTTATAATTGCAGAAATATTCATGGCTGTTTTGGTACATTTTCAGCAGACAGATAACAGCGTATTTCACATAGGGACGGTAACGGCGCTGGTTGTAGCAGTTTTTGTTGTCGTATTTATGGGAATCGGGATACTGCCTGTACATTTTAACCTTGCAGTCAGCATGGGCTCTGCAAGAAAACGCTTTATGCCGGTATTTCTGCTTTTGTCATTTTTGGAAAATCTGGCAGCTGCAGCCGCTGCGTATCTGCTTTCCCTGCTCGAAACGCAGATTCTTCGGAGTGCGTATGCCGGAATAAAACTGGAGAGCAGGACGGAGGATTTCTTTCGCTGGAAGTATATCCTGGCAGCCTGTCTGGGACTTGCTGCACTGAATGCGTTTATGGGTATGCTTTTTATAAAACTTGGGAAAATAGCGTGGACGATTATCTGGGTGCTGTGGATGGTCTGCTGTTTTGGAATCCCGAGAATCGGGCATATTGCTGAGACGGCGAAGGGGACGGTGTTTGGGGAAATCTGCGGGGCAGTTATCGGGGCAGTCAGCGGACTTACGGAAGGCGGGATACTGGCTGGGATTGTGATTGTTTCGGCAGGGATGCTGGCGGTGGCGTGGGGGATTCTGCGGAAGCAGGAGGTGCGGATTTAGGTGATATTTTTTTGAGGGAGGAGGGTGAGTGGCGGACGGACGCTGGACGGAGAAAGTTTTTCCTTCGGATGTTCCGCTTCCAAAAAGCAGGA
>CANDJC010000054.1 GCA_947384955.1 uncultured Eubacterium sp. | reverse complement strand
ATAAACTTTAAATTCCTTGATTTTTTAAGGAAAATCACTTGACAATATAGGGAGGCTCTTATTTGGGAGAAGCATATTTTAATTTTTCCTGGTCTGGAATTTGTATTTCATTATTTGCCGGCCTGGCTATAGGTAAAATAGCAGGCTGTCTGGATAGCTTAAACGGCAAGAAACCAAGTCTTTCAGAATGTTATGCTGTTGTACTTCTGCCGCCGGCAATTTTATGGATTCGAGGCATGTTTTCAGGAATAATCAGGCCGTTTGTCTGGTTTTCAATTCTGATATATTTTATTTACCGATGTCTGTATCTGAATAGGAGAACTGTAAAATGAATTTTATTTTATCAATTGTCATTCCAACATATGAAAGAACACGTGAAGTCAGAAATCTGCTTCATTCCATTTATCTCGAAAAAATTTCTTATAAATATGAAATTTTAATCATCGACCAGAATGAAGACGACAGACTGCATGACATTATAGTTGAATTTGAAAATAAGCTTCCTGTTTACTGGCATAAAGTATCTTTTAAAGGTTTATCAAAAGCCAGAAACTATGGAACACAGCATGCAAGGGGAGGGGTAATCAGTTTTCCAGACGATGACGCAGAATTCGGATTAGGCACTATAAACAAAGCTTTAAATTATATGAAAGAAAAAAATGCAGATTGTGTATTTGGAAAATGTATTGACAAATCCAGTGGCAGGAATACCATGCTGAAATTTGGAAATAAGAAAATACAGCTTGATTTCCATAATTTTGAACATAACAGTATTGAAGCTGCTATGTTTGTGAAACGTACAGTTGCTTTGCGTTATCCATTTGATGAAAAAATGGGAGTTGGATGTATTTTTGGTTCTCAGGAAGGATATGACATTGTATACAGGATGCTGAGTCATAAATGCCGTTTATTTTATTCTCCAGACATCATTTTTTATCATCCTTCAAAAGTCATTTCAAGAAATACCAGTCTGGAAATTAAACGAGCGTTTTATTACAGCTGCGGCTATGGACATCTCTGCCAAAAACATCAGCTGACAAAAAAATATTTGAAAAGAATAGGTCTGCTGTCTGCTGCGCTTCCATTTATTGCATTTTTAAAAAAAGATCATATGAAATATTATTGTGCACAATGGATGGGCCTGAAATTAGGATACAAATATTTATCATAAAACCGGAGGATTTCGAAATGTCAAAAAGAAGAAAAGTGATTATGCTTTCTTACTATGGTGAAAATTCAGTAGGAGGTTTAGAGAAGGTCGTATACTATATAAGGATTGTTTTACAGAATAACTACAATATGACAGAAATGAAAATGAGAAAAAATATTGGACGATGGAATTTTATCTTATATCCGATTCTGTTCTCTATTCGATTAAAATTTTTAAACAAAGACAATATTACCATAGCACATGGATGGCAGGGCTTTTTGAATGATTCGGATTTTGTGTTTTTTCATGGAACCACACAGGGAGCTATTACACAGGTACCACAAGATCGTTCTCTGGGTTCGAAATATATAAGCTGGATGGAAAAAACAGCTGCAAAGCGGGCAGGCACAGTAATTGCCGTAAGTGAAAACTGCCGCAGAGAACTGATTCAGTTTTACAAAATACTTGCTGAAAAAACTCTTGTGCTGAATAACGCAGTGGATTCAGATGTTTTTTTCCCGAAACAATTATTTAAACAGCATAGAAAACTTAGAATTGCTTTTTCCGGCACACTCAGCAGCCGAAAAGGCATGGATTCTTTAATCGCTCTTTCGAGATATTTAACAGAAACAGATGCAGCAGAATTATGGATTGCCTGTAACAATAATTATCATACAAAAGAATTTGAAGGAAATGCAAATACATATATAAGTTCAGGTCTCAATGCAATGAAAATGAATGATTTTTATAATTCATGTGATGTGTTATATTTTCCAAGCAGATATGAAGGTTTTTCAATGGCTTCACTGGAAGCTTTATCAGCAGGAATACCAATTGTCGGTTCATCCTTCGCTATTCTGGACGAACTGCGAAATTATGATTTTGTACAAATAATGAGGGATCTGTCTCCTGCTAAAATCGTTCAGAGTTGTATAGAAATGAAAGAAAAATTTTCAGGATTATCTGAATTGATACATAACCAGATAAAAAAAGATTTTGGAATCGAACAATATGCTGTTAAATTAAAAAGGATACTCCATGATAATCAGAATATTCAATAAAATAAAAACATATTTCGTCTTTTTTTCCATGGCATTAAATAAAAATATTCATTGCCGTTTTCTCCCGCACGGAGTTTTCTGCCTGGACACAATTTCGGTTGATAACATAAGCCGTATAGAAATTGCAAAGGATTTTTCTATCAGAAAAGGAACTGTGCTGGAATGCAAAAGGGGGGTAATGAAAATAGGGAAAAATGTTTTCTTAAACCGAAACTGCATTGTAACATGTCTGAAAGCAGTATCGGTAGGCGATAACTGTATTTTGGGGCCTGATATAAAAATTTATGACCACGACCATTTATATAAACACGGCCAGGCAGTAAAAGATAATTACATAACAAAAGAAATTGTGATAGAAAAAAATTGCTGGATAGGCGCCGGCTGTATTATTTTAAAAGGTGCACATATTGGAGCTGGGAGCGTCATAGGTGCAGGATGTGTGATAACAGGCTATATACCGCCAGATTCAAGAGTTGTTACAGACAGAAAATTAATGATTAAGGAAAACTATGGATAGAATATGAAAACATTCAAAGAAAAAAAGGAGAAACAAAGTGGTCTTTTTTCTACTATACCTCTCTCGCTTTCATCCATTGCCGGAAGCATAATAAGCCTGGTTTCATTTTTTGCTCTAATGGGAATTATATCGTTAGGGAAGAAGAATGAACCGAATCCGACAGAAATCGTAATAGAAAAGAAAGTGAATAGCATGTCAAATATAAAATTAGAAAATAATATAAAAAAATATCAGGAAACAGCCAGGGCCAGAAATCATCTTATTACAGTTTTTCTGACATCCAGCAATCGGAAAAAGTATATTCGGTATGCCATAGAAAGTATTTTGAATCAGGATTATAAGGAATTTTGTTTTTTGATACTTGATAATTTTTCGAATGATGGAACAGCTGAACTTGTTCATTCTTATAAAGATGAACGTTTGTTTTTTATTCAGCGGGAAAGCAGGCTTGAAGAGCCAAATTCTGTTTTTGCATTTTCTATTTGTGTTACCAGATATATTGTTGTTTTTCATGATGATGATATTGTAGAAAAAAATTATTTATCTGTTATGCTGCCGCTTATGAAACAAAGCGGTGTTCAGTTATTAAGTCCTTCTGCAAATATTATTGATGAATCTGGAACTGTTTTGAAAAAACAGCTGAATAATTCCGGTATATATTTACATGATACCTATTTGAAATCCTTTTTAAAAAAAGACAGAAACATGGCTGTTATCTGGTTCCCTGCCAGCATGTATCAGACAAATTTTTACAGGAATATGAGTAATTATCTTAACATTATATAAGCCGGTCCGGCATCAGATCAGTATCTGATTCTTCAAACCGAACGAAACGGCGGAAAAATCCGGGTCATCTCTGACCGTCTGCTTAATTATCGCGTACATAAAAAACAGTCGTCTTCTCAGATGTCTGGCGTTATGGAACTTCAGCTGATAAGATTCCTGATGCAAGACAATTATTATAAAAGAAAAATAGTTGAAAATAAAAAATATCTTTACCGATATATCCTTTCAGCATACAAGGCACTGGCGATTAATTACAGCAGAAACAGGGACTCATCTATTCGAGGCTGTATGAGAATGGACAAAAGTTTTTATGCCGGTCTGGGCTGGAAATGCAGAATTGTTTGTTTTGCTTACAATATTTCCTATTACTTTTTCGGATTAACAATCGTCCCGTATGCAGCATGGTTAAGGTGGAAATGCAAAAATGAATAATGTTTTTTTCAGCATGGCATGGAAATTTACAGAAAGAATCGCATCACAGCTGGTATCATTTCTTGTTTCTATTATCCTTGCCAGACTGCTGATGCCGGAACAGTATGGCATAATTGCAAAAGTAACGGTTTTTATTTCAATTGCAGATGTGTTTGTCAGTACCGGGCTTGGCAGCGCACTGATTCAAAAAAAAGATGCTGATGATTTGGATTTTTCATCTATGTTTTACTTGAATATGGCACTATCCTCCGTGCTGTATGTTACACTTTTTATTTCAGCGCCAGCAATCGGACTTTTTTTACATGATGAGTATCTTCCGGGTGTTCTCCGGGTTCTGGGAGTGAAGCTTCTGTTTTCGGCATATTTGTCAATACAGCAGGCATATATTTCCAGATGCATGAATTTTCGGGCCAGTGCCCTTGCATCGCTCGCTTCTACAGTATGTTCAGGTGCTGCAGGCACAGGCCTGGCATATTTAGGAGCCGGGGTATGGGCGCTTGCAGCACAGCAGATTGTGATGTCTGCCATGCAGGTTCTTTTCCTTTCGATATGTGTAAATTGGAAACCGAAACTGGCATTTTCATGGGATAGAGCAAAAAAAATGCTCGGATTTGGAAACATAATTCTGCTGGCCGGTCTGTTAGACAGCGTTAGCGGACAGCTTCGAACACTTGTTGTTGGAATGTATTATAGTGACGAGCAGCTTGCATATTATAATCGTGGTGATTTATATCCGCAAACATTTATCAGCAGCATCAGCGGAACAATGCATACCGTTTTATTTGCAGCTTATTCCAGAGAACAGGAACATCCTGAACGGGTAAAGCTTTTGATTCGGAATGTAGTGAAACGGGGAAGTTTTCTTACATTTATCATGCTGACGGGGCTTGCCAGCACAGCAGAGCCGCTTATTCGGATAATACTGACGGAAAAGTGGCTTCCATGTGTGCCATATTTGCAGATATCGTGCATCTGCTATGCAACATGGGTGATACAAATAGCGGGACAGGAAGCTGTCATGGCTCTTGGATATGGAAAGGATTATTTTATGATTACAATGATCCGGTCTGGTTTTCATATTATAATTCTGCTGCTTCTTGCCCGAAACGGAATTATGGCAATTGCACTGGGAAGTATTGCAGTCAATATACTTTCAAGTCTGCTGGTATGCAGATGGATTTGCAGAAATCTCCATTATAAAATCCGTGAACAGGTAGCTGACCTGCTTCCAGCGTTCTTTATTTCCATATGTATCGCTGCAGCAATTTTGCAAGTTTCAAAACTTCCGCTTGCGGCTTTCACATTATTTGTAACAGAAACTTCCGCAGGTATTTTTGTATGCACATTGCTTTCTATACTGACCAGAAATGAATCATTTTACTGGATTGTATTTAAAATTAAAATGGTGCTGACAGCAGTCAGAAATAAGAACAGATGAAGTGGCATTTCAACTGGATGGTCTGCTGTTATATAAAATATTTTTGATTGTATGATATAAAAATTTTGTTGTAATGAACTGCATTTCACTGTATAATTAAAATAAAAAGAGTGATTTTTAGAAACAGATTTCGATAAGCACCATTTCATGGAGGGCACACAGTACATGTAGGTACAAAAATCAAAACCAGACCGCTGCGCCAAGGACACGGTTTTCACCAGGCTGTTTCGGGATAAGAAATACCTTCTCCAGTTTTATCAGGCACTGCACCCGGAAGATACTGTGACCGGAGCAGACGATTTATCCATTATCACGCTGGGAAACATCATGGCCGGCGGCATTTACAACGACATCGGCTTCCAGCTGAAGGACCGGATTATCTTCCTGATAGAAGCCCAGTCCACATGGACAGAAAATATTCTTGTCCGTGTGCTTATGTACCTTGCAAAATCCTATCAGGATTACATCATAAGGACCGGACAGAACATATACGGCAGCCGGAAAGTGCAGCTTCCCCAGCCGGAGCTTTACGTTATTTACACCGGGAGCCGAAAAGCAAGGCCCCGGTTCCTGTCATTTGCAGAAAGCTTCTTCCCGGGCGGGGACTGCTGCCTTGATATCCGGGTAAACATGATTTATGACGGGAAAGATGGGGACATCATCAGCCAGTATGTTGCATTTACAAAAATATTTGACAGTCAGGTCAGAAAGTACGGCCTTACAGCAGAGGCTGTGAGGGAAGCCATCCGTATCTGCAAGGACCGGAATGTGCTCAGACAGTTTCTGCAGGGCAGGGAAAGCGAGGTTGTGGACATCATGATTACTTTATTCAGCCAGGAAGAAGTCTGGGATATGCAGCTTAGAAATGAAAGGCGGGAAGCAGCCGTCATAACGACTATAGAAGACGGAAAATACTACGGGGCTTCCCGCAGAGATACCCTTTTAAGAGTCATGGAAAAATTCAGCATTCCAAAGGAAGATGCGGACAGACTCATGACCGAATACTGGTAATGCAAACGATTCCAATTCAGAAAAACTGCAAAAAGTACACTCAGGCAGAGCAGTGTCTTTCCGTGTACTTTTTGCTGCAGCTGAATCAGTACGTTCCAAACAGATTCAGCTTAGCCAGTTCTTTGTACAGCAAGGCCGCAGGGCCTTTTTCTTTTGCACAAAAATACAGCTGATGCGCCAGCATCTGCACGAAAGGAAAACCGTGATGAAAACAGTTCTTTTAGCCGGAGGCTTTGGCTCCCGCATTTCAGAGGAATCCGAATACCGCCCGAAACCGATGGTAGAAATCGGTGGCAAACCAATCCTGTGGCACATCATGAAGCAGTACAGCTATTATGGATTTCATGACTTTATCATCTGTGCCGGATACAAACAGTATGTTATTAAAGAATGGTTTGCGGACTATTTTATTCATAACTCAGACATCACCTTCAATTTCAAAAACGGCAGGGATGAAATGACTGTCCATAACCAGCATTGTGAGCCATGGGAAGTAACGGTGGTCGATACCGGACTGCATACGATGACCGGAGGACGGATTAAGCGGGTGCAGAAATATATCGGAAACGAGCCGTTTCTGATGACCTATGGCGACGGCGTCTGTGATGTGGATATCCAAAAGCTGGTAAAATTTCACTTCAGCCATGGAAAAACCGCCACGATGACAGCCGTTATGCAGGAGCAGCAGAAAGGAGTGCTGGATATCGGGCCGGATTACGCAGTGAAATCATTCCGCGAAAAAAGCCGGAAAGACGGAACTCCGATAAATGCCGGGTATATGGTATTTGAACCGGAAATCTTCGATTATTTAACCGAAGGTGATGAAACGATTTTGGAACGCGGGCCTCTGGCACGGCTGGCAGAAAACGAACAGCTGATGTCGTACCCGCATAAAGGATTCTGGCAGTGCATGGACACGGTGCTGGAACGGGATATGTTAAACCGGATGATTGAACAGGGCAATGCGCCCTGGATAAAATGGAATACGCAGCATTAACAGCATAAGGCCGGGAGGCCTTTTTCTTTTTATAGAAATATCAGATAAAACTAAAAATGGAGACAGGAATCAAATGCCAGACTGGAAAAATGAATCAGAAGCAAGGGAGCACATAAAATCCCTTGTTGCAGACTACTATTACAATTTTAAGAAAAACAGCAGCCCGTTTTGTACCGGTGACAGAATCGCCTATGCATCCCGTGTCTACGACGAAAAAGAGATGCTCAGTCTGACGGATGCCATGCTGGATTTCTGGCTGACCCAGGGACGCTTCAGCGGGCAGTTCGAGCGGGAATTTGCCGCCTTTATGGGCGTTTCCCATGCGCATCTTGTTAACAGCGGCTCCAGCGCAAATCTGCTGGCTTTTTCCGTTCTGACCGCGCCGGAACTGGGAGAGAGGCAGATTAAGCGGGGAGATGAGGTGATTACCACAGCCTGTGGATTTCCGACAACCGCAGCACCCGTCATTCAGTACGGTGCTGTCCCGGTATTTATCGATATCACCATTCCGCAGTACAATATGGATGTATCAAAGCTGGAAGCAGCCTGCACACCCAAAACAAAAGCTGTGATGGCTGCGCATACGCTAGGCAATCCGTTTGACTTAAAGGCTGTCAGGCAGTTCTGTGACAGGCATAAGCTGTGGCTGATTGAAGACAACTGTGATGCGCTCGGCTCGCAGTACACCATAGACGGTAATACGAAATACACGGGAACCTGGGGCGATATCGGGACAAGCAGCTTTTATCCGCCGCACCATATGACCATGGGGGAGGGCGGCTGCGTCTATACAGACAATCCGCTGCTGCACCGCTTGCTGCTTTCTTACCGTGACTGGGGTCGTGACTGTATCTGTCCGTCCGGTCAGGACGGCATCTGCGGGCATCGTTTTGACAGGCAGTGCGGAGAGCTGCCTTTTGGTTATGACCATAAATATACCTACAGCCACTTCGGCTACAACCTGAAAGCCACAGACCTGCAGGCTGCCATTGGCATCGAACAGCTGAAAAAAGTCCCGGCATTTATCAGACAGCGCAAGCATAATTGGGAACGGCTGCGCCGCGCACTGGAACCGGCTGCTGACCGGCTTGTACTGCCGGAGCCGGCCGTAAACAGCTGCCCTTCGTGGTTTGGATTTCTTATTTCTGTCAGGGAAGGCAGCGGGCTTTCCAGAAACAGAATGACGGCATATCTGGAAGCACACAATATCCAGACCCGGCTGCTGTTTGCCGGGAACCTGACCAGGCATCCGGCATTTGACCAGATTCGCGGAACAGACAGTTACCGCATATCCGGGAGTCTTGATGTGACCGATAATGTTATGAATCATTCTTTCTGGGTCGGGGTATACCCGGGCATGACGGATGAAATGACAGACTATATGGCTTCTGTCATTCTAGATGCAGCTGAGAATTAATTTATAAAATATTTCTGCTGTGCAGCAGAAATGCGGGACATCAGATTCAGCCTGCATGCTGCATATTCTTACAGGCAGGGACACAAAAAATACAAAATATCCCAAGAAAAAGGAGAGAAGAAATGCCGGATATTATACTGCTGGACTGTACGCTGCGTGATGGCGGCTATGTCAATGACTGGGAATTCGGGCAGGATAACCTGATGCAGATTTACGGGCGGCTCTGCGATGCAGGCGTGGATGCCATTGAGCTTGGTTTTTTAGACGACAGGCGTCCGGCTGATTATAACCGCAGCATTTTCCCGGACACGGCCGCTGTCCGCCGTATCTGGGAGTTATCCCGCAAGCGCCCGCCCATGCTGGCCGGCATGATCGATTATGGAACATGCGGCATAAAGAACCTGGAGCTGGCTGAAAACAGTTTTCTGGACACCATCCGTGTCATATTTAAGGAGCATCTGATGCAGGAAGCCATGGACTTCTGCGCACGGGTAAAGGCACTCGGCTACC
The DNA here is from genome assembly GCA_947384955.1 of uncultured Eubacterium sp. GTDB lineage: Bacteria > Bacillota > Clostridia > Lachnospirales > Lachnospiraceae > Eubacterium_J. The sequence goes on along the minus strand of CANDJC010000054.1, from coordinate 19,110 downwards.
GTGTCTGTGCACAGCTTGTGTCGGTTACGTCCTATACAGATGAATCACTGCTGCGGCTTGTCCGCCTGGTCAATGAGGTAAAACCGTTTGCCGTTTCCATTGTAGATACTTACGGGCTTTTAACCCCTGCAAGGCTGCTGCACATTGACCGGATTCTGGATGAGCATGTTACAGACGGGGTGCGGATTGGATTTCATGCGCACAATAACCTGCAGCTGGCTTTTGCAAACTGCATTGCTTTTCTGGAAGCCGGACACCGGCACAGCCTGCTTTTGGACGCCACGCTGTACGGCATGGGCAAAAGTGCGGGAAATGCCCCGCTGGAGCTGGCTGCCATGTACTTAAATGAAGCGTTCGGCAAAAGCTACCGAATCGGGCCGATGCTGGAATCCATTGAAGAAAGCATTTTGGATTTTTATGCGAAAAGTCCCTGGGGCTACCAGATGCCTTTTTATCTCTCTGCAAAAAATTCCTGTCATCCGGGATATGTAACAGACTATCGGAAGACCGGTAATCTTTCCGTATCAGGGCTGGACAGGGTGCTGGCTGCCATCGAGCCGAAGGAGCAAAAGCTGTTATACAATAAGGAAGCTTCTGCATGCTGTTATGAAGCATTTTTAAAAGAAAGTCCAGAAAGAAATACCCTGAAAGTCCTTTGGAACGAACTTAAAGGTCAGGAAATCCTGATTATCGGGCCAGGCCGGAATATCCGTCTGCAGGAAGAAAATGTGCTTGCATTTATCCAGGAAAAGCATCCCAAAATCATCAGCATCAATTATCTGCCGGAAAACATTTCTGTACAGTATGTATTTGCCACAAACAGGCGGCGCCTGCGCCAGATGTCTGCAAGCCTGCAAAAAGCAGCAGAAAATGTGACTGTTATCGAAACAAGTACCGTGCAGTGCCTGGATGGAATCCGCACTTTAACTGTAAACCGGGCACCGCTTTTAGAACACGGCGAACGGATTGCGGACAATTCCCTGCTGATGCTTTTAAAGGTACTGCGCCGGTGCGGCGTGTACAAAGCCGCGCTTGCCGGGTTTGACGGCTATTCTGCAAAAGAAGATAATTACCTGAACCCGGATATGGAGTATGACTTCTTAAAGGACAGTGCAGCCCGGTTAAACCAGCATGTCCGGGATGCGCTGCACGGGACATTTTCGGATATGGAGATTTCGTTTGTAACCTATTCGCATTATGAAGATGAGGAAAACAGCCTTCTGGCTGCATTCTGAAAAACATAAAAATGCCAAAACAGGAGAACAAAACCTATGAGATTTTATTCTGAATGCTGTCATAACTCTGAGACAGCGGTTCCATACAATAAAGCTGCAAAAGCAGAGCAGATAAAGAAACAATGCCAGCCAGAGTCTGAAGGCCGGACTAATAGCAGTCCAGATTGCCACAGGCAGTCAGAAGCGGAAATCTGCCCGGCTGTGCAGGACTCAGAATACCGGGTCACAATCCGGTCCTGCAGCAAGCGTTACGAAGCGGAAATCTGCCCGGACATGCACAAGCTCCGGCAGCTGTCAGGGCTGGAGCATGCTTTTTTTGTCATTGACCGCAGCGTATACCGCCTGTATCGTGAAATACTGTTTGAGGGAATTCCAGAACACAGGCTCTTTTTGCTGGATGCCGCTGAAGAAACAAAAACGGCTGCCACAGCGCTTTCCATCTGTGAAAGGATGACAGAGATTCCTGCGAAACGCAATGCATGGCTTGTTTCCTTTGGAGGAGGCATTACACAGGATATTACCGGATTTGCCGCAAATATCCTGTACCGCGGCGTGCACTGGATCTTTGTGCCGACCACGCTTCTGGCAGCCTGTGACAGCTGCATTGGCGGCAAGACTTCGCTCAATTACGGGCCGTACAAGAACCTGCTCGGTACCTTTTATGCGCCGGATAAAATTTTTATATGTCCGCGGTTTTTCCAGACCCTTACAGACAGTGATTTTTACAGCGGCCTCGGAGAAGTTGTGAAATTTAACCTGATGAGCGGGGAAACGGGCATGCGGCTGCTGGAGCAGAATATAAGCCGGCTGCTTTGCCGGGAAGAAGACGCAGTACGGGAATTTCTTATGCGTTCCCTGGAATTTAAAAAGCCTTTTATTGAGGCAGATGAATTTGACCGCGGCGTGCGCATCCGGCTGAATTTTGCACATACCTTCGGCCATGCGCTGGAAACAGCCAGCCGGTATGCAGTGCCGCACGGTACGGCAGTCGCTATGGGAACGATTGCCGCAAATAGGATTTCCGTCTTGCGCAGCTGCCTTTCGACAGAGCTTGCAGGGCGTATGGAAGCTCTGCTGCTGCAGATAATTCCAGAGGATGCAATCGATGCTCTGAACAAAAGCAGCGGTGATTCTGGTTTCATAAAGCAGGTAACAGATGCCATGAAAAAAGACAAAAAGCAGACCGGAAATGAAATCACAGCCGTCCTCTTAACGGAAGCTGAAAAAGAAACTGCTTCAGAAAAGCCTGCTGTGCAGATATCCTTACAGGTTACGCCTGGCATCTTACTGGAAGAAGCGGCACAGGCTGTGGAATATCTTCTGGAAACATTAAATTCACCTGACAGGAAGACGTATGTATGAGAAAAAAAGTATCTGACTATATCGCTGATTTTCTGGCTGAAAACGGAATCCGTACCATATTTACTGTAACCGGCGGGGGAGCCATGCACTTAAATGATTCGTTTGACCGCCATAAAAAACTGGAATGCATTTATAACCACCATGAACAGGCTTCGGCCATGGCAGCGGAAGGGTATGCACGCATCCATAACCGCATGGCGGCCGTCTGTGTCACCAGCGGACCCGGAGCCCTGAATGCCTTAAACGGTGTTGCGGGCGCTTATCAGGATTCGATACCGATGCTTGTATTTTCCGGGCAGGTAAAGCTGGAGCTGACCATACAGCAGAGCGGGCTGAACCTGCGCACACTGGGCAATCAGGAATTCCCGATTGTAACCGCACTTTCCAGCATGACAAAATATGCCGTTATGCTGACAAGCCCCGCCCAGATACGCTGCTGTCTGGAAAAAGCGTTTTACCTGGCAAAAAACAAAAGACCGGGGCCGGCATGGCTGGATATTCCGCTGGACATTCAGGGCGCATACATCGAGACAGAATCGCTGTACGGATTTTGGCCGGAATCTGAAACCATGACAGCTGATTTTCTGCTGCCGTCATTGAAATCAGAAAACAGTCAGGAAAATATGCCGGATAAATTGCCAGAGCCGGCAGTACAAAACCAGCAGTCCGGACAGGAAATCATACCGGATAAGCTGCCAGGGCTGGCAGTACAAAAATCAGAATCCAGCCGGGAAAATATACCGGATAAGCTTTCAGCGCATACAGCAGAGAAAATCATATCACGCCTGAAATCCGCACAGCGTCCTGTTATCTATGCAGGAAACGGCATCCGTCTTTCCGGCGGAAAACAGCTGCTGCACCAGTTTTCAGAGGCAGCCGGAATTCCTGTTGTAACCTGCTGGGACAGCATTGACTTAATTGAAACAGAGCATCCGCTTTATGCCGGACGCGGAGGAACGATGGGCAGCCGGGCCGGAAATTTTGCCGTACAAAACAGCGACTTGCTTTTGTGCATCGGCACCAGGCTGAATATTTACCAGACAGGATATGACGTAAGGACATGGGTGCGCGGCGCGTACACTGTCGTCGCAGACATCGACCCGGAAGAACTAAAAAAGCCGACCATGCGCGCGGACCTTCCCGTTTGCGCCGATGCTTCGGACTTTATGCGCATGCTTTTATCAAAACTTCCGCCGGGCATCGGGACTGCCTTTGAGCCATGGGCCGTTCAGTGCCGGGTCTGGAAGGAGCGTTATCCGGTTGTTACGGAAAAACATCGCAGCTGGCAGAAAGAGACTAATGTGTATGCTTTTTTTGATGTACTGAGCAGGATGGCCGGGAATGGGAGCGTCACCGTAGCGTCAAACGGTTCTGCAAGCGTTGTCGGAAGCCAGTCGTATGTAATCGGAAAAGACCAGCGTTTTATCTTAAACTGCGGAATGTCTTCCATGGGGTATGGGATTGCGGCAGCCATCGGCGCCTGCCTGGGAACGGGCCGCAGGGATGTTATCTGCATTGAGGGAGACGGCAGCCTGCAGATGAATATTCAGGAGCTGCAGACTGTTGTAACAAACCGCCTTCCTATTAAGCTGTTTGTTATAAACAACGGCGGCTACCATCAGATACGCCAGACCCAGAAACGCATGTTCTCTGGCCGGCTGGCTGGAGTCGGGCCGGAAAGCGGGGATCTGGAATTCCCGCAGCTTGAAAAAATTGCAGAAGCATACCGGATGCCGTATTTTGTCATCCGCTCAAATGAATCGCTTTCCCGGGTTATCGGGGAAGTGCTTTCTCAGCAGGGCTGCTGCCTGTGCGAGGTTATCTGCTCGAAGGAACAGGAATTTGAGCCAAAGCTGTCTGCAAAGAAACTGCCGGACGGCACGATTGTTTCGCCGCCGTTAGAGGATATGGCGCCGTTTCTTCCGAGGGAAGAGCTGCGGGAAAATATGTATATTCCGCTGGCAGAAGAATGATATTAGAAAAATTTTAAAAGAAAAGGCGGTAAAAACATCAATATGAGATTTCATGGAAAAACCGTATTAATCACAGGCGCTGCATCCGGCATCGGAGCTGCCTGTGCCATCGCTTTCGCAGAAGAAGGCGCCGATGTCGTGCTTGCTGCAAGGAACAAAGAACGTGCACTGACTGTCATTTCCCGTATGAAGCAAAAGGGAAACGGCAGTTACCGTTATTATGACTGCGACGTTTCTGATTATGACAGCGTTAAGAAACTGAAAACAGCCGTATCCGAACACTATCCGGGCATTGATGTACTGTTTAACAATGCAGGCATCTTTCGGACAGACAGCCTGGAAGACATGGACATTGAAGAATGGAAACGTTCCTTCCAGACAAATACGGATGGAGCCATGTATATGACTAAATGCTTTATTGGCACACTGGCGAAACGGAAGGGCTGCATCATTAATAATGCATCGGTCAGCGGGCTGGACTCCTTTACCAGCGGCAGAAAAAATTATATGTATGGGGCTTCTAAGGCCGCTCTAATCAAATTTTCCAGGCTCTGCGCTCTGAATTATGCAGGGAGCGTGCGTGTGAATGTTATCTGCCCTGGAATTATCGAAACCGGAATATACGAAAATCAGGATTTTTCAAGGTTTAAAGACAGCATACCAATGGGACATACCGCCAGGCCGGAGGATATTGCAGGAGTGGTGAAATTTCTTGCATCTGAGGACGCCGGGTACATCACAGGAGCGGTGATTCCTGTTGATGGCGGAATGTCTCTGAAATAAAAGAAACGGGAGGAAGCTGCCATGACGGCAATTCGTCACATCGGGTTTTATGTAAATGATATACAGAAGCTGGAAGCTTTTTATACGTCTGTATTTCAGATGATTCCAGTCTGCAGCATGGAGCCGGACAGCAGCGTGCTGTTCGATGAGCTGCTTGGAATCCGAAATGCCAGAATACTGACTACGAAGCTGGTAACTCCTTATGGAAAGAAAAACGGTCAGGGTGATATGTTAGAGCTTGTAAAAATTCTGTCAAAAGATACTGATTTCAAGACGGACTGCCTGAAAAACCTCCGGGGGGGGGTAATCCGATATCGGCACCCGGAACTGGACATACGGCGTTTGGAATTGATAACATGCAGCAGACCGTCTGCAGCATTATACGCGAACAGGGAACACAGGAAACAGAAATTGTCCGAATGCGCGGCGTCAGCCTGTGCTGTTTTTGCAGGGATCCGGAAGGAAACTGGATAGAACTGATTCAAAGGTGTGAAGTATGCACTGGAAGCAATGAAACAGGAATCCGCAAAAATGGGGCTGAAAAATCAGATTGTAAATTTATTTGGGTAAAATAATGAAAAAGGACAGTATTATTTTTAAAAATGACATTATCCGGGGAGATATGGAGCATATATATGCCAGACGCTATGCATGGGAAGAACTGGATCAAAAAACAGTTCTTGTAACCGGGTCATATGGAATGCTGGCATCGTATCTGGTCTATTTTCTGATGTATTTAAGGCTGGAAAAGGGCATCTGCGTTTCTGTCTGCGCACAGGGAAGAAGTCTGGCGAAAGCAAAAGAACGGTTTCGTGATTTTTTTGATATGGATGGATTCTGTTTCCTTACGGCGGATATCAGCCTGGAACTTCCATGTGATGTTCCTCATGCGGATTATATCGTCCATGCGGCAAGTCTTGCAAGTCCGCAGTATTATGCCAGATACCCGGCAGAGGTCATAGAACCGAATGTAATCGGAACCTGGAATCTTTTAAGATATGCAAAAGGGCAGAAGGCGCGTTCTTTTCTATTTTTCAGCACAGGTGATATATACGGAAAAGTCCGGGAGGCCGGCTGCATAGACGAAAATACCATGGGCATTTTAAATCCCCTGGACCTGCACAGCTGCTACGGAGAGAGCAAACGGATGGGAGAGACTCTGTGTGCTGCATTTTACAGGGAATACGGTGTAAAAACGGTTATAGCAAGAATCGGGCATACATATGGACCCGGTATGGATTTAGCGAATGACCCAAGGATATTTTCGGCTTTGATGAAATGTGCGGTAAACGGGACTGACCTAATCCTGCACAGCGACGGCCGCACGCGAAGACCATTCTGTTATGCAGCAGATGCCACAGCAGCATTCCTGCTCCTGCTTTTGCGTGGAAAACACGGGGAAGCCTATAATGTCACGAATACAGGCCAGTTTTTGTCGATACTGGAGCTGGCACAGATTATTGCATCCATTCCGAAACAAAAGCTGCATGTTCGCTATCAGGAGAGGAGCAGTCTGGATACATATCTGGATAACGATTTAAATAAAGAAAACAAGCCTTCGGAACAGAAGCTGAGAGCACTTGGGTGGAACCCTGAATATGATGTTCAGACAGGTTTTTCAAGAGTTTATCAGTATTTTACCGGACGGTAAAACAGTTCTGATGTCAGGCTGACTGAAAGGAGAACTTAAATGAAGATGCTGGAAATGCAAAAACTGTGGTGCCAGGGAAAAATTGATAAGAAAATTTACTGGATGCTGATGCGTGAAAATTATACATGCATCCTTCCGCAGATACAGAGTCTGATACAGGAAAATAAAGACTGTCAGTCCATTACGATATCTGAAAATGGCTGCATACTTGAAAAAAGAAACGGCGTAAAGCTCTACTTTGATTTTTCACAGTCTGTCTGCCGCGCTGAAGCAGAGCTGTTAATGGGAGAGGACCCGGAAAAAGAAGATATGGCATACGTAAACCAGTATCTTTTGAAAAATCCCTGCCAGACAGTTCTTGATATCGGGGCAAATGCCGGGCTGTTCAGCCTGGAATTATACCAGCAAAACAGTCATCTTACCTATCATGTTTTTGAGCCCCTTCCATCAACGTTTCAAAAACTGGCTGATACGGCAGCGCTGAATCATGCGGATACAGCCAGATACATCATCCATAATACAGGACTGTCCGATAAAGCCGGGATATTTGATTTCTATCTGCCGGCAGCCAGCGAAGCAGCTTCCCTGCGTCCGGTGGACGATGCATTTTATTTAAAAGAAAGCAGCCCAATGGGAGAATATACAGGCGCCCAAAAACTGGAAAAGATATCCTGCAGCGTTGATACCGTGGACCATTTCGCCGCAGCGCATACCTTGCAGGATATAGGATTTATCAAAATCGATACAGAAGGAAATGAAAAATTCGTGCTGGAAGGAGCCGTACATACGCTGCAGACACACAGGCCGCTCGTATACTGCGAGCTGCTGCGCAAACATGCAAAAAGATTCGGTTATCATCCAAATGAAGTCATCGGTTTTATGAAAAAACTCGGATATGCCTGCCAGACCATACGGAATGGAATACTCACAGGCATAGAAGAAATCACGGAACAGACTGCAGAAACAAACTTCTTCTTTGCGCATGCCGCCCGGGGGGGGGGGAAAATCATGGTGCGGGATAATAACAGTCATACGTAAATTTACCATAGACATCAATCAAAGGATTACATCTTCCTTCCGTAACATCATAGCGGTTCTGACAGGTTTCTGCGCTTTTCCAGCATGCAAAACTCCCATTGATTTTTGCATGTAACAGCCAAGAGGAACCTAAATGATTCTGTAACATCCGGTTTTGGAAGATAAAGATAAAAACTGCCAGACCAGCCTTGACAGCCTGAAAAGGATTTAGTAGAGTATAAGAAAAGCAGCAGAACGCATCAGATTCAGCATTTTCAGAAAGCAGGATACCGGCATGGCAAGAACAGCAGCAATCGGAGAACAGGATTTCAGCAAAATCATTGAAAACAATTACCTGTATGTAGACAAAACAGATTTCATCAAAGAATGGTGGGAGAACGGAGATACCGTTACCCTCATAACCAGGCCCAGGCGTTTTGGAAAAACACTTGGAATGCATATGCTTTACTGCTTTTTTTCCATGAATTATGCGCAGCGAAGCGATTTATTCCAAAACCTAAGTATCTGGAAAGAAGAAAAATACAGGAAACTGCAGGGGACTTATCCGGTTATTTTTCTAAGCTTTGCAAATGTGAAACCAGATACTTATGAAGAAGCCTATGACAGTATCTGTAGGATTATTGCCAGGGAATACCGGAGACATATCTCGATTATGGAAGATAACTGCTTTTTACAGGCAGACCGGGAACAGTTCTACAAAATTATAAATGGAAACGCTGCAGTCAGTGATATCTGTGCATCCTTAAACCAGCTTTCAGAATACTTATATGATTTTTATAGAAAAAGAGTCTTAATTCTGCTGGACGAATACGATACGCCCATGCAGGAAGCTTATGCAAAAGGATGCTGGAAGGAACTGACCACCTTTATGCGCAAGCTGATGAATGCCTCTTTTAAAACAAATCCTTTTCTGGAACGCGGCATCATGACAGGAATTACAAGAATCAGCAGGGAATCTATTTTTTCTGATTTAAATAATCTTGCCGTAATTACATCCGCATCCAGATTATATGAAACTTCTTTTGGATTTACAGAGGATGAAACTTTTAATCTTCTGAAAGAATTTGGCATGCAGGAGCGGATGACCGATGTAAAACGCTGGTATGACGGCTTCTGTTTTGGCGCCTGCTGTCATATTTATAATCCATGGTCAGTCATAAATTTTCTGAAATTTAAAGAATTACCTTCTTGCCAGCGGTTATTTGAAAATAACAGAATGCATGACGGACAATGATTCTGCGCATGTATGGGAAGCAGAGTATAAACTGGCCCTGACAAACAGAGAAATTCATCTGGCATTCCGGAAAATGATAAGCAGCTGGTTTTCTAACAAAAGATACGGCTATAACAATTTTATCAAAGCGCTTTTAGCAAATGACTTAAAAGGCATGAATCTATATATGAACAGGATAACGACAGCCGTTATCAGCTTTTTTGATACGGGAAATCATCCTTCGGAACAGACAGAACCAGAGCGCTTTTATCATGGATTTGTTTTAGGGCTTATCGTAGACCTGTCCGCACAGTATATCATTACTTCTAACAGAGAAAGCGGTTTCGGAAGGTATGATGTCCTGATGGAGCCTTGCTGCTGCAAAGATGACGGAATTATTTTTGAATTTAAGGTATTTGACCCGGAAGATGAAAATACACTGGCCGATACAGCTGATTCCGCCATTCATCAGATAATTGATAAAAAATATGCATCTGTTCTGGAATCAAAATGCAGCAGGGACAGAATCCGGGTTTATGGTTTTGCATTTCGCGGTAAAGAAGTATGGATAAACGGCGGATATTTAACGAAGTTTGTGCGGCTGTAAAGCATCAAATGCTTTTCGAAATCGTTCTGTACATCCGCTCCAAAATGCAGTATAATAATCATATCCTTTAATTAGGAAGGCATCAATGGATGATCAGAAGGGAGCGGTATTTATGAGCAATTATGTAATTACAATCGGACGTGAATTCGAGAGTCTCGGACGTGACGTTGGATTAAAACTAAGTGAAAAACTGGGGATTAAATGTTATGATAAAGAACTGTTAAGCCGTGCAGCAAAAGAAAGCGGATTATGTGAGGAAATTTTCCATTCACAGGACGAAAAACCGACCAGCAGCTTTTTATATTCGCTTGTCATGGATACTTATTCAGCTACGGGATATACGGCAGCGCCGTTTCTGGATATGCCGCTAAACCACAAAATTTTCCTGGCACAGTTTGATACGATAAAGAAGCTGGCCGAAGAAGAATCCTGTATTATTGTAGGCCGCTGCGCCGATTATGCGCTGAGTGATTTCCCGCGCACGATTAATACGTTTATTCATGCAGATATCGAATTCCGCATCAAGAATACAATGAATGAATTCGGCGTTAATGAATCCAAGGCAAAAGACATGATTAACAAAAAGGATAAACAGCGTTCCAGCTATTATAATTATTATTCCAATAAAAAATGGGGAAATTCCAGAGCTTATGACCTGACGCTGAATTCTGCAAAACTTGGCGTGGACGGCTGCGTTGATATGATTTTAAGGTATAAAGAGCTTATGCATTATTAAAAAACGTTTGCAGCAGCGGCAGGTATGGCAGATTTTCCAGAAAGCATAGCTGGTACCGGAATATGAAAATTCAGATAAATGCATAAAAATATACAGGCCGTGCATCTGGGAGAAGCAGAAAGAAGAATAAAACCCGGATGCACGGTTTTGTTTCTGATTTCCAACTATTCGCAAAAGGACACTTTTACGAATAGTTGGACGGTTTTTCAGTTATACCTGATTTTCCGAAAATTCCAGATTAAATTGATTTCTGCCAGATTCTTAAATTTTCTGGATTCTGCTATCTGGAGATACAGGTACCTGACTGTTATAATTGCTCTGAATCAAGAATAATTGTAAACGGCCCGTCATTGATTAATGCAACCTTCATGTCGGCGCCAAATATCCCGGTCTCCACATGCTTATTTTCCATACGGCATTTTTCGATAATATATTCATAAAGCTCATTTGCATGCTCCGGAGTGCCGGCATTGATAAAAGACGGACGGTTTCCTTTGCGGCAGTCTGCATACAGCGTAAACTGCGATACTAACAGCAGACTGCCGTTAACGGAATCTAAAGACAGATTTGTTTTTCCGTTTTCATCCTCAAAGATACGCAGTCCGAGCATTTTGCGAATCATTTTATCTGCAGTTTCTTTTGTGTCAGAACTGCTTACGCCGATTAAGACTAAAAATCCCTTGCCGATTTGTCCGGTCACCTGGTTATCAATGGTTACAGACGCTTCGGATACTCTTTGTACTATAAACTTCATTTACTTTACCTTTCTAAACATAATTGAGCTGCCTTTCATTATTTTCCTCCAGCCGGTATTATCTGACAATCATGCCGGCTGCCGGTATCAGCTCACGCATTGTATGGACCGTCTGTCCAGTGTTCAGAATTTTTAACGTAAAAGTCCCCTCTCCAAAATCCATTAAATGCCGCAGATTAATTGTAATATCCTGCAGTTTTCCGATTTCTAAAATCCATTTTGCACAGTTATCCCCGCAGTTTGAGGCATTGAAAATTTTTTCAGGTACTTTATAAATCTCAATCAGCGTTTTGACTCCGCCTGATAATTCCAGCGGAGAAATGCTGCCTAAAACAGGGCTGTCAATGATTCTCGGACTGAGCACCTGTGACCGGTCAACGTCCTGAATCATCTTTTTTGAAAGTTCATCTGTAATCCAGTCATCTGTATAAGTATTTTTAAAATAAACGACTGTATTATAAATGGCTTGCGGCATATCACCGTAAAATACAGAAAGCATCGTAAACCTCCGCAAAATCATTCTTATGCAAGTTTTTCGAAAACAGGTTTTTCTAAATCAAGTCTTTCTAAAAATTCTGCCGGCACATGCCTGGAAAGCCAGACGCCGTTTTCGGAAAGAAAAAACTGGATATTGCACCGCTGCATTTGGCCGGCTGATACGCGAAACACTACAGGTTTTCCATGCCGTCTGCCCACACTGCGGGCTGTTTCAGCATCTTTAGATAAATGTACATACAGCCGTCCCATTGGTTTTAGTCCTTCTGACATAATGCTGGCAGCTGACTTTTCCGACGTTCCGTGATATAAAAATTCCGGCGGTTCTGCTTCTTTCAGCCCCGCATCCACTGGAATGCTGTGCCCCTGGCTGGCGCGGATTCTGGTTCCGTCCGGACTGAAACTGTAGCGCTGTTTTTCATCTGTGCGTACAATTTTTTCAAGCATATCCCTGTCAATCGTCCGTCCCGTCTGACTGATTCCTCTGATTAAACTGTCCGCATCGGCCCATCCATGACTGTCAAGTGTAATGCCTGCTGCTTCCGGTTTATGGCGCAGGACCAGGCATATAAATTTACTCAAATTTTTCTCTCTTCCCATATCTGCAAACCTCTGATGATGTTAAAAACTTTTATTCAGAAAACACCTTGTTCAATTCAATAAAGCACCCGGCAAGCACAGTTACCTTTGCCACATCTTCCCGCTGACAGGCCTCATGCATCCTGAGTGTGCCGTTGCCATCCTGGAGCATGACACGGACCGTTTTATTTTCCGGGTCAGCAATCCAGTATTCCTTTACTCCGGCCCGCTGGTACAGCCTGAGCTTCACAAGCTGGTCGTGCCGCTGTGTGGATGGAGAGAGAACTTCAACTATCAGTTCCGGCGCTCCCCTGTATCCGTACGTATCCAGTCTGCTCCTGTCGCAGATTACAGAAATGTCCGGTTCAACGACAGTGTCCACGTCTTTTGGTGAATCCCCGTCTTTCTCGAAAAGCCGGACATCAAAAGGCGCCGCAATTACCCTGCAGTTTCTGCCATCCAGAAAATTTGCGAGCTGCCGGAATATTTCGCCGCTGATAAGCTGATGTGCTGTGCCGGGTGCAGCCATCATAAATATTTCGCCGTGAATCATCTCGATACGTTTGTCCGTATCCCATGTAAGAAAGTCCGAAAACGTAAAGGAATCTTTTTTTGCCGGGAATGCCATATACATGCTCCTTTCTGCCGCCTTATACAGATGAAAACTTCCTTTGTGTTATAAAGAGTCTGATAGAGTTTTATGGAGTTTTGTGAAAACAGACTATACCTTAAGCTCCCAGTTTTTTATATATACAGCAAGCAGCTCTTTCTGTCTTGCTTTCACCACATCCGGTGTCCATTCCTGATATCCGAGCACCTGGGAAGCAAGCGCATAAGATGTCGTTCCTGCCTTTCCCTTAAAATACTTTTCCTTCTTGACGTCAAACTCATAGTTCTGAGCCTGTGAGTTATGGCGTTTTGTCAGCGGAATCAGATTTCCTATTTTATGCAGCCACTGCTTCCGCTCTTCTTCGTCCGGCCATGTTTCTTCCCACCCGCTTCCTTTCGGCACAGTCTGTGGAAGGACATGCTCAATTGTCAGTATTTTGGAATCATACGAGGCAGCTCCGTCAGAAACAAAGGAATCCAGCCTCAGAATCAGATAATTGCGTTTCTTGGATACCATTTTGAACATATCCGAACTGAGCCTGCCAAGAAATTCCTGAATCTCTTCTTTCGTCAGTTCAATCGCATTTCCAAAATCTCCGCCTGCATGTGTTTCCATATCGTTTAATATGTCTGCATACCGTTCAATTCTATGGCTGACATCCATGGACACGGCCCTCATATAAGCCGCAAGCCGCTCCAGTTTTCTTAAAAACCGGTTTATCAGCGCTGCATCATCCCTATATTTTACATAAAACTGCATGGCCGGCGCAATCCAGTCCGAATTATCGATTCTGTTCAGCCATCTGAGTATATCGTTGACAGCATCTGCACCGGATGCGGAAACATACGCGCTGTTTTTAATCACATGAAAGGCATCTGCGTAGGGGCTTAATGTGTTTTCAATAAAATCGGCCGCCGTTTTAGCAGTAATATCCGGGAGAACATATTCATAAAATTCATCCTGCAGCGCTTTCCGTGCCTTTTCCCGCTTTTTTATCATACGGATATGGCCGAAAAGCTCGTTAAAACCGTCCCGTCCGGCTTCCGCTTCCAATGCCTCCCATTTCTCATTCATATCCGCATGCTGCGCCTTAGGAATCGCGCCTATGATATCTGCCTTGATAATATCTGTGGCAAGAAGGCTCATGCCCCGGCTGTTCATAACAGAAAAGATGCGGAACGCAGCCTGTCTGGTCGGAGTGGAAACCGCGACTAAAAAGCATCGCTGTACAAGATATGCTCCAAAAAGGACCAGCTCGTTTTCGCTTTGAAACTTTTTATCGATTTTATCCATAAGCAGCTTTGCATTTTTTGCAATATTTGTTTTCGCTTCCGTATTCTGAGCCAGCGGGTCAAGCTTAAAGAGTGCTTCAAAGTTTAATTTCTGAATATATTTCTCAAAAAAATCATTGTCCCTTTTCCAGATACGGACTCTCGGCTTAGAAGCCAGCCCTTGCGAGGCTCTGCCAGGTTCAATGATGTAATTTTGAAAGTCATTTCGGTTACTGCCTGACAGCTTTGACGTGATAACTGACAGCAGAATCGTTAAAGTAGTCAGTCTCTGCTGGCCGTCAATCACCTCGGCGTGCGGCTTATCATCTTCTTTCACCAGCACAATGCTGCCAAGGAAATACTGTTCATCCTCCGGTTCATTGATATAAAACTCATAAAGGTCGTTAAACAGCTCTCCGGCCTCCTCTTCTGTCCAGGCATACGGCCGCTGAAAGGATGGTATTTCATAATCAAAGTCTGAACTGAATATCTTGGAAAGAGGGTATTCAGCGCCTTTAATCTTTGTACTCATTTGTACTTCCTCCCCATATTTTTCCATATAAGCATCTTATGAGCGGAATTTTTTGCTCTTTCAGGCTATATTATATCACAGTTTATTTCAGGATTCATCTGATTTTTGTAAAAAAAGCATCCAGACCGTCACGCCTGGATGCCATGCTTTGTCACTTTATTGTTCCATTTCAATGTGCGCGAATGCGGCTGCTGTAGATGCCTGTCACCTCGTCCTTAGACCTGCCGTATTTGGCAGACGCAATTTCTACGGCATTTGAAATATTCATCCCGCATTCGAGCAGAGATTCAATCAGAATCACAATTCCTTCTATAATTCCTTCTGCTCTTCCTTCCAGGCGTCTGCGTTCCAGATTTGTCAGTCCGCTGTTCATGGCAAGCTGCTGTGCCGTCTGTTCATCCAGAGCCATCCTAAGCCCGGCTTTTCGCCCGGCAAGCGGAAATGATTTCGGAACCAGCGTCACCCATATGGTATAAACCGGCTGGAGGTCTTCGTACACAGTATCTTCTGTGACAGTCCCTTTCTGTGAGCTGAGCATTCTTGCTGCATAAAAATCCGCCCGCCTGACTAACGGATAGCCCGGCTTATGCTTTCTCTGCATTTCCAGGTCCAGAATAATCCGAACGGCTATTTTCTTTTTCTTATAATACCTGATTTTATACGGCGGCAGGGCGATTTTTGTAAATGCATCAAACTTTGTTGTATACTCTTCTTTATTATGAGTATATCACTTGTCTGTGCAGGAAGCAATCCACAATCCTGTTTTACTTTTTCTTCCATCTGTTGTATAATAGGAAAAGTCCAAAGAAACCGGAGGAACAGATGAACATCAGAAAATTACTAAGCTATGTACGCCAGGCAGCTGACGATTACGGGCTGATTGAAGAAAATGACAGCATTGCTGTAGGAATTTCGGGAGGCAAGGATTCTTTAACGCTGCTTTACGCTTTAAAAAAACTGCAGAGATTTTACCCCAGACACTATGAACTGACTGCTGTTACCATACATCCTGGGTTTGAAAGGCTTCATCTGGAGCCTGTAAAAGCATTTTGTGAGGAGCTTCAGGTGCCTTATGAAATCATACCGACACAGATAGCAGACATTGTCTTTCAGGAAAAGAACACTAAAAACCCATGCTCTTTATGTGCAAAGCTTCGAAAAGGGGCATTCGGCGAAGCGGCAAAAAAACACGGATGTAACAAAATAGCCTATGCACATCACAGGGATGATTTCATTGAAACAATGCTGCTCTCACTTTTTTTTGAAGGGCGGTTTCATTCTTTTTCTCCGAAAACCATACTGGAACGCTCAGGATTAACATTAATTCGTCCTTTAATATATGTATCTGAAGCGGAAGTAATCGGATTTATGCGTAAATATCAGCTTCCGGCTGTCACAAATCCATGTCCGGCTGACGGACATACAAAAAGACAGTATGTAAAAGAGCTTCTGGCTAAACTGAATCAGGACAATCCCGGAATCAAAAACCGGATGTTTACAGCTATTTTGTCGGCTTCGTTTGAAGACTGGCCGCAGATAATACGACAAAGGCCTACATGAACCATACTTTAAGTTAACGTGCGCATGTTACTGGTTTAAATATTTAAAATAAGGCAGGTTTTCATTATGGAAAAAACGTACCATGAAAAAGTTAAAATTGAAAATGAACTGAAGCTGCGTGAGATGGCAAAGGAGCTGCCGCGTTTCTGCCAGGAATTTTTTCTGGGAACAGAACACACTACTTCTTCACGAACCCGGCTTGCTTATGCTTATGATTTAGGCATTTTTTTCTCATTTCTGCATGAGAACAATCCGCTCTGCGGCAGGTATGAAATTACCAGCATTCCGATTTCCTTTCTGGATATGATTACACCGCTGGATATTGAAGAATACCTGAATTACTTAAAGGTTTACACAAAAGACGGTGTAGAACATACCAATGATGAGCGCGGCATATCCCGAAAGCTGGCCAGTCTCAGGAGCTTTTATAACTACTTCTTCCGCAGGCAGCTGATTAAAACAAACCCGCCGGACCTTGTAAAACCGCCGAAGCTTCATGAAAAAGAAATTATCCGTCTGGATGTGGATGAAGTGGCAATGCTTTTAGATGAAGTAGAATCCGGGGAAAAACTGACTCCTCACCAGCTGGCGTATCATGAACAGACAAAGCTGCGGGATTTAGCACTGCTCTCTCTGCTGCTTGGAACCGGAATCCGTGTGTCGGAATGTGTCGGCATTGACATTCAGGATTTAGATTTTAAAAATAACGGTGTAAAAGTCCGGCGCAAGGGCGGAGCTGAAGTTATTGTTTATTTTAATGATGAAGTGGCGGAAGCTCTTTTAGACTATCTTGAAGTCCGAAACGAAACAGAAGCTGTAGACGGACATACGAACGCCCTGTTTTTATCTATGCAGCGAAAACGGATGGGTGTGCGCTCCGTAGAAAAACTGGTAAAAAAATATGCACAGCTTGTTACCACCGTCAAACGCATTACGCCGCATAAACTCCGCAGTACATTCGGCACAAATCTGTATCAGGAGACCGGGGATATTTATCTGGTTGCAGATGTACTCGGCCATAAAGATGTCAATACGACAAGGCGCCACTATGCGGCTCAGGCAGATGCCAGAAGACGGCAGGCAGCAAAAATGGTACAGCTGCGGGAAAAATAGCTTTTGAAAGCTGTCAGCAAACCGCTCAGAATGCCCTGTATGAAACTATTTATTGTTTCACTCAGAATGAATTTTTAAGAGTACAGGCCAAAAACTGGATTCGTAATGGGTTTACGCTAAAGATTTTTGGTAACAGTTCAGACAGGTCTGTGCATTGACTCTGCACAGACCGTAAAAAATGATTCAGGAATGAAAAACACTATCGCTAAACGATTTCCAATGAATTTGTCATGCAACTCATGTTTGATTCAGGCAGTATACTGCGCAATCTCCTGCTCAATCCGCCTTTTTACAAGCTGCGCAATTTCCTGTGTTTTCATATTTTTGTATTCTTCATAAAAAACCGGCTTTAAAAAATGTACCTGAGCCGTTACCGGCATAACGTGAAGGCTGTTAAACACTTTATAGGAATCAATCAGCGCAACAGGCACTATGGGAGCTTTTGACATAGTTGCGCACTTAAAGCTGCCTGGTTTAAACTCTGCTACATGATTTTTTGTATTGATTTCATAGCCGCCTTCCGGAAACAGGATATAACGCTTTCCTGATTTTACTTCATTCGCCGTTTCCCTGATAATTGTCATTGCCTGACGAACATCGGATTTATCCAGCCGTTTTCCATCCAGCAAATCCACAAATTCACGCACCAGTATCGATTTGGATTTTTTAATATCCATAACAACAGAACAGGGTGCATCATGACAGCTGATAATAGCCAGTGCATCAAACTTGCCCTGATGATTGGGATACATGATGTATCCGCCTTCTTTTGGAAGGTTTTCTTTCCCATAGCATACTGCCGTAATTTTACCTGTACTGCACATAATCTGAACCGCCCTCTGGTCCAGCTCATAACGCTGCCTGACGGAATATTTTTCCGGATGGTCTGCTTCATACCGCATTCTTGTAATCATAAAAGGCGCCCGAAACAGATTCATTATAATCACATATAAAAACCTTAACATTATCTTATCTCCCAGACAGTATTATATCGGACTTGCACTTCAAATGCAACCAGAAGTTCGAAAAAGCAGATTTTATCGGCTGCAGCTGTTATTCGTAATATGGAATAATCAGATAAGAACCGGCATATAGATTTTCATCCGACATATGATTCAGGTATTTAATTTTTCTTATATACTGGTTCATGCTCTTATATTCACTTGAATAATAACGCTTCGATATATCCCACAGAGATTCTCCTGAATGTACCCGCACGCTTGTATAATATTCCATTTCTGATATTCCCTCTTCGCCCTGCGGCCTGGAAGCAATATGATGTAATAAAGAAGCAGCACAAAACATAAAAAATGTAACCTGAAGGATGATGATAACCGTAACAGCAATGCCTTGAAGATGCTCTGAAAATAAATGATTCATTCTGCCCTCCCGTCTGGTGCAAAACATTTGTTCGAATAAAAATATTATATATACAGAACATACGTTTGTCAATATGGAAATTTAAAAACTTTCAGGTATGTTACATTTATATTTTGGCTGTGAATGGGAGAGGTATTTAATCCTTTCTGGATGAATTTCTTTGGGGACGCCGGGCGGGGAAATGTTTTCCTTCTTATGTTCCGCTTCCAAAAAGCAGG
>CANDJC010000053.1 GCA_947384955.1 uncultured Eubacterium sp. | reverse complement strand
CCCCCCCTCCCCCGGCGTCCGCGCAGCCACATCCCCCCTCCCCCCCCCCCAAAAAAAATTTAATCTCTTTTTGTAACATTCCCTCTTCCAGATTGTTATATAATCAGAAGCAAATGCAGCACATCATCAGGGAGGCTTTGGCATGAAAGACAGTCAGATGATACAGATACTTTACGAAGCATACGGAAAAGAACTATTTCTATATCTTTATTCACTATGCAAAAACCCGCACCAGGCTGAGGACCTGCTTCAGGAAACCTATGTAAAAGCCCTGCTTTCTCTTTCCATGCAGCACGGCAACATGCGTGCCTGGCTTTATCTTGTTGCCAGAAATCTGTGCTTTAATGCCATGAAAAAGGAAAAACATACCGTCCCTGCAGAAGTTTCACAGGAAAAATGCGCAGAACCCGGTATACTCGAACAGTATATCCAAAAAGAGCAGAACCGGGCATTGTACCGTGCAGTGGCAAGACTCCCCTCAAAGAAGCGGGAAATTGTGCAGCTTCAGTATTTTAGCGGGCTCAGGCTGAAAGAAATCGCACAGATACTGCAGATTTCCCCGGAAAATGCCAGAGTATTAAGCTGCAGGGCAAAGCGGGAGCTGAAATTATATTTAGAGGAGGAAGGCTATGAATTATCGTAAACTGCTGGAATTATACAAAAACGGACAGCTGCAGGAAAACGAGCGGCAGATGGTAGAATCCGATATCGAAAAACAGGAAGCGATTAGCGAATATTTATTTGAGCGGGAGGAAAGCATGCCGATTCTGCAAAACACAGCGGACACGGATGCAAAAGCAGATGCAAAAAGTCTCAAAGCCGGATTTCCTGCTAAATCATCGGCTGTATACGGCAAATCCGCGGCAGACAGCATACAGTCTGATTTTGTCCGCATGGTAAACCGTTCCATTCGAAGGGCTTTTCTAAAAATGGGAGCAGCCGCTGCGGTGCTTGCCCTGGCCGGGGTTTTGTTTATTATATTCGCGCTTCCGAAAGTCATTGACTGTTTTTACTATGACCCGGGAGCTGCCACAGGAGAATACGGAAACCAGATGAGCCTTGACCTTGCAGTCTATACGGAGCTGCGCATGCCGGGCTACAGCCGCGACAGGGTCATTGTCCAGGACCGGGGATACGGAAATTATGACATTATGGTTCCGCAGTGGTTTTCCTATACAAATTCCGTCACCAATTTATCCGGCAGAATTTCAAAAGGAAATCTGACCTTTTACGACCCCAATCTGCTGAACCCGCCTGCCGGGAACGTGTTTGCATGGTTTCAAATCCGCGGAGACAGCACGGATTCCCTTACAGACCTGATTGACCGAAAGCATCAGTTAAACAGCTGCAGTGCGGGAAGCCGGACACAGGCGGCAGATACACTAAAGGCTTTGAATGAAAATACGCTTTATACTGCCTATGTAACGCTGGACCGCATGATGCCGTATGAAACATTCCTTCAGTTTCTCAGCCAGCTTGCAGAAGATAAAAAGCTCAGTCATATCTGGTGTGCAGTCTGTACGAATAACGGGATTTCAAACGCTGACAGCGATTCCAAAAAGGAACAGGGCGCACAGCAGTTTTATGCTGAAAATCTGGGATTTTACTGTGAACTGACCACATCACACGAATTAGACTGGGACAAAGAACGCTATCCTGAGCTAATCCTGCAGAACCGTGATATTTTAGAACAAGGACTTGAGCAGACACAAAAAGACGCAATTGGGCAGGAAGATTTCGCTGTCACACATGTTACAAGCATGCTCAGATATATTGCAGACCAGAAAGCATTCCTTGAAATGATGGAGGACGGACACGATTACAGACAAAATGCAGAATATATAGAAAAAAACGGACTTACTGTTTATGGATTTGCCGGAATCGGAACAAAAGAAACACTGCTGCAGCTGAATCAGGAAAAGGCCGTGTACGAAATTTATACGCTGCCGCTGCGGTAAAGCCGGGTCAGGAAAAACCGGGTACAAAATCTGTACGCTGCCGCGGTTAAACCGGGCCGTCAAAAAGCCATGTACGAAATCTGTACGCCGCCGCGGTTAAACCGGGCCGTCAAAAAACCATGTACGAAATCTGTACGCTGCTGCGGTTAAACCAGTTCGTCAAAAAACCATGTACGAAATCTGTACGCTGCTGCGGTTAAACGGTGCCACGCAAAAACAAGAATCTTTCGTTTTTGTATGGCACTGTCAGACATTCCGGCAGTTCCGGACACAGCATCCGCCAGTCCGCTGTCTGCCCTGCTATGCTGCGTCTTTTGCATACAGCAGCTTCAATATGATTGGTGTCAGAATCGACGAAACAATTATAAGAAGTATTACGGATGTAAAATATACCGGAGTCAGCAGCCCGGCGGAAAGTCCCTTTTGTGAAACAATCAGCGCCACTTCTCCCCTTGTCATCATTCCAACTCCGATTTTCAAAGAATCCAGGCGGCTGAACCTGCAGAATCTTGCAATCAGGCCGCACCCGATAATTTTGGAGACAAGCCCGACTGCTACAAATGCCAGGGAAAATACCAGAATTCCCATGCTTACACTGTCTACATTTGTTTTCAGCCCGATACTCGCAAAAAAGACCGGCCCGAACAGCATATATGAATTTGTATCCATTTTTTCTGCTATGTATTCCGAATCCCGGATTGAACAGAGAATAATTCCCGCCACATATGCACCCGTAATGTCCGCGATGCCAAAATATTTCTCTGCAGTATATGCCATCGCAAGACAGAACGCCAGGCCTAAAATAGGAATACGCCTTGTATGCGGATATCTGGTGTCTATATATTTAAATATTTTATAGCTGATAAATCCGACCACAACCGCAAACAGGAAAAACAATACCGTATTTGACAGTACCGCTATTGGTTTTGATTCTGGATTTTTAAACCCGATTACAAAAGTAAGAACTATAATGCCGATAACGTCGTCAATAATTGCCGCGCTTAAAATCGTCGTTCCGACTCTGCCCTTCAGTTTTCCCATTTCTTTCAGCGATTCGACTGTAATGCTTACGGAAGTAGCCGTCAGAATCGTGCCTACAAACACCGCTTTATAAAATTCCTCCGACCCCCACGGCGCTGCGCCAAAAAATGCCATATATAACAGCGCCCCAAAAACCAGCGGCACAAACACACCCGCGCAGGCAATCAGAGCCGCAATCGGCCCTGTTTTCATTAAATCCTTTAAATCTGTCTCAAGCCCTGCTGAAAACATTAACAGAATTACGCCGATTTCTGCCATTTCCACTAAAAAATCGGACTGATTCACCCATCCTAAAATACTCGGGCCTATCAAAAGCCCCGCTACAATCTCTCCAACTACCTGTGGCGCTTTGCATTTTCTCGCAGCTATGCCGCAGAGCTTCGCGGCGATGATGATAATTGCAAGGTCTTTAAATACTAAATAAGATTCCATAATTCTCTCCCAGTCTCCTTTTCTTCCAGTAAGTATTTTATTCAGCACTTCTTATTTAAGTTTGCTTATGTAAGTTTGCTTGTGTAAGTTTACTTATATAAGTTTCTTATTATTATTTTTCATAAATGCGAAATTGTCAATAGGAATTCATGCGGAATAGATGTGAAAAGGAGAAGGGGGAGGGGGAGGGGGTGTGGCTGCGCGGACGCCGGGTGACGGGAAGATGTGCTGGCTTCCGGCTCCGGCTCCGGAATGTCGCAGGAAGCCAGCACATCTTCCCGTCACCCGGCTGGTTTTCATGGGATTTACACGTGAAATTGCAGACGCTGCGCTGTGTTTTTATATTTGTCTTTAATTATTTTTATACCAGTTTAGAAGTTTTTGATTTGATACAAGGTACATATTACTATAGAAGCGAACATATACAAGTATAGTATTGAATATTACAAAAATATATCGAAATCTGAAAAATTGTAAACGGGTGTAATTTTTAGTAAAGGAAGTGTAAATTCCTACTGGAAAAATGTCCTTACTGTGTAATGTTTTTTATTTAATCTGTAGTAAAGAAACTCTAAATTGCAGCTGGAATACTGTCTTTATTGTATGCTGTATCTTTAGTTCCGGCATGCAGATTCCATATCCTGACTAGAATGCTGTCTTTTCTATATCTTGCATCCTTCGTTCCAAGCGGCTCGCCATAGCACGGGCAATTCTTGTAAGGCGAGCTTCTGATTCTGCATGTGAACCCTTTATACTCGCTCAAATGCCGCCCTTTCTGTATACTGTACCTTTATTTATGGCAAACAAACTCCAAATCTTCACTGAATACCATTCTTACTATACTGTATCTTTAGTTCCATCTATACAAACGCCAAATCCTGACTAGAATGCTGTCCTTACTATATATTGTATCCTTCGTTCCAAGCAGCTCACCATAGCACAGGCAGTTCTTGCAAAGCCGGAACTTCTGATTCTGCATGTGAACCAGGATAAACTTATAAATTTTCTGTATGAAGTTTTCTGAAGAAATTTTACAATATTTGAAAAAATAATGTGCGAAAATCGTATACAGAGAGTAAAGTTTATCTTGCATATGAACTCTTTATACTTGCTCGAATGCCGCCCTTTCTGTATACCATACCTTTATTTTATAGTAAACCAACTCTGAATCTTCGCTGAAATGCTGTCTTTACTGTATGCTGTATCTTTAGTATCAGCATGCAGACTCCATCCCCTTACTCAAATACTGCCTAACCCATATCCAGAATGTCTCATGTAAATCCTTCCAAAACCCAGCCGGGAGAGGGGATTTGCCAGGGTTCCGGCGGCATTGGAAGAATGTTTAGAAGCCCTTAGTATTCTGCTAAATAACCAGGCGGCGAAGCCGCAGCGGCACCGGTAGCTGCTGGCATTCAGCCAGGGCGAATAGGTGCCGCGTCCCGTCCGGTGCCACAGCGTAAATGCAGAATACTTAGGGCTTCTTAACATTCTGGAGCCGCCGCCGGAACCCTGGCAAATCCCCTCTCCCGGCGTCCGCGCAGCCACATACCTCCTCTCTTTCAGCCCTTATGTTTCCATCAGCCTCTTCACATACTTCCCATCCTCCTTCACAAACCCCATCCTATCCAGATAATCCCTATGCACTTCATCCGCCTCCTTCGAATACACCAGCGTACGCATTCCCCTCGCAGGCAGCTTCCCATATAAATAACCCCCCACCGAGCAGTCACGATATGCCGGCACCGAATAATCCAAAACTACATCAAACGTACCATCCCCGATATTTTTACCAATCAAAACCCCGGCCGGATTTCCATTGCAGCAGACGATATATGCCTGATCAGGCGAAGACGGTTTTCTCTGAAATTCAGGAAAATACTTCTTAATATCTTCAAAATAATAATCCAGGATATAATTTAGCAGCCCGTCGTCGCTGCTGCTTTCTATCATATCAAAACTTGTATCTTTTTTAACCAGTTTCACCAGATTGAATACATTAATGGCTACCAGAAAAAAATTCATCAATGCAGTCGGATAAGAATGAATAATCAATGCATACACTGCGAAAATCGAACTCCCGACCGTATTAATTATTCTTAATTTAATAACAGACGACATAAGCATGGATACAGCTATCAGTATGGAGCCAAGGTATCCTGTCAGTTCTATCAGCATAGAAGTATTCATAATTCCTCCGTCTTTACACCAGCTGGCTAAGAATGGACGTCCCGATTGTTCCTTCCGGCATCTTCAGGCCGAAGTTATCCACAATCGTTGCGCCCGTCACTGCAAATGTCTGTGCATCGTCCAGCCTTCCGCATCCTTTCATGGATGGAGAATATGCCAGAAACGGAACCTGCTCCCTTGTATGGTCCGTTCCGGTATGCGAAGGGTCGTTTCCATGGTCCGCTGTAATAAGCAGTAGGTCATCTTCTTTTAAGAAATCCAGCAGCTCTCCCAGCTTCACATCAAATTTCTCCAGTTCCTGCGCATAGCCCTTTAGATTGCGCCGGTGTCCCCACAGCGCGTCAAAATCAACCAGATTTACGTAGCAGAGTCCTTCAAAATCCCTCTTTGCAGTCTCAATCGTCTGCTCCATTCCATGCACGGAGCTCTTGGATTTATTTGATTCCGTAAGCCCTTCCCCGTCAAAAATATCAAAAATCTTGCCGATTGAAATCACATCCAGCCCGGCATCCTTTAATACATTCAGCGCTGTTCTTCCATATGGTTTCAGCGCATAGTCGTGACGGTTGCTCGTCCTTACAAATTCCCCTTTTTTTCTGCCGGTATACGGTCTTGCAATGACCCGGCCGACTTTCCATTCATCCTTCATCGTAATTTCGCGCGCAATCTCACAGCAGCGGTATAATTCCTGCAGGCCGAAAGTCTCTTCATTGCCGCAGATCTGCAAAACGGAATCTGCCGATGTATAGACAATCATATGGCCTGTTTCAATTTCTTCTTCTGCAAGCTCATCTAAAATTTCAGTCCCGCTGGCACTTTTGTTGCCGATAATCACACGTCCGGTCCTTTTTGACAGCTCATCTAAAAGCTCTTTGGGAAACCCGGTATCTGTAAATGTTAAAAAAGGCTTCGTAATATGCAGCCCCATCATCTCCCAGTGCCCCGTCATCGTATCCTTCCCGGTACTGGCTTCTTTTAAATAAGCATAATATCCAAGCGGCCTGTCTGCCGGCTTCACCTGCTTTAACGGATGCAGGTTCGCAATTCCCAGCTTTTGAAGGTTCGGAATGCAGAATTCATCCACACCCTGCGAAATATGCCCGAGTGTATCCGTCCCTGCATCTCCATACTCCGCCGCATCCGGCAGCGCTCCGGCGCCCAGTGAATCAATAACAATTGTAAATATGCGTTTATATTTCCCCATACAGTCTCCTTCCTGCTTCCTATCCGTAAAGCCAAAACCTCCATGCACCAGTCCCGGCATTCCAAAAAGGCCAGTGCACAGTGCACCAGCCTCTTTGTTTCCGATATCTGAAAGGCCAGTGCATCAGCCCCGTCAGAATCAATACTGTCCGGTATTATACTGGAACGCATTTGCCACATTCTTATCCGGGCTGTAGTTTTCCAGAATCTTCCCGTAACGCTCCCTGTAATCATTATCAATTTTCAGCTGCGGAATTACTTTTGTTCCTTCTTCAAAGAAATGCTTCGAGCCTCTTCCCATTTCCTGGCCGCGTTTCGTATGCTTATCCAGCGCCACATCCATAATCTCTGGCTTCTTGCCCATAGCTGCTTCTTTAATAATAATATTTTTCAGATAATCACTGGAACGGTCTTTCTCGCTCTCGCAGAGAATCCGAATCGCATGAATAAAATACATAGGCTGGTCACCGTCATCGTACGGGAAGTTTTTGCGCATTTCATTCATCGTATTCACCTGTACTGCTGCATTCAGGTTGCCAAAACCGATATCTTCTACCGAAATCGTAAGCAGTCTTCTCCACATCTTCTCTAAAAATACCGGCCCCGATACATACAGCTCATATGCATACTGGCATGCTTCTTCTACCATTGCCCTGCGGATGGATTTCTGCAGACAGGAAATAATCTCATCTGCTGCAAAACCGTTTAAAGTCGTCGATGCTGCCCAAATATTATATGCTCCCATAACTATTCTCCTTTTTCTCTTTATAAATCTCTATCAGTTCAAGAATTACAATTTTCAGTGTTTCAGCTCCCATCAGCTGGTCTTCCGCATGTGTCATTAAAAGACTAATCTGCGGCTCTTCTTTGCTCATTTCTTCTGCAAGCACATCCGCATGCCCGTGATGCGCTTCTAAAAAATGCCCGCTGCCTTCATTCATTTTTTCATCAGATTCTGCAAATTTCCCCTGCTTTGCCAGCTCTAAGGCTTCCATATAACAGGATTTCGCCATACCGGAATACGTGATGACAGTCATTGCTGTTTCTGAGATTTTCTCAATATTTACCATCTGCAAGTCCTACCCTTCCATGAGTCCCAGCGCAAAATCCAGTGCCTTGTCGCCGTCTGCCATTGCATATACACGCGGCTCCACGCTTGCTACAGGAATATTAAGCTGTGATTTGATATTGTTAACTGCATAGGAAAGCTGCGGCCCTACAAGGCATACATCCCATTTTCCCACTTCATCGCGGATTGCAGCGCTCGGAACTGCGGTAATCGTTAAATCCATGCCGCGCTTTTGTGCTGCCTCCCGTATTTTTTTCACTAAAATAGAACTAGACATTCCCGCATTACAGCATAATAAAATATTCATGATAAATCCCCTTTCTTTTCCTTTTATAATAATTAAATTTAAATTTTGTGTGTTTCGGATTCTTACTTTTGCTTCCGATAGATTTATGCAGTCCCGGAGCCTTTATGGCAATTTAAGCCGCTTACGTATGTATGCCTTTCAAGCCCGGATTGCATTTTTGCTATTTTTCTGTTGTTTTTGCTGCTTTCTATTGAATGTTTTCTGTCATTCTCTGTTGAATGTTTTCTTTTGTTTCTTTTGTTTCTATTGAAGCTTCGGCCAATAATCTTTATTTGCTTCGATTAAATCATCCAGAATCAGTTTTGCCGTCTTCGCGCTTGGAACGGTTTTCGACAGCGTAAGCGCCTGCCACAGTTTCTGATAACTTCCTTCCATCCAGGCATCCACAGTCAGTTTTTCCACTGCGACCTGCTGTTCCATCAGGCCTTTTTGGAACAGCGGAATCTTTCCGACACTTAACGGCTCATAACCGTCTTTTCCGACAATACACGGAATCTCCACCATGGCATCCGGCGGGAAGTTTTCAATGGCGCCGTTGTTCTGCACGATTAAAAGCATGCGCTCTTTTGTATTAAACGCCAGCGCTGTCGCAAGGTCTACAATAAACAGGGCATGAATGCCGATTTCTAACTTTGTATCCTTTGCCGTGCCTGCCGCTTCAATTTTTGCGCACTCTCCAAAGACACGTTTTTCCCTTCCGTCTATAACCTGATTTGCCCTTGTATATTCAGGGTCTGTATGTGCCACCATGTCATCCGGGAACAGATAATACTGCAGGTATGAGCTTGGCGCCATTGTCGGGTCGACTGCCACGATGTCTTTTACCTTCTTTGCTGTTTCATGCCAGCTCTCGTCTGTAAAATCCGTGTCCACAGAATCCGCCGGACAGTTTCCGTATTTTAGCAGATGCTCTGTCAGCTGCCCGATATATTCCTTTCCCTGTGCATCTTTAATCGAAGTCCACCATCCGAAATGATTCAGCCCGAAATAACGTACATCCATCTCCTTGCGGTTTTGAAATCCGAGTATTTTTGCAAACGTCTGCTCCATGCCAATCGGCATATCGCAGATATTAATGACTCTCGAATCCGGACGCAGCCTTCTGCATGCTTCTGCCACGATTGCTGCCGGATTTGAATAATTTAACATCCAGCAGTCCGGGGAATATTTTTCCATATAATCTATATTTTCAAGCACTCCGGCAATCGAGCGCATCCCATAAGCAATTCCGCCCGGCCCGCAGGTTTCCTGTCCGACAACCCCGTACTTTAACGGTATCTTTTCATCCAGCTCCCTCATTGCCAGCTTGCCGACGCGGATATGCGCAAGACAGAAATCCACATCCGTATAAGCCAGCTTCGGGTCTGTCGTAGCCAGATATTCAATAGACGGGTCTTTTTCTTTAATCAGGATTTCACATGCTTTCGCTACCTTTGCCTGACGCTCTCCGTCATTATCGTACAGCTTGACTGCCCGCAGCGGAAGCCTGTCAAGATTGTCTAAAAGCATCAGTATAATCTCCGGGGTATAGGTACTGCCGCCCCCGGCAATGACGATTGAAAATTTTTTCTTTTCCATTTCTGCATCCTCCCTTTTCAATGAATATTCACACAGAATACTCCGCAGTCATTCCATATATTCAAAATCTGCCATAAAACAAAATCTCAAAAAGCAGCCGTCAGATTTCCAGCGAATTCGAAATCTGCTGCAGCGCCTCCACAAACTCATCCTCGTTTCCGACCGATGCCAGTCTTCCAATCACGGAGCGTTCCAGCGCCATATGGCGGAAAAACTCAAACAGCACGCCAATCTGTTCATTCTGTTTGCGTTCCATTGCAAGCAGGAATACAAGCTGTATCTCCTTTCCCTGCATCCGCATCGGCTCCTTTAAGACTGCTGCGCCGATGCCTGTCTTTTTCGCAAACGTGACTAACGGATGCGGAATCATAAACCAGTCGCCGATATACGTCGGATAATTTACCTCTCTCTGCAGCACATCATTTACAAATTCGTTCACATCATAAATGCAGTCCTCTTCTTTGAGCATCTTTGACAAATCCTCAATCAGCTGCTCAAACTCTATCTTTTCCCTGTAAATACGGATTGTCTTTTTATTAAAATGTTCTTTAATAAGCTCTCTAAACCTGTAATTCAAGCGTATTTTATATACCAGGGCATTCATTGCAGCCAGCGAATACTGATTCGGGATGCCGTCGATGCGAAACGAAGCAACCGTAGGATGCACAAAGCTGTCCATAATCGAAATCACAAGGTCTGCCGGATTCTCTTCCAGATATTTTTCTACGCTTCGTTTCGGAAGCATCGTCTGCACATCAATCTGGTTTGAAAAATTTACCTGAATCCAGTTGCTTACAATGCTGTTAATGCTGAACCTGTTTGAACTGATAATCACTGCCTTCAGCTTCTGGTTAATATTTTCCAGGAAATGCTCTACAAAAATGGCAATAAACGATATTTCATCATCCTGGATATAACAGTTTTTATAACGGTATACAATCGGCACCATCAGCATAGAAATCTCATATGCATACGGGTACTGTTTTTTCACATCATTTAAAATCGGATTGACGGCCTCGTAGCCAGTGCCCATCCTGCGCATCATATATTCAATGTGATTTAAAATATTGTCATAAAAGCTCTGGGACTGCCATAAATCAAAATGATACTTTTCCATCACATCATGGCAGAAATCTTCCAGTATCAGAATGCTTAAATCGTCAATCCGGCATTCCTGTGATTCATCCGATATCAGTTTAAAGCCATGGAATAAATCTTCGAGTATCTGCAAATCCCCGTCAGCAAATTCCAGCCCGTGTTCTTCTAAAAACTCAAACAGTTCATGCAGCTCTGCACCCGGAGACTTTGCTTTTGCGGACAGCACGACTCTGTGATTGAGTTCATTGCGTACTATGGTAATGTAAATGGCGCTGACCATCATATACAGTCCGTCATCTGAGACCTGGACATTTTTGCTGTCAAAATATTCCATAACCAGGTCTTTGAACTGCTCGTACCTCTTCTGTTCAAAGGAGGCTCTTAAAAATGTCCTGAGAAACCAGGAATAGCTCCAGTTTCGTTTCTGTGCCTCATTTTTAATAATCCGAAACAGCGACTGGCGGATTTTTACTTCATCATTTTCGAGCCAGATGCGGTCGCCGCTCATCTGAAGCAGCTCGCAGCGGTATTCTGTACGCAGCTTTTTCTGAAAACGGCTGATTTCCTTATACATAGCCGGCTGGGATAAAGCAAGCGCATTTCCGATATCAAAGATATCCGCGCGTCCGGTCTCTAACACCATGCCCAGTATCGTCCATCCGCGCTGCGCGGTTTCTTCTCCCATCTTCCCGTGCGCCTCTGAAAGGAAATAAGCCCTGACAGAAGGAATATCGCTTTCTTCTATGAAATATCCTCTCTGCCTGGAAGATTTGATAATGCTTCCATTCTTCCAGGCCCGGTTTACCTCACCAATTTCGCTGCGTATTGTCCGAGAAGACACTTCCAGATATTCTGCCAGTTTTGTCCCCGTGACCCCCTGTACATTATTCAATAAGATTTCTAATAATTTGGACTGTCTTCTCGTAAACATATCTGTCTCCCGTCCTAAGCAGCCTCTCCCTGCTCTTTCTTTAACTCGTCAGCTTCCATCATCTTAAAGAACGGATAATAAAATACTGACATAATAATCAGATTCAAAAATACAAGCACGACACACTTCCAGTCAAGAGTCATAATAAACGCTCCTACTCCAGGAGGAAGGAATCCAGGAGGCCCCGCAACCGGCCTGCCCACCAGACCGCTTGTCATAGACAGATAAGTAATCACCGTAATTACTAACGGTCCAAATACAAACGGAATAAATAAAAATGGATTTAAAATAATCGGTGCACCGAATATAATCGGCTCATTAATACCAAACAGCGTCGGTACAAATCCGACTGTGCCAATGGATTTCAAGGATTTTGCCTTCGAGCGCATCATCATAATAACCAGTCCGAGCGTCAGGCCGGAACCTGTTACCTGAAGCACGCTGTAAAAAAGCCCGAATGTAAAAATATGTTCTGTCGGCAGACCCGCTGCATAATTTGCCATATTCTCTGCTTCATAAGCAATCGCAAAGGAAGCCCATACCGCGGATGTAATCGACGGGCCGTGCAGTCCGAAAAACCATAAAAACTGTGTTAAGAATATTACAAGCAAAAGCGCCGGGAGCGTATCCATCGTGCTGATAGCAGGTGCCAAGATGCTCATAATAAACGCCGGGAATACTTTTCCGCTAAAGGCCAGCGATATATTCGCAATCGCTACTGCCAGAAATGCATTGACAATCAGCGGAATCAAAGCTGCAAAGCTCTCGCCTACCATCGTCGGCACACTGTCCGGCAGCCGGATAATGATTTTTTTCTTTGTCAGAATTCTGGTCACTTCTACGCTTAAAATCGCTGATATAATACAGGTAAACAGCCCCGATGCGCCAAGATATGAAATATCCATCCCGCCTTCAATGGAAAGCCCGCTTAAAATCAAATGTACCATAATCGCAGTCGCGCCCGTTAAATTCGTACAGATTCCATAATTCTTCGCCAGCGCAATCGCAATAAACATCGCCGCATAAATGGACAGCATATCTGTCGTAAACATGCCTGCATATGTAAAAACAGACATATGTGCATTTAGAAAATCATACACCGGCCCGCTTCCGATTAAGTTCGCCACTGCTAACGGCAGCAGACTGATAGACCCCACGATAATAATTGGAACAACCGAAATCATGCCATCTTTAATCGCCTGCAGATGCTTCTGCTGCTCTACTTTATTCGCAATCGGCATCATGTACTTCATTAAAGTATCTTGAAATTTCGCATTCATAGTTCTTCTCCTTATCTTGATTCATAACCCCTTGTCGACTCAGGTTTATTTTCTTCAATTATAAAAAATTTATGAATGAAAAACAAATACAATTTTGCCACACGCTTAGGAAGCCGCAAACTGTTTTTCCGTCAAAACAGGAAAATCTCCTGTGTTTTTTCCTCTATTATTAGTCAAAAACACAAGAGACTTTCGTTTGATTCCATATTTATATTGTTAAAACTTTCCGCTGCCCGAAAACTGTGTTTTCCCGCTGTGCTGCTTTCCGTCCCAGAAATGCTGCAGTTTCTCTCCCACACTGCGGATGCTGCATACCTCAAAACGCTCCCATTCCCTTGGAAACAGCGCCCGGTACTCCTGGCGCAGAAACCGGTCGTCTAACAGCAGAATCACCCCGGTATCTAAAACCGTACGAATCACACGTCCGGCAGCCTGCAGTACCTTGTTCATGCCGGGATACCGGTATGCATAATCAAATCCGCTGCCAGAGCGTTTATCATAAAACTGCCTTAAAATCTCCCGCTCATTTCCAATCTGAGGCAGCCCTGTTCCGATAATCACCGCGCCAATCAGCTGTTCTTCTTTTAAATCAATTCCTTCCCCGAAAATACCGCCCATCACGCAGAATGCAAGCATAGACCGTTCCCGCACTGCCGTAAATTCCGCTAAAAACCGTTCCCTGTCAGCTTCCTTCATCCCGCTTTTTTGCAAAATGCAGTCCATGCTGTCCCGGCT
Organism: uncultured Eubacterium sp.; assembly: GCA_947384955.1. GTDB lineage: Bacteria > Bacillota > Clostridia > Lachnospirales > Lachnospiraceae > Eubacterium_J. Next base: position 14,680 of record CANDJC010000053.1, on the reverse strand, counting down.
GCGTATCAAAAATTTTTCATACACATCTTCCATCATCCTGTAAGACGGAAAAAATACGATATAATTTCCCTTTTTCTGCAGACCCGTCTGATAAATATATTCTGCCATGCGCTCATATTCTTCATCGCTGCGGCGCACATATCTGCTGGTCACGTCACTTGCAATCAATAAAAGCTGCTGGCCGGGCTGAAACACCGTTTCTGCGTACACTGCATAATTATCTTCTTTCGTGCTTAAAAGGCTCTTATAATACTGAATCGGCAGCAGCGTTGCGGAAAAAAAGACCGTACTCCGGCCTTTATTAAGCCTGGATTGAATATTTCTCGAAGGGTCGGTACAGTACAGTTTTATTTTAAAACGCTCCTCTTCGTGCTCGGAATAAATCACATAATTTTCATCCAGCCTCTCACTGATTTCCAGAAAATTACGTATCTGAAAATAAAATTCCAGCACGGTATCTCGTTTGTCAAATTCCCGGTTCTTATGCAGAAATATTTCAAACTCTCCGTTCAGCCGCATCAGCGCAGTTATAAATTCCGAAATGTTCTGATGATACTGATACTCCCGCTCACAGCTGCGCTTATACATCAGCAGCACCCGGCTGCAGTTTTGCAGTTCTTTCGACAGCTTTACACTGTACCTTTTCACAATTCTTTTTATCGCAAGAAAATCTTCCTTATATAAAGAAGCGCTGTACATCTCCCTTCCCCGCTCCACCAGATTGTGAGCTTCATCCACTAAAAACAGATAATCCCCGCGGACTCCTTCTGCAAAAAAACGCTTCAGATACACATTCGGGTCAAAGACATAATTATAATCACAGATAATATTATCGGACCAGGAGGCCATATCCAGACACAGCTCAAACGGACATACCATATGCCTGTCCGCCTGCTGCATAATCACTTCCCTGGTAAATACATCCTCCTGGCATAACAGCTGATATACCGCATCATTCACACGGTCAAAATGCCCTTTCGCATACGGACACGCATCCGGATTGCATGCCGTCTCCTCCATCATGCAGAGCTTCTCTTTGGCAGTAATCTGCACCGTTTTCGCCCGGTAGCCCTTTTCATAAAACAAAGCCAGCGTTTCTTTTGCCACTGCCGCCGTAATCGTCTTCGCCGTCAGATAAAAAATCTTATCCCCGTATTCCTCCCCTACCGCTTTCACAGCCGGAAACAGCGTCGTAATCGTCTTGCCCGTCCCTGTCGGCGCCTGAATAAATAAAATCTTCTGCCTTAATATCGACCGGTACACACCGCTGACCAGATTTTTCTGCCCCCTGCGGTAAGGAAACGGAAACTCCAGCCTTTTAATCGACGCCTGCCGCAGAATCTGCCAGTCGTGCTGAAACTGCGCCCACTTGTGATACTCCCGCATAAGCGCTAAAAACCACTCCTCCAGCTCGTCAAAATCATACCGGATATAAAAATAACGGACTTCCTCCGTATCCAGACTGGCATAAGTCATGCGGACACCAATCTCGCGGTAATGGTTCTGGCTCGCATAAATAAACGCATAACACTTTGCCTGCGCCAGATGTACCGGAACCGGTTCCGTCATTTTCGTAATATCCGAAAAAACACCCTTGATTTCATCAACCGTAACCTCACGCGTATTAAAAACCCCTGTCTGACGGTTATCGCTGGTTTCTTTCTCAGCCGCTATCTGACGGCCGCTGTCCGCTTCTTCCAGCAAAAACGCAGGTTCCCGGTCTGTTTTTTCAGTTATAATAATCCCGTCTGCCCTTCCCTCGAGAACAATGATATAATCCTTTTCCTGAAATTCCATCTTTAACGGAACCTCTGCATGATAAGACGGGCCCGCCTTTTTCTGCAGCTTACGGTGCAGACGGCTGCCCTGCTGCATAGCCTGTGCCTGCATGCCGCTGCCATAACGGTTATCAATATCACCGCTGCGCAGAATAAATTCTACCAGATTTCTTACAGATATCTTGATTTTCTTCATAATTAAAAAAATTATAATTCCGATGCAGCTGAGTGTCAAGCACAAAGAGCCTGGCATTTCCAATTACAGACTTTACACTATCAAACGCATGCGCTATAATGACTGTATCAGATATAACTGTATTAGATACCGGTAAAACAGCTGAATCAGCTGAAAGGCGGTGAGAATATACAGCAGAAGGACACTCAGGGCACCGCCTGCCAGCAGGAGCGTTCATCTCACAAAAATGAATGATACAAAAAATCATGTGCGGAGGTAATGGAAATGACCGAAAAGGAAATGATAAAGATATCAATAGAAGAGTTCTCAAGATTACAGGATTATATGCTCGTAACAGAAAAGGATTCAGAAGCATATAAAAAATGAAACGCCGGTATACAGAGCTGAAAGTCATTTTGACAGCTTTCGGCATTCATCTTACAGAACTGGACATTATCAAAGAATAGCTTTCTGAAACCTGCTAAGCCAGAACAGCCAAAACCGTTATGACGAAAGCAAAGTCATGCAAATACTGGCAGACAGAGGATATTTTAGCTGTAAAATAAGTAAAGATAAGTAAAAAACAGCGAAAATATCAGCATCTGAAAAGTCTGAAAGGAAAAGGAAGACAGTAAAATGAATATGGCAGAAACCGCAAGACTGATTTTGGGTTTAAGAGCTGCCGGATGGAGCGAGAAAAAAATCAATGATTTCATTCTTTACATTGAATCTGGAGAAGAACAGTACAAGCCAAAACCAGACACAAATGAAAATACTGAATAAATCAGCCATTTAGCAGAAAAGGGCGGGAATTGCAAACCGCCCAAATTCTAATCTTCTACTGAAATATCTATCTTTTTTTCAATATCAATATTTTTATAAAAATAATCTGGTTCATACCACAATATATTATATTTTTCTGTATCAGCTGTAAAAAGAACTGCAAAATTTTCAGTATTTTCCCAATAATACTGTCCTTTCTTTTTATATTTGTGTTTTGAACCATAGGCATCTTGAAGTTTTTTAATTATTAGCTTTTTAATTTCAATCGGGTAAAACATGCCGCTAAAAAAATGTGAAAAAAAGTAAAAAACCTGTTGACAAAACGGACATGCTGCGTTATACTAATGAAGTCGGTTGCGAGAGAAAGCAGCTGGTACAAAATGGGATCTTAGCTCAGCTGGGAGAGCATCTGCCTTACAAGCAGAGGGTCATAGGTTCGAGCCCTATAGGTCCCATTGGATAATAAAATATGGCGAGATAGCTCAGCTGGCTAGAGCACACGGTTCATACCCGTGGTGTCGAGGGTTCAAGTCCCCCTCTCGCTACTTTATGAAGCGCCTGATAATAGCATATTATTAGGTGTTTTTGTTTTAAAAGTCAGGATTACACTGACTGGAATCAAGGCCGGTGCATTGTAATTTGTATGAATCGCATCATGAAGGGAAAAGGATATTCAGGTAGAAAGAGGATAAATATGGGAATGAGTGACAAACAGTATGACGGGATGCTTCTTGATTTTTTAGAAGACTTTGAAGATATAGAGGCAGCAGCTAAAATGCTTCCAGACTGTCCTGAGAAAGAAAAACTTATGGAAGTAATCGCCAGAAAGAAAAAGAAAACAGAACGCAAATTGGAGGTTCCAATAAGACCGTAGCTATCAAACCAGAATCTGGATAACAAAATCCTGGTTTCCTTTTCTCATAAATTAATTTCCTAAACCGCCATGAGAACCGAACCAGACGGCCTTTGTATCTGTGCCGGCGGCAAAAACATAAATCTGTACTTTGTACCGTTCTTTCTAAATAAGCGGCACTGGCGCTCAGAACATCACGAAACAATTCTAAGTACCAGTGCCGCTTGTCAAAAGCAGTCCAAAGCAAAACAGGCGGCGAAGCTGAAGCGGCACCTTTAGCTTATGGCTGTAAGCCAGGGCATCTTCCCGGCGTCCGCACAGCCAGTATCCCCGTAACCCGCACAGCCAGTATCCACTCAGCACCCGCGACAGCACGCCTCCTCTACTTCTTCGGCACCATCCGTTCCATCCCGCCCATATAAGGCTGCAGCACTTTCGGAACATTCACGCTGCCATCCGCATTCAGATTATTCTCCAAAAATGCAATCAGCATCCGCGGCGGAGCCGCCACCGTATTATTCAGCGTATGCGCAAAATACTTATTCTTATCCTTATCCTTTACACGGATTTTCAGCCTTCTCGCCTGAGCATCCCCCAGATTCGAACAGCTGCCCACTTCAAAATACTTCTTCTGCCGCGGCGACCACGCTTCCACATCGCAGGATTTCACTTTCAAATCCGCCAAATCCCCGGAACAGCATTCCAGTGTACGCACCGGAATATCCAGGCTGCGGAATAAATCGACGGTATTCTGCCAGAGCCTGTCATACCATACCATAGACTCTTCCGGCTTACATACGACAATCATCTCCTGCTTTTCAAACTGGTGAATACGGTATACCCCGCGCTCCTCGATGCCGTGCGCTCCTTTTTCCTTGCGAAAACAAGGCGAATAGCTTGTCAGCGTATAAGGCAGGCTTTCTTCTTCCTGAATGGTATCGATAAATTTGCCAATCATGGAATGCTCTGATGTACCGATTAAATACAGGTCTTCGCCTTCTATTTTATACATCATCGCATCCATTTCTTCAAAGCTCATGACCCCGGTCACAACACTGCTACGAATCATAAACGGCGGCACGCAGTAGGTAAAGCCTCTGTCTATCATAAAATCCCTGGCATAAGAAATCACCGCGGAATGCAGCCTTGCGATATCGCCCATCAGATAATAAAATCCGTTTCCGGCCACCTTTCCTGCCGCATCTAAGTCAATGCCGTCAAACCGTTCCATAATCTGTGTATGATACGGTATCTCAAAATCAGGAACAAGAGGCTCCCCGTATTTCTGGATTTCTACGTTGCAGGAATCATCCGGCCCGATTGGCACGGAAGGGTCTATAATGTTTGGAATCACCATCATATTCTGAAGCACTTTTTCCTGCAGTTCTTTTTCCTGTGCTTCTAATTCTTCCAAGCGCTTTGCATCGGAAGAAACCTGTTCCTTCACGGCCTGCGCTTCTTCCTTCTTTCCTTCCTTCATCAGCGCGCCAATCTGCTTTGAGAGCTGGTTGCGGCTGGCTCTTAATGCGTCTGCCTCCTGTTTGGCTTTGCGGGCTTTTGCATCCAGTTCGATGACTTCATCCACGAGCGGCAGCTTTTTTTCCTGAAATTTATTCCTGATATTCTGTTTTACCAGCTCAGGATTCTCTCTGACAAATTTAATATCTAACATAATCCCTTTATTTCAGCGGATATTTTGCAGTCAAAGCCTTTGTAACTGCCAGCGCTTTTTCTGCTGCCGCTTCCCCTTCCTTAATCATCATGGCAATTGCATCAGCAATCTGGTCCATATCTTCCGTATTCATGCCCCTGGATGTCACTGCCGGAGTGCCAAGCCGGATGCCGCTTGTAACGGTCGGCTTCTGCGGGTCATTTGGAATGGTATTTTTATTTGCCGTAATATTGGCTAAATCCAGTCTTGCTTCGACTTCTTTGCCTGTCAGTCCGAATCCGGTCAGGTCAATCAGCATCAGGTGATTATCCGTACCGCCCGAAACAATGCCGATACCGCGGTTTATCAGCCCTTTGCACAGCGCCTGGGCATTATCAATTACCCCCTGCTGGTATACCTTAAACGATGGCTCCAGGGCTTCTTTTAAGCATACCGCCTTTGCCGCAATGACATGCATCAGAGGGCCGCCCTGAATGCCCGGGAATACGGATTTGTTAAATTTAAATTTCTTTGCCAGCTCTGCATCCCTGCATAAAATCATGCCGCCTCTGGGACCGCGCAGCGTTTTATGCGTCGTTGTTGTAACTACATCCGCATACGGTATCGGCGACGGATGCAGCCCTGCGGCTACTAATCCTGCAATATGCGCCATATCCACCATCAGATATGCGCCCACAGCGTCTGCTGTTTCGCGGAATTTCTTAAAATCAATCGTTCTGGCATAAGCAGAAGCGCCTGCAATAATCATTTTCGGCCTGCATTCTTTCGCGGTTTCCATTAACTTATCATAGTCAATAAAGCCTTCTTCATTGACACCGTAAGGAACGATATGAAAATAAGTCCCGGAAAAGTTCACAGGGCTTCCGTGTGTCAGATGTCCGCCATGGTCCAGATTCATGCCCATAACGGTATCTCCCGGCTGCAGCAGGGCAAACTGCACCGCCATATTTGCCTGTGCGCCGGAATGCGGCTGTACATTGGCATATTCGCAGCCAAAAAGCTGTTTTGCACGTTCTCTTGCCAGCTCCTCTACAACGTCTACACATTCACAGCCGCCATAATACCGGTGTCCCGGATAGCCTTCGGCATATTTATTGGTCATGACACTGCCCATGGCAGACATCACTGCCGGACTTACCCAGTTTTCGGACGCAATCAGCTCAATATGGCTGTTCTGCCTGTCAAGCTCAGCAGTAATCGCAGCCGCAGTTTCCGGGTCTGCTGCCTGAATATCTTCCAAAGTGTACATAATAAAATTACTCCTCTCTTATGGTTTCCGTTATCTGTTAACAGTTCTTTCCTGTATCAGGGATAATTATATATGGAAGCGGGGAGAATTTCAAGTAGTAAATACGGCAGCATTTCCGGTTTTCGTTCGTGAAACGTAACAGTTTAGATAGTCCTGCACATTCACTGTGCAGGACGTAAGAAAGTAATTCAGAAGTGAAACGCTCTCGCAAAGCAATTTTAAATAGATTCTGCATGTAACGGTCAGTTTATCTGAACTGTACCGTTATACTTCCACCCAGGCGGCATCTTTTTCGCTGCTTCGTACTGCTGCATGGATAAATTTCACGCCCATAATGCCGTCATCCAGCGTCGGGAAGTCCAGCTCTTTTTCGCTTAACTCTTCTCCGGCTGCTTTTTTTAACACAGCGGCATTCCAGACTTTATAAATATTTGCAAATGCTTCATACAGACCTTCAGGATGCCCGGCCGGAAGGCGGTTCATAGAGGCTGCACGCTCCGATACATACGCCATTCCCCTGTGATAAATCTGCATTGGCTGTCCTTTTTGGGTCACATACAGTACATTCGGTTCTTCCTCATGCCATTCAATCGCACCTTCCGTGCCGAAAATACGTACTACAAGGCCGTTCATATGTCCGACACATACCTGCGACGAGCAGAATACACCGTGCGCCCCGTTGTCAAATTCCACCAGCATATTTGCATTTAAATCCAGCGGCTGTCCGAAATAATCCAGTTTTGCTGCCACTCTCTTTAACCGGAGTCCCGTAATATAAGACACCGTATGCTCAATGTGGGAGCCGATGTCGCCCGTACAGTTAGAAATGCCTGCAATCTCCGGGTCCTTTCTCCAGGAAGAGAGCCTGTTCATCGTCTGGTCCCCTTTTCCGATATCGTCAGTCAGATATTCCTGCAGATATTCCGCATTGACATTGATGACGTCTCCGATATAGCCGTTTCGTACCAGTTCCCTTGCTTCCTTTACCATATTATTGCCGGAATAAGAATAATTGACACAGAACAAAAGCCCTTTTTCTTCTGCTATTTTCTTTAACTCCTCTGCCTCGGCAACTTCAAAGCACAGCGGTTTTTCACAGAGCACATGGATTCCGTTTTCCAGAAATGCTTTTGCCATCCGGTAATGTTCGCTGTTCGGGGCTGAAATAATCACATAGTCAATACCGTCTTCCCTTGCCCCTTCCTTTTGTGCCATTTCTTCATAAGACGCGTATACGCGGTTTTTATCCAGCTGATAAAACTCGCCGCACGCTCTGTTATTTTCCGCATTCCTGCTAAAGCAGCCGGCTTTTAAAAATGCAATGCCGTCGAATCCGGCTCCGACTCTGTGCACTGCTCCGATAAAAGAATTAAGTCCGGCTCCTGCCATGCCGTAATTTAAATATTTTTTCATTCTGATTCCCCCAGTGTTATTTTACAAATACTGTTACTGATATATTTTTCCTAAAACCTGATGCATATAATAGGAAGAAAGAGCCATGGCTGCCAGATAATCCGGCGCTCCGTCGTCTTCTATCGTCACCCAGCCTTTGAAGCCGTAATCTGCCACATGCTTCCATAATTCTTCCATCGGAATCAGGCCCTCGCCCGGCTCCCAGAACCACCGGTGCCCGTCGTCGCAGATTTCGACATCCTGCGCATAGCGGATTTCATCCGATACCCCCAAATCAGCCGTATCCTTCCAGTGAAATGTACAGATGCGCTCCTTATAGGTATCATAAAAATCGATCAGGTCGTCCCCCATCAGTACAATCTGAGCCGTATCCAGACAGTAATGGACATACTTCGGATTTGTCAGCTCGATAAGCCTGCGATGATTCAATTTATTCGATACACAGAAAAATTCATTGTGAATGCCTAATAAAATTCCCTGGCTCTCGGCATATTCCCCGATTTCATTCAGACAGCCCGCTATATTAGAAAGCCCTTCGTCATCCAGCGGACCGCTGCCGTAATAATTATTCCCCGGACATGTATTTAAATGCACGCCGCCAAACGCTTTGAGCATATCCACAGAAGCCTTTCCGGCAGCGACCGTTTCGTCATGCTTTGCCGCAATATGGGAATCGTCACAGCCGTGAAACATCCCGCTTATTTTGATTCCATGTTCATAAGCAAAATCGCGGAATTCCTTCGGCGTTTTAAACAGGCCCAGAATCTCAGCCAGGTCCCACGGCGCTATCTCAATTCCGTCATAGCCTGTGGCTTTATGATAGCGCAGAATACGGTCCCAGTCCATGTAATAGCAGTTATTTGATTTATCCTCATAATAAAAATCACGGAAATTGTCTATCTGCTTAAACGGAATCGTCTTCCAGTGGCTCATATGGGAAAGTTTTATATTCTGATTCATTTTTTCATCCCCTTTCCCATATTTTGTGGCTGTTTATAAAATACCGTGTGCGCAGAATGGAACGGCTGATATCGTATGAATTTCTCGGATTAAATACAACGGTTCCGTCATATCCTGCTTTTTTCAGTTCATTTATCACGGCATCCAGATTCAGGCTGCCTTCTCCGATATCGGTAAACACCTTTTCGGCTTTTTTCGGAAATTCCGGCATTGCGCTTTTCCATGTCTCATCGGTATCCTGAAACGAAGTGTCTGTAATATGTACAACGCCAATCCGCCCTTTTTCCGCTGCAGTCACAGCAAGCGGGTCCGCCCCGGCAATTGCCAGGTTTGCCGTATCCAGGTCTAATTTTACGGCTCCTTCAAAGCGGTCTAAAAATGCGCTGATTTTTTCTCCGCGAAGCAGTGTCCAGTATTCATTTTTCAGGCACAGCGTCACGCCGCATTCTTCTGCCTTTGCCGCAAGCGCTTTTATCATCTGTTCTGTCTCATGTAAAAATTCTTCTTCCTCACCATCTGCTGTCATTGCCTTTACTTTTGCATACGGCGGGGTAACCGACAGCGTCACAGTCCTGCATCCGGATTCTTTCGCGTAAGCAATGGCTTCTTCCCCGTAATGCGCTGCTGCGCCGAAATACATCTGCACCGCCCCCTGCGCAAACAGGGACGGATTGAAGTGAATACAGCTGACTGCGTCAATCCCGTTTTCCTTCAGGTAAGACGCATAGGCTGCCACAGAGCCAAATTTGACAGCTGCCGAACGCGCCGTTCTCGGAATCCCGGACCGTCCTCCAAAATCCCATTTCGGCTCATACGGCACTTCGATATTATGAAAACCGCCTGCTGACAGCAAATGGTTTAATTCGTCCCAGAAATATCTGCTTTCCCGTTTATTCCGGTTCGGGGCCTGAATATCCAGGTCAACAGCTTCTGTGCTGAAACATTCTGTCATTTTCTGCTCCTTTCTTAATTCTGTATCATTTACTTAATCTGCACGGATTTCTTATTCTGCACAGTTTTCTCAATCTGCACGGATTTCTTATTCTGCACAGTTTTTATCCTGTATGCAGCTTTTCTATTTTACTTCCCACAGCTTTGCATCTGAAACCATCGGCTCCGGACGCTCGCAAGACGTCGTCATATGGTATACTTTTCCTGTTTCGCTTGCAATTTCGAATGCCGCCAGAGCTTCTGCAACATGTCTGGACATATCTGCGCTCAGACGGCTGGAACGCCCGTCAATTAACGCCTGCGCCATATCCGATACGCCCATGCCGCGCATATTGCAGTGAGCATCCGGGTCAGCCGGGAATAAAGGCTCTATTTTCTGAATGCACTCCCCTTTGCGTGTCACCATTGCAATAATCTTAGCCGGATGCGGCTGCGTTACCTGTCCGACCATTTCCTGCATTTTCTTTCCGCTGCAGAGCGTAATATCTCCGCAGAACATATTCGGGTCAGGAACCGACAGGGAACCTTCCGTACCAAATATCTCCAGAAGCGGAAGCTGGGAATCCCAGACCTCAAAGCTCATCGTCACCGTTCCTGCGGCGCCGTTTGCAAACTCCATAATCGCGGAATAATGCGTAGGCACTTCCGACTGCTGCGGCTGGCCGTTTACCATGCGCACAGGCCTTCCCTGAATCGCAAAGCAGGAGATATTTTTAATCGGGCCAAGCAGGGAAACTAGTGTAGTCAGATAATAAGGCCCCATATCAAACATCGGCCCGCCGCCCTTTTTGTAATAAAATGCCGGCGCCGGATGCCACAGTTCATGCCCCGGGCATACCATATTTGCGGTAAAGCCAATCGGTTTTCCAATTGCGCCTTCGTCAATCAGCCTGCGGCAGGTCTGTGCCCCGGCTCCTAAAAATGTATCCGGCGCACTGACTGCCATCAGCCCTTTTTCCGCTGCTGTCTTTACGATTTCATCCGCCTCTTTCAGGCTTAACGCCAGCGGTTTTTCACAGTATACATGCTTTCCGGCATTCAGCGCTTTCATATTAATTTCATAATGTGCCACCGGAACTGTAAGATTGACTACAATTTCCACTTCTGTATCTAAGAGCAGCTCTTCTACGGTACATGCCTTTGGGATACCGTATTTTTCCTTTGTCTGCTGCGCTTTTTCCAAAAATAAGTCCGCACATGCCATGACTGCTATATTTTCATAATGCTGTGTAAAATTCGTCAGATATACGTCGCTGATTGTCCCGCATCCGATGATTCCGATTTTATTTGCCATGCTGCATTCTCCCTCCGAAATTTATCCTGCTGTTTCTCATTTTTTTGTTAAAATCCGGCTGCCTTCACTGTTACAGCTTTTTCTTATATCGGAAAAGCGGAAAGCCCCGGCGTCTGGAAAGTATTAATTTGCTATCGCCGCATCAAATTTTACATCGGAAGGCGCAAAATCTGTTTTCCGTACAAATGCGGCTGCCTCCGTGGCGCCGTAAACACGCTCCATACCGGAATCTTCCCATTCTACAGAAAGCGGCCCCTGGTAATCATACGCATTCAGCACGCGGATGATTTCTTCAAAATTGACATCTCCATGCCCCAGAGAGCGGAAATTCCATCCTCTTCTCAAATCGCCGAAATCAATATGGGAGCCAAGCAGGCCGCTCTTTCCATCCAGCGTCACGGCTGCGTCTTTCATATGCACATGATAAACTCTGTGAATGAAATCCTTTAAAAATACATGCGGCGTAATTCCCTGCCAGATTAAGTGGCTCGGGTCAAAATTCAGGCCGAATTCCGGGCGGTCCTCAAATTTTTTCAAAAGCCTTTCCGTAGAATAGTAATCAAACGCAATTTCGCCCGGATGCACTTCTAATGCAAACCGAATCCCGTTTTCCCGAAATACATCCAGTATCGGGCACCATAAATCATAAATCTCCTGAAATCCTGCCTCTATCATCTCCTCTGAGGTCTGCGGGAAGGAATACAGATACTTCCAAATCGGGGAGCCTGTAAAACCTGTGACTGTATCCACGCCCAGATTCTTTGCCGCTGCCGGCACATATTTCATCGTTTCCACCGCCCAGGCACGGATTTCATCTTTTTTGCCAGCCAGCTCGGCCGGGGCAAAGTTATCAAGCCTCGGGTCATCATAATCGCCCACGCACTGCCCGATTACATGCGCAGCAATGGCTTTTGTGACAAGCCCGTATTTTGCCAGCGTATCTTTGATATATCTGACATATTCCATATCAGATGCCGCTTTCTTCGGGTCTATGTGCTTCCCCCAGCATGCAATTTCCAGTCCGTCATAGCCCATCTGCTTTGCCAGCCTGCACATTTCTTCAAATTCCAGGTCTGCCCACTGCGCCGTCATAAGTGTAACTAATCTTCCCATAAATGTTTCCTCCTGTCTGATATCATTTTTGTACTCTTTTTGTATTCCTTTTTGTTTTTCTCTGCCCTTATTATTTCCTGTGTATTTAAAATAACACATCCCGATACTTTTGTCAAATCTTTTATATAACTATTGACAAATCTTTTATTCTGTTTATAAATCCATTCGCTTCCGATACCGCTGCACGCAAAAAGACATCAAAAAAACGCCTGCCATTTCTGACAAGCGTTTTTTTGCATAAATACTAAGAACTGTTTCTGCACCGTGGTAAAAACAGTTCAAAGACTGTCCTCAAGTATCTATACAGTCCGTTTTCCATATTGTTTTAAGTATGCTTCTGCCCTTTTTAGCGGCAGTCCGATAATCTTTTCCTGCATTTTTTTAGAATTGCAGTATCATCCAGGCCCGTTTCCTGCCCCATTTCAATAATCATCTGTATTTTAATCTTATCGGATTCTGTTTCAATTACGGTACCGCCCATGATATTCACCAGCCTTTCTTCATTTTCTTCTGTACTGACTCGCATTCCTCCTCTATCATCACATCCCCGCACAGTCCAAACGGTTCCATCGGCGTATACTGAGAGAAAAAGTCCTGATTCTCATTTCCCAGCGTATTCGTCACCTCAATCGCCAGTTCATTTTCTCCATCCGCCAGCGACTGTGTAATCTCCATCCGATACGGCGGACAGATTCGTATCCCGGCGCTCTTTCCGTTCAGAAAAACCTCCGCCGTTTCATAAGCCTCCTGCATATGCAAAAAGACCCTGCTCTTTGGATTCCGTTTCCATGCAAATGTTTTCTCATACCGAAGCGTGCCCGTTTTATTCTCAAACTCCGGTTCGGCAGATAACGGAGCCAGCACGCTTCTTGTCCCAATGTCTGTAAATCCCGAAGCATCCGGGAATGCCGTATAGCTTTTTGCATCGGCAAACGAAAGCTTCCAGCCGCCTTCTAATGCTTCCTTCTTCTGCACAGTCCCGTTCCAGGCTTCCTTCACCGGATATCCGTCCCAGTTATCCTTCAGCACAATCACAGCCGATTCATAAGGCTGCAGGGACAGCGGAATGTGCATGTTCCCGTTTTCATGCCGCACAGCCAGATACTGCAGCTGATTTGCAAATGCATCGTAAGCCGCCGGAATCTGATTTCCCGCAATGGAAATTTCTGTTATCAGAGCCTTTGCCGGATTTTCGTTAAACAGCATGAAAATCTCACCGTCAGGCTGTCTGTAATGGTAACAAATCAGGTCTTTTTGATATTCCAGCGTCCTTATCGTTTTCCATTTTTCACACGTCCGGGCTAATTCTTTTAACGGAATACACTGTGCTTTCGCGGCCAGCATTTTTAAAATTTCCGGTTCTGTCTTTTCTGCTTCATTCTTTTCTGTATCATTCTTTTCTATTTCATTCTTTTCTGTATCATTCTTTTCTGTATTATTCTTTTCTGTATCATTTTTTTCTGTCCCGTTCTTTTCTGCTCTGCATTCCTCTTCCAAACGGCCGCTGTCTGTTACCTGTAAAGGACAGCCATCCGCAAAAATAACCGGAATCTGCCGCCCGCACAGCTTCAGGAGCTCTTCTGCCATCTGCTTCGGCATACTCTTCATCGCCGGAACAATCAGACATTCATACCTGTGTCCGTTCACTGTAAAAAACGGCTGCCCTTTTTCCTCTTCCTCCTGCTGTCCGCTCTGTCCCTGTCCGTCCGGCTGCTTGTTTTCAGACTGCGGGCCCAAAATCTCCTGTTCCCGCAAATCATCCAGCGATACAATGACCGCTTCTGTCTGATTTCTGTCTAATTCCCGCATAACCAGCTCCACAGGCTGCGTCCCGCCGCACCATTCGCCTTCTGCCGGATAAAGCACTGCCACAGATGCATCATGCGTGCCTCCCTGCAGCAGATAGCACATGCGCTGCATATAATGAATCAGCACATGGAAATAGCGAAACTGCGGATTATTCCCTCCTGCATAAAAATGCGGCGCACAGTCCCAGTCCGGGTATTCTTTCGGATTAAAGGCATGCGGCACAAAATAATTGATTCCTCTTGCAAGCAGATGGTCCGTAATCCATTTCATCCACTTCAGCCCTTCCTTCCATCCGTAAGCGCCAAAAGCCTCGCACATCGCTATGCCATTTTTTCCAGCATCATTCTGTGCAGCCGACGCGCCCAGATGTGCCAGCGCATAATGATAAAACACGCCGTCATTGCCGCCTGTCGCAAATGCATCATGATGAAAACCGTATCCCGGCGCAATCTGGTCTGCAATCACATCAATCCCCGAAAACGACTGGCCCTTCTGCGCCCGGAACAGATGCCCGGCCCCGTATCCAAGACGCATATGTGCCCCGTTATCTTCAATATGATGCCCCGCATACTTTACGCCACCCGTATGTCAAGCACAAGACAAAAAGTTTTTTAAGAAATTCCAGAGTTT
>CANDJC010000052.1 GCA_947384955.1 uncultured Eubacterium sp. | reverse complement strand
ATCAGGATTCGGAGAAAGTGTACCTGATAAGAATCTTGCCAGTGCCGCAAAAAGAATCGCAATAAGGCATTATTCTTTCAGAGAAGCCCTTGTGAAAAAATCGGTGTAAGAATATAATAGTACCATAAATGATAAACGTGATAAGGAGGGAACGATATGGCATTACCGGCAGAAAAGATACGGTATACATTTGCTGACAGTCTCGCATGGAGCGAAAATGAACATGTGGAAATCATAAATGGTGAAGCATTTTTAATGGCATCGCCATCCAGCAGACATCAGGAAATCAGTATGGAAATATGCAGGCAGCTGGCAAATTATCTGGAAGGAAAACAGTGCAGGGTTTATCCGGCGCCATTTGATGTAAGGCTCTTTGAAAAAGACGGAGATACCCCGGAAAATGTTGATACCGTGGTCGAACCGGATATTTCTGTAGTGTGTGACAAAAGCAAAATAGATACCCGGGGATGTAAAGGGGCACCAGATTTGATAGTTGAGATTCTGTCGCCGTCTTCTCTTCGCAATGACAGACTTATCAAACTGCGTTTATATCAAAAAGCGGGCGTGCGTGAATACTGGATTGCAGATCCGGAAAATAAGACGATACAGGTATTTCTTATGGATTATAACGGCATGTTTCAGCCTTATGAAGATTACAGCAGGACTGATGTTGCAAAAGTAAATGTGCTCGAAGGATGCTTTATTGAACTGCAGAAAGTATTTTCTGAATAATTTATTATAAATCATAATTCCGTATAAGTTTTACAATGAATAATAAAGAAAACCGGCACAGACACTTACGTGTCCTGCCGGCTTCCTTTTATGCATTATCTAATATAATGTAATGAACATTTCTTGCAAAGCGGACTAATTTCTTACCCTGATAATTCTGTTATAAGTAACTCCATTATAAGTTAAAGAAATTGTAATAATATCCGGACCAGCGCCTTTTGTGCTCTTTGGCTTAATGTACTCTGAATCCTGATCAAATATAGTAGCATTGCTTGATAAGCTGCAGTTTACCGCAAGATCAGTATATTTAATTTCTGATCCATCTGCCTTCTGGAGTTCTCCATACGCTTCAGTCTTAACTCTGGCAGCTACTTCCTTTGCAATATCTTCACTAAATACGTCTCTGTCTATAACTCCTTCAGAAACGCCTGCAACTTCAAAAGCACCTGCTGAAACGAAGTCACTATACGTTGCTTCTACTGTTGCACCAGTTGATACTAATTTTAATGATTCTAAAGCTTTCTGTATACCAGTAATATTCGCAGCTGCATTAATGTCGTCAGCTCTAAAGTTAGGATTAGCTGTTGTAGAAGTTACTTTGCGGCCATCTTTGTCTATCTCAACAACATTGCCCTTATCCACTTTAATGCACTGTGCTGTACCAAGCTGAGATATAGCATTTGCTGCTAAATAAACTTTCACATCTTTAGCTGCTGCCGTAATAGTAGGTAAATTATTAATATCTGTTTCAGTTGCCTTAGTAATCATTACTTTAGCTTCAGCGCCTTCAATGCGGATTTTTGCTCCGTCAATGTCCAGTGACTTTGTTACATTGCCATTTTCATCAACTGTACCAAGATTTAATGTTGCTGCCTGCTGTACAGTAATGTTAGCGCCTTTTAATGAACCTTTCAGATTAATAACGCCACTGGAGTTAATTACAAGATCTCCGTCCCAGCCAGACTGATTATCGAAACCGAAGCCATCTGTATCAGAAACATAAATTACACCACTTACATTAGATGTCTGACCTAATACAAATGAATCAGTCCATACGTTGTTCAAAAGGATAGCACGGTCATTAACACCATTAGTTACAGTTACATTCTCAAGAACAAAGTCTTTCACTACACCAGCATTAACTGTTAATGTCGCACTTGTTCCGCGTACTTTTTCAGCAGTTCCATTAAGAGTAACATTGCTGATAGTCATTGCATTCACTGCATCTGTAGTATTAACTACAACATTAGCAGCTATAGCAGCATTATTAAAGTCAACATCAACAGCACGGTTAATGTTTATTACAAGATTCTTTCCGAAAACTGACTGAACAGCTTTCAGTTTATCACCTGTAAGACCTGTAAATGCAGTAGGACTAACCTCTACTTTACGATACTTGTCATCATCAAGTGCACTTCTTAATGCTGCATAGTAATCAGCATCTGTCTTAAAGTTAGAAGCTCCGATATTCTCTGAAGCAGCATTTCCCCATACAGCATCATGTTCATTATCCACACGGTTTGTAGCAATCTGAACATTGTTCTTTGTAGAAATAGTATTGCCAGACTCACCAATATTGTATGGAAGCTGGTTCATACCACTGCCAGAAAGAGCTTCACCTGCTGCAGATGTAACACCATTAATGCTGAGCTGTGTACTCAGAGTATCTACTGTATACTGATTATAAAGAAGATTGCTGCCCTGCGGTAATTCAATTGTAACAGAATCTGTTACACTATCATGGTCATCGTAATTCTTAATATTAGCATGAATATTAGCACCATGAGGCAGTGGCTGGTTGTTAAGTGCATAATTATTCTCATCTAATGCAGCTGCAAGATTTACAGGCTTATTAAATTTGATATAGACAAAACCGCCTCGGTTATTGCCGCCTACATTACCCATCAGCGCATTATCATAATCCAGACTTGTAGCAACTGCTGCCCAGACAACTTTGAAACCAGTCTCTACTGAATCAGCCGGAACTTCAATAACACCGCCGTCTGTTGCTAAAGTGGAACCGTAGTCATCAGAAATGGAACCTACAACAAGTCTCCAGCTTCCGCCACCCAGTTTTGTTTCTGGTGCTACATTGATAACCTTATCTTCAGCATCAATAAAGAAGTTTTCTTCTACTTCACCTTCAATAATCTGGCTAGGATTATCAACGTTTACAAAACGTGCAAATGCAACTGGTACACCTTTGTTCCGGCGTGCTGTATCGCTCGTAGTAGCGTTGATACCTGCTGCCTGTTTCTGAGACGGTGTCAGGCCTTCTTCATTTGCTTCCGGAGAAATCTTAACCGGCTCTGAAAGTTCTACATTCCATGAGTGCAGAAGCGTACCATTCTTTGCTGTAGCCTGTGTAACGCCTACAACCTTCGGGCTTTCTAAGTCTGCACCTTCCATGATATTTCCATTTGTAACTCTGGAATCACTTGATCTCAGCTCGATATTAATTTCATCGTTACGCAGATTGTTGGATACATTTACAAGCTTGCCAGCATCTACATGCAGTCTGAACTGCTTGTTATAGTAATCCTGTCTTGTATTGTTAAAGTCATATACTTCTGACCAGTCACGTTTTACTTCTACAAGATATTTCTTATCGTCATCGCCAACACGTGATACACGAATCGGATTCTGGCCTCTTGTGCTGCTTGCAGAAACGCCATTTGAAATATTTGTCCAAGTACCGTTTACACGTTCCTGAAGCACTACAACACTTTCAGCACCATCAACAGAAGTATCTGCTGTTGTAAACTTGTCAGCGCCGTCAACAATCTTAAATGATGTATTGAAATTCAGCTCATACTGTTCCGGAGACTGAATTGTTACTGCAAATTCTGGTTTCTCAGCGTTTTCCTGTACGTCAAACGGAAGCACCTGTGTACTTACACTGTTTCTTGCTGCATCTGTTTCAGCTGCCCAGTCACCGACATTTCTTACTGTCAGAAGATGTGAGCCTGTAGAAAGCACATGGCCGCTGCCAACAATAATCTTAACTTTGTGACGGTTATCCGTGCCTACCTTATCCTTAACAGTATAAGACTGCAGAACAACTTTACCGTCTTTTGCAGAAAAGCTTTCATCTTCTTTGCTCAGAATCTTCTTTTCAGTTCTGCTGATTTCGGAAGAAGAAAGACCTGCAGTTTCACCGTCACGCTCTACAGTAGAAATACCATAGTAGCTTAAAGGACGGCCGTCAATCAGATAGTTATTTAAATGGTTTGCTGCATACTGCTCATTTGCCAAGCCTCGAACAAATTCATGCGGCAGAACAGCTTCAGAGAATTCAACTTCTATCTCTTTTGTTCCTGATGATTTAACTGACAGCACAGACGGTTCACGTGCATCTGCCAGTCTGAAGTTTGCAGTATTTGTAGTATCTATGTTATTATTTGTACTTCTTCTGTCTCTGAATTTGATGCTGGCATTTGCGTTATCTTTTAATGGTTTATCTACCAGAATCTCCAGCGCTTTCGGTTCATTTGCAACAGGAAGAATCGCTACAACTTTGAGTTCTGTACCAACTCCGTTTGAATCTGAGAATGAACTGTCAAGCCCTGTCTTAATTGTACAGTCAAACTTGCTGGCATCCGGTCTGCCGTCTTTCATAAACTGAGAAGCGTCTACTTCTTTGTCAAAATAAGCAATTACGCGGTCAGCTGTACCAGCTGCTGCAGATGTAATGATTGCTGCTTCAGAAGTAAGATTATCTGGATTAGGTGAAAGTGTAATATTTCCTACACCCTGTGTACCAACCATCTTCGGATCAGAAGATTCTACTACTGTTGCCGTGATAACAGCCGGAACACTTGTATTTTCCTGTGAAGCACTGTACATTACCTCTACCTTGCCATCTTTTAATGTAGCACGAGTATCAGCAAATTTACCTCTGGAAACAGAGAACTCAATCTGAGCTGTCTGATCTGTAACAGTCTTGTCATCCTTCTGAATTTCAAATGTAACCCTGGTCTGTGTCTGACCATCAGATTTTACAATGCTCTTTTCAGGTGTGATAACCATCTTATAGCCTGTATTAACTATATCAGATGCCGGAGCTGTAAATTTCAAATTCAAGTCTGCCTGTGCTGCCCCATTTACTGCCATGCCCTTAACTGTCAGGTCATAAGATTTTCCAGCCTGTGCACCGTCGATTGTCAGTACCGTGCTGAGTTTATCTGCTTCAGGATCTGATTTTGTAACAGTTACGCCATCAGAAATTGTGAATTTTGATGCATCCGAAGCATCATCAACAGCTTTATTAAATGTTACACGTACCTGTGTTAAGCTGACAGGTGTTACAGTTGCGCTGAATGCGTTTTCTACCGGCTTATTATCTTCAGCAGCTGCCTTAACATTTGCAGTACATGTCATGTATTTGATGTTCTTCGGGTATTTACGCTTTGTTGTCTTAACCTTTACTTTAATCTTAGCGCGTCCAACACCCTTACCTTTCAGCATAACAGAAGATGCCTTCTTGTTATAAACTGTACAAATCTTCTTGTTACTTGTAGTAACCTTTGTGATTTTCCAGTTAAGAGTATTGTTTGTCAGCTTCAACTGATATGTCTGATTCACTTTCAGTGTTTTGAAAGTTGTCTTCAGATTAACTGTTGACGCTGCTGACGCTGTCATCAGATTGCTTGCTGATGACATTGAGAATGCCATTGCAGCAGATAAAGATACTGCCAGCACTCTTGTCATGAAACTCTTTTTCATTTCTTTTCCTCCTTAAGATGTACCATGCCTAATCGCATGATTGTTGTCCTCTAAGTATACAATACCCGTTTTGAATTGTCTATGCCCAAGTCTACAAAATTCAAGTCCGTTTTCTGACAATCCTAGTGACTTTTGTCCCACTCTCATCCCAACCCTAATTCTTCGGCAAGCGAAAGCGCTCATGACCAGCACTTTTGCTATCACTGCCTCTAAATAATGAGGTGACACATCCGTGCTGGGATACTGTATCACTCAGGTTCACTATATAGTTACGGGGGGGCTGGACAAAAAAGTGGGGTGGAGAAAATTTTTTTGAAAAATTTTTTTGAAAAGTTTTTTTGCTGAGTTTCTTCTATATATATTGCGGGTTTTCTTATGCTGAATCGCGGGTGCAGAATACGTAATAAATGAAATTTTTACTGCCTGCCACGCTATTTGACAGACTGCCGCATGAAAAAAGAGTTCAAAACATGCATGAACCTTTGCTGCTTTAAATTAAATACACTTACTCTTTTCCAATATGATTCGAATGCATAGGGTTTTTCAGAAGTTACATTTCTATCAATATAATAAGACGTCAGCCGAATTGCATTATAGTTCTCCTAACTTTTGAAATGCATTTTGAATCCCTGTATACTGCTCCCATCTCACATTCTTTAATATTTTTTGTCTTTCTGCAAACTGTTCTACCGGTGTTCTTATCGAAAAATATGTATCAAATTTCGCTTTTGTAACATAACGTCTTGTAGTCAGATATTTTCCTGCCGGATCAATCTGTTCCACAAAACTGCTGCAGTTTTCTATCATTTTTTTATCGTAAGAATCCTCAGCTTTTACAGCATTTAGCAAAAAAGTTTCCATTGCGCCATTTTCATCAAACGGTATAACCATTAATAAAATGGAAAACAGAGCATCCTGTTCTGTTTGATTGTTCATTTTACACTGAATCCAGACATTATTTGCCAGACATAAATCCTGTTTTATCGAATATTCATTCAAAGTCTGCTGAACCTGATGTATAAAATTCTGTTCTGTACCTATTTCATCTCTGTCTGTAATAACTACAATTTTATGATATACATCAGATAAATCTGGCCGGGAAAAATAATTTCTTTCCAAAACCATTTTTAAACCCTGGCAAAGCCGGCTGCATCCTCCAGAAGCCATAATGGTCAGTATATCTGAATTTTTAATCAGATTCCTGGATTTTTGCTCTGGCATTTTTAAAATACCAGACTGACATCCCTTATCGTCATTCCAATGATATGCTTCTCTCATATAATACTGTAATAAAAAATAATCCGTCGATCCTTCGCATATTATAATACTGTTCATTATCTCAGCTCCAATCCCAGATTTTCCATCGCATTGACTGCCTCCCGGCAATTCATCAGGCGCACATAGTTCTTTCCTTCAAAATCATACAGTGTATACAGGTTTATATAATCTTGAAGCTCATCATCCGCTTTTAAAACTTTTTCAATTGCTTCTTTGCTATGTGATGTCATAAACACCTGAACATTAAGCTTCAGAGCGCTTTTTAACAGCCAGGTAAAAACAGAATGCATTGCGGAAGTATGAATTGCTGTTTCAAATTCATCAAGCAGCAAAATCCCATTTTGTGAACGTACAGCCGCACTTAAAAGAAGCAGCGTCTTTTTCATTCCGTCTCCATATGCATTTAAAGGAAGTGCTTTTTTATGATTTTGGGTTAAAATCATATATTCAGCAGAATAAGGAGAACTTTCACTTTTTAATGCATTCACGCTTAAAATATTTTTATCAAATTCCTGCAAGACATGGATTAATTCGCTATACATTTCAGAATTAGATAAAATGTCATCTAAAAAAAGCATTCCCGCCGCATGATCAACAGGTGAGATGTACGTAGTCCTGACAAAAGATTTATGTTTACTGATAAATTTATTAATTACTGTCTGAAAGTCAAATATCTTGTCCTTATTAATTTTATTTCCATTTAAATATGTGCTTAAATACATACAGACTGTATCTATCACTTCATCTTCTGATTTTGACGATTTTATCCGGCGCAGACCGTCCAGCTTATACATTTCCTTTTCCGAAATCTGAGTTTCCTCCAGTTCAGCATGTAAAGCAACTTTATTTATTTTTCCTTTCGAATCCTTATAGTCGTATGAAATTGTCTTTGTATCACTGTCAATCGGAAACATATTCAAAAATCCGTTAAAATAAAACCTGCTGCGTGGATTTACATTCCTCATTCTGGAACATAAAACCCAGGAACCGGTATTCTGCGGATTGTCTAGCGTTGACAAAATTTCAAGCACACTGGTTTTGCCGCTGTTATTATCACCTGTTAATATATTAATGCTGTTTAATCCGCTTAGCTTTAATTCATGCAATCCTTTATAATCATGTATTACAAATTCCTGAATATGTGTTCCCATTCACACCGTCTCCTTTATTTATTTACTCTATATTTAATTACTATGTATTCATTGGACTTCATATTATCACAGCTTTCAGGACTGCGGCAAATCATTTTCTTTTTTATAAATAATATGTCCTTCTGAAACCTGCACATGCTGATTATTCTTTTAGAACTGTTTCCTAATTATCATGTGAAGTTCATAATATTCTAATAATTGTCATACATGTTCAAAATCATACAGGATTTTTGCTGCCTCCTGCTGACTGCAGCCTATTTGCGCAGCAATATCTTCAATAATTATATCGTCACTAAACAAATAGCGCCTTCCGCTGTTTATACTTCCCATGATTGCTCCGCGCTTTTCTGCCCTTGCCTCAGACATTCCTGCAATCGTCATGATATCATCAGCCTCCTTTACTATACTTTGAGAATATTTATAAACACCGACTGTATATATCGGATAAGTGTATCCCCTCTTTCTCCCAAATCTGAAAAATCCTCATACAAAAAACAAACACAGGATGCCCTTTGTGTATATTATTTTCTCTATTGTAACAAATATTCCAAAAGAATCCAACCCGAAAAATTTTCACCTCTTCCTCTTGACACACGTGTCTACAAGTGGTAGACTCTATTTGTCTACAAGAAGTAGACAAACGGAGGTGAACTTATGAAAGACATGAAACTAGGAGCCATAGAATCCCGTTTCGCCGCTATCATCTGGCACAACGAACCCCTGACCACCGCTGAGTTAATCAGACTGTGCAGCAAAGAACTCGGCTGGAAACGGACGACCGCTTATACGGTATTAAAACGCCTGAGCGACCGCGGGCTGTTTCAAAACAGAAACGGAACGGTCAGTTCTCTGATTTCCGAACAGGATTTCTATGCCCGTCAGAGCGAACAGTTTGTGGAAGACACATTCGGCGGGTCGCTGCCAGCGTTCTTTGCAGCCTTTACTGCCAGAAAAAAACTGTCATCTAAGGAGATATCCGAAATCCGGGAACTGATTGACTCTTACGAAGAAGAAACAGGGAGGAATCCAGAATGAGCCTGAACAGCATTTTTTTGAAACTGCTCCAAATGAGCCCGTCCGCATGCTGGATGACTGCAGCCGTTATCCTTCTGCGTTTCCTGTTTAAAAACGCACCCAAAAATATGCGCTGCATCCTCTGGGGTCTGGCGGGCCTGCGGCTTGTCTGCCCGTTTTCTATCGAAAGCGTTTTCAGCCTGATACCCCGCACGGAAACGTCCAGCCAGCCTCTGCTTCTCAGCCGGGCATCAGACAGCATGCCTGCAGCATATCCGCCGTCCGGCGGCAGTCATCTGACAGCAGAATTTCTCCAGACTTTCCCATCTGCTCCGGATACCTCAGCCTCAGACAGCATGCGGACGCTTCTGACCGTCTGCACTACCGTCTGGGCAGCAGGTGCGGCTGTGTTTATTTTGTATGCACTGATAAGCAGCCTGGTACTGTACCACAGATTACGGGAAAGCATATGGCTGAAAGAAAACATCTGGCTGTGCGACCGCATCGATGCCCCTTTTATATATGGCATCTTCCGTCCCCGCATCTGCCTGCCCTCTGATATCCAGGCCAGCTGCGCCGCTTACGCCACAGCACATGAAAAAGCCCACCTTGCACGTCACGACCACTGGACAAAGCTTCTCGGCTATCTGCTTTTGGCTGTATACTGGTTCCATCCGGCCGTCTGGGCCGCTTATATTTTATTTTGCAAAGACATCGAATTAGCCTGTGATGAAAAAGTGATTCAAAATTTTGATATGCACAGCAGAAAAGAATATTCCGCCGCACTGCTGGAGTTAAGCATCAGCCGCCGCACACTGGCAGCCTGCCCTCCGGCATTCAGCGAAGGAAATGTAAAAGAAAGGGTGAAAGAAGTGTTACATTATAAAAAACCAGCTCTCTGGGTGTTACTTGCAGCCTCAGTCTGCTGTATCGCTTTCGCAGCATGTTTTCTGACAGACCCGGTATCCGGCAAGACCCCGTCCATACAAAATACTGACAGCGAACAATACCGGTTCACAGAAAAATGGGCCAGAGCATTTATAAACCGCGACGGAAAAGCCATTTCTCAAATGCTTGCCAAAAGCCAGTATGAAGAATGGGGCTTTCAGCCAGATTCTGATTATTACAGCTTCGGTTTTTCCAGTCCGTGGCCGTGGGATGATGAACAGGATTATGTGATACGCAGCGTCACAGAAGAAGGCGCAGAAGTCCTGTATTACGCACATACCTCCGACCCTCACGTTACCGTATGGAAAGATACCCTTGCCTTTGGCACCGAAAACGGCTCCCTCAAGGTTGTAAAATCCGGCCTTTACTGTTTTGATGAAATTTCCTCCAGAGCAGAATTTATGGATGCCTGCCCGGAAATTAAAAATACAGGGATGGATTATCTGGCTAACGGCCTTGCTGCAGCCCTCGAGCAAAACGCTCCGCAATATGCTGAAGAACTTGACCGGATTCTTAAAAACCCGGAAACTGCTGCCGTATTCCTTTTAAACCTCTCGCCGGATAATAGGAAAACCTCCGTAACGCTGAAATCCATCGATGAAAAGCAGCAGAATGCTATTGTAGAAGCTGTTTTCGCAAAAGATAACAGCCATGTAGAAATTTCGATGTATTCTCCAAAAAAAGGCGGCATCTGGATACCGCAGGATGCCAGATAACCGCTGATATATCAAATCTATCGATTACGCAGACAAAATTGCAGGCAGTATTTTAAAACACACTGCCTGCAATCCTTCACCTCTGATACATAAGGGCGCGCTGTTCCATACTGATTTTTACAGTCATCCGGCATCGCATACCCGTTCAATCCGGCGCGTCACGAAACAGCGTCACAAAGCAGTCCCGCTAAGTCTGAAGCATGCCGGACGCTGTCATGAATCTGTCAAAGACCCGCACCGGTTAATTCTGCCCGCTTCCCGGTATCACCTCATAAGATGCTTCAAAGCTCTCTCCCGCAGACAGCTTCTGCCCCCATTTACGTTCCTGCCAGCTGCCTTCAAAATCCAGCGCGTCACACCTTCCGTACCATGGTTCGATACACACAAACGGCGCTTTCTTTCCAGGCGGCGACCAGATGCCAAACAGCGGCGCATCAAAACGTACCGTAAGATAACGGCTGCCATCCGGCTTAAGCAGCGCTGCCTGATGTGCCTGGTCGTTCTCAATAACCAGCGCATCCCTGTCAAAAAGGTGTTCTGTAATGTTCAGACAGCCGTCCTGCAGTGTATAAACCGCCTCTTCCTCACTCATCAGTCCGTTCTTTATCACTCCTGATATAACCTGTCCCTTTGCATCCAGCCAGATTTTATAGTCCTCCTGATTCTCTCCTCTGACAAGCGGACAGCAGAATGCCGGATGCCCGCCGATTGAAAAATATAAATCTTTGTCCGCAGGGTTCGTCACTTTCCATTTCACAGCCAGCGTGCCGCCCCGCAGCTCATACCCGAGTTCCAGCACAAACTCATACGGATATTTTTCCAGTGTTTCCTGACTGGATTTCAGAATGAACCAGATTTCGGTATCCGTCCGGCTCTTTAACGAAAACTCCATATCCCTTGCAAATCCGTGCTGCCCCATCGGATAGCTTTTGCCGTCTAATAAATACCTGCCGTCCCGCAAGCCTCCGACAGCCGGAAACAGCACCGGCGAGGTTCTTTTCCAGTATTGCGGATTTCCTTCCCACAGATACTCTGTGTCTGAATCTGTCCTTTTCAGAGATTTCAGCTCCGCACCCATGCTGTCTGCCTGTATGGCAATCTGCTCACTGCGTAATTCATATAACGCCATATTATTTTACCCCCGTTTCTGCTTTGAAAGCTGATGATGTATTGATATTATAACGTATGCGGGCGGATGTGTAAAGAAGGTGCCGCGGCCGTTCTCATCATCCCCGATACAGCACATAATCCTGCATTTCTTTCCGAAACCCCGCCGCCGCCATTCCCTCTTTCACGCAGTCGGGATATTCCTTCACCACAACCCGTTTCAGCCCCGGATATATCCTTCCATTCTTATAATCCCGCGCAAACAGTACCAGCACATCCTCTGCCATCTCCTCCTCAAACAGCCGCAGCACCTTCCCCTGGCGCTCCATTACCGCCACAGGAACTCCTCCGTAACAGGCCGCGGCGTTTCCTGGTACATTCAAAAAGCTGCGCCCTTCCTGATGCGCCAGTATTTTCCCCCAGCACTGCGCGGGGTCTGCGGCATTTACCCAGACCAGTTTTTTCTCAGGATTCTGAAGCCTGCGCACCACGGACTGGAAATCCCTGCCCCGGATGAACTGCGCACCGGACATGCCTTCCACAAAATAGCCTCTCCTGGCCTGCCCGGTGTATTCCCATATGCGAAGCACCGACAGCGCTTCCTGCCAGGAAAGCCCGCCGGCCAGCGCGGTTTCTTTACTGACAATCAGGCTGCGGTCAAAACACCGTTCCAGCTTCTTTTCAGCTGATTCGGCCTGTTCTGTCAGAGGTCCTGCCACATCCCATCTCCCGGCGCGCAGTGCTTTTACCCGCATGCCGGCCTGCTGTCTTACAGAAGCTTTGGATATTTTCGCAGATTTTTTTGACTTTTCCAGCTCCAGCCACTGGCGTACCGGAAGATAGCTGTCCGCACAGACGATGCCTTTTTCCATCAGTGACAGCAGCGTATCATAAGCAGATTCCCCGCTAAACAGGCGGTTCAGTGTCTGCAGAAAGCTGGCGCCCCGTTTTATCAGCGCATCATATACGGTCTGTTCCTTTTCAGTGAGTTCCTGGCAGCAGACGCTTTGCTTTGCATCCCAGTCTGTTTCTTCCTGATATTCGAAGCACAGGCCGCCCTTTTTATCCATACGCCAGAACATCTCTCCCTCGGCAAGAAATGCATCCAGCATCGCCGCGCGGTAATTTTTTACCCGTGCTGGAATCAGAATTCCTTCCCAGTAAGCAGCCGGAAACACACTCCCGGCATACTGGCGCAGCAGATTCCTAAGGCATTCCTCTGCGGGTGCTGCGGATTCCATGCGTGACAGCTGCAAGGCTGCATAAGCTTCTGCCGGAACCGTCCGCACTTCTTCCCGCCGCTTCTTTAATGTCTGGATTCTGGCACGGCGGTATAAAGCCGCATGGTAATACCGCTCCCCCTGGCGGACTGCTTCTTCTGTCCGGCAGAGTTCTTCTAAAATCTTCTGCGCCGTTTCCTGCGTCCATCCATAACGCTGTGCCGTCTGTCCGGTATCCGCTGCCCCTCTGTAGCGGAGCATGCGCCGCACAATATGCAGCTGTTCCCGGAAGCCTTCCCTCTCCTGCTGTCTGTCTGCTGTAAGACTCCTTTCTTCTTTCTGCTCCCTTTCCGGCTCATTTCCGCCTTCTGCCGCATATCCCGGAGCCGCCGCATATTCCGCTTCCGGCTCATTTCCGCCTTCCGCCGGATACCCCAGAGCTGCCGCATATTCCGCCTCCTGCTCTGCCGCAATCCAGAGCCCCTGCTCCAGATACAGCACCCTCCCGTCACGCGCCAGACTGTCCAGCCACTGCGGCGGTATATCCAGCTCTCCCGCCGCTAAATCTCCTTCTGTCATTAACAGCGAATGCAGCTGCTGTTCATCTGACGGGAGTTTCAAAAAGCTGTCCCGTCCCTGCGCCTGAGCAAGCTCCCGGCTGTCCGGGCGAAGAAGGTTAAGCGCCTCTTCTACTGCTGCATGAATCCCTCTCGGCGTAGGAGCATAGTCATACATCACCGCCGCTTCCTGTCCCCACTGCAGCGGCAGCGACATCGGCGAGGGCACTTCCGTATAAATCTCACGGACTTCAATGGCGCCTGAGCGGATATCGGATAAAATGTCCCGGACTCCGTATACATCCCACAGCTCATTCATGCATTCCCGCCTTGTCTCGCGAATCAGCGGATGTTCTTTTTCCCACACTGCCTTTTCTAACATCTGGGCGCTTCGCAGCCGCTGCATCCACAGCGGCTGCCTTCCGCTTTTTCTAACGCCCATCATAAGCGCGCGCCCGCTGTTGTAGCGGAATGCGATGTTAAAAACCGGCGTTTCTGGCAGCAGAATCTCCAGCTGGCGGATGCACGTATCCGGGTCCGGCAGATACAGCACCCCTTCCGGCAGGTCCTGTTCTCCGTATGCATACAGTAAAAATCCGTCTTCTTCGTCCACGCTCCCGACTTCCATTCCGGTACTCTGGCTGACAGCACGCGCCAGAAGGAGCGCAAGCGGCGCATTGACACGCCTTCCAAATATAGAATGAATCATCAGCTGGCTGTTTCCTGAAGAATCCCGGAAATGTTCTACAAGCATTGTCCGGCTGTCCGGCAGGCTCCCGGCTGTTTTCATCTGCCTTGTCAGATAACCGTCAGCCAGTTTCACCGCTGCTTCGTCCAGTCCCAGCGCCGCCAGCGCCTGCGGCAGATTTCCGTCCTCATATGCATGCTGAAGTTCTGCAAACATCCGTCCGAACGCCTCTCCCGTCCGCTTATCCCGGCCTTTCAGCTCTCCTTTCCAAAAAGGCAGCCTCGCGCCTTCCACAGGAGCCTGCACTACTGTCACAGTATCCCGGCTTATCTGCACGACCCGCCAGGCAAAGGAACCCAGGATAAAGCGGTCGCCTTTCTGCGACTCATAGACAAATTCCTCATCTACCTCGCCGAGCTTTACGCCATCCTCCGTTTTGACAGCATACAGCCCTTTATCCGGAATCGTGCCGGCACAGGAAACTGCCAGCATGCGGCTGTAGCCGTCTCCCTGCACTTTTTCGTGAATCCGGTCATACAGCACCCGCGGCCTTGCAGGGATATCCTGTCCATGCTCGTAATCGCCGGAAAGCATACAGAGCACCGCTTTTACATCATCCTTTGTAACATTTCGAAACGGCCACGCACGCGGCAGGATTTCCATGACCTCATCCAGCGTATAGCTGCAAAAAGCCGCCATAGAAACCAGATGCTGGGCCAGCACGTCCAGACACTCCGACGGCGGATTTACCTGTTCTACACCGCCCATTCTGGCCAGCTGCGCCGTCATGCCGCAGGCGACGCATTCTGCTGCCGTCCTTGGAAACAGATACATCACGCTTGTCCGTCCCGGATTGTGCCCGGCCCGTCCAAGCCGCTGCATCGTCCCGGAAACCGTGCGCGGACATCCGACCTGCAGCACCTGGTCAATTTCTCCCACATCAATCCCAAGCTCCATGGAAGACGTCGCGCACAGCAGCCGGAGCCTTCCATCCCTGAGCGCCAGCTCTGTTTCCATCCGCTGTTCTTTCGAAAGGCTTCCGTGATGCACCCGCGCAAATCCTTCGCCGCCCAGCAGATTTACATAATAAGCCAGCTTTTCCGCATATCTGCGTCCTTCCACAAAAGCAATAACGCTGCGGCTCCCCTGGCAGTACCGGTACACAAGCGCCCCCAGCTCCTCCCAGACCGGGTCTTTCCTCCTGCCCTTGTCTGTCTGCGGAAACGGGCTTACGATTTGAAGGCTGACCTTTTTGTCCATAACCGGCGCCGCGATGCATACTTTTTCCGGCGCCAGATATTCCGCCGCTACAGATAACGGCTCTATCGTAGCAGACAGGCCAATCCGCTGCAGCGGCCTTTTGCACAGGATATCCAGCCTTGCAAGCGAAAGCATTAAATGGGCTCCCCTTTTCGTATCTATTAAGGCGTGCAGCTCGTCGAGTATGACAGCCCGGGCCGTGGCCAGCATATTCTGTCCTGTTTTGCTTGTAATCATCAGATACAGCGATTCCGGCGTTGTAATTAATATGTGCGGAGGCTTTCTTATCATCTGCTGCCTTTCACGCTGCGGCGTATCCCCCGTGCGGATTCCTGCTGTAAGATACCCGTACGCTCCCATTCCGTCTAACGGCTTTCTTAAATTCTCCCGGATATCGGCAGCCAGGGATTTTAGCGGAGATACATAAATAAGCTGCAGCTTCTGCTCTAACTGCCCCGCCTGCGCCTGCCGCTTCATCTGGTCTAAAAACACAAGAAACGCCGACAGTGTTTTTCCCGTTCCCGTAGGAGCCGATACCAGCACATGCTCCCCTTTTGCAATCAAGGGCCATGCCTCTTTCTGCACCGGTGTCGGCTCTCCGAGATTCTCCCGAAACCACCGGGCTGTATTCTGTTCAAAAATCTCTAACACATGTTCCATATTCTGCACCATCATTCATTCAGCTGAAAAACTTATTTTAGTATCTTAGCAGCATTTTCAGGAATTCGCAAGGGAAACCATAATTTATTCATGGAATCTGGCTTTATTACACTTTCCGCACCGTTTTTTCGTATGCTAAAATTTATCCAGCATAACCGAAAAGGAGGTCCTTATGAAATGAGACGAAAAGAACTGAAAATGCTTACAGCATGCATGTCAGCCGCAGCACTGCTGCTCAGCCTGTCCGGATGCTCGAAAAAACCTGTGCAGACGCAGACAGACGCTCCGGCCGAATCCGGCGCAAAATATTCCGAAACGGAAGAGAGCACCTTTGACAAGCCAATGGCAAATCAGCCTGAGACGCCTTACTGGTTCCCGGAAGACCTGCTCGCATGGAGCCCTCAGGATGACCCGGATTTTATTTATAATAAGAGCAGCTTCCCGCTGGCAAAAAGAGCTGATAAACAGTCATTAACGCCTGCAAACAGCACCCAGAATAAAGACATGAAAGTCGCCGCGCTTTCCATCATGAACGGCAGCACAAGCGGCAATGCTCCGCATGGAATCAACACGGTTAATGCCAATGTGTTTTCTTACTGGCAGTATATCGACCAGCTTGTTTACTGGGGCGGTTCTTCCGGGGAAGGCATTATCGTCGCGCCGAGTGCGGATGTCATTGACGCAGCGCATAAAAACGGCGTTCCCGTTCTCGGCACGGTTTTCTTTCCGCAGACAGCCCACGGCGGGAAAATCGAATGGCTGAATACATTTCTTAGTAAAGATGCACAGGGAAATTTCCCGATTGCAGACAAATTAATCAAGGCTGCCAATGCATACGGCTTTGACGGGTGGTTTCTCAATCAGGAAACTGACACCGCCGTAGAAAGCTTCGATGCCGCAGCGGCTGGCGAAGAACCGTCCGGCAGCGCAGAAGGCGGCCTTACAAAAGAACACGCTGCTCTTATGCAGGAATTTATTGCACAGTTTAAAGAAAAATCATCCGATACGCTGGATATCATGTGGTACGATTCTATGACATCTGACGGTAAAATGGACTGGCAGAACGCTCTGACAGATAAAAATAAATCCTACCTGAAAGATGAAAACGGAAATCCGGCTGCCGACAGCATGTTCCTTAATTTCTGGTGGACATCGGATAAACTGGCAAAAAAAGAACTGCTGAAAGCATCCCGGGCAAAAGCGGAAGAGATAAAAACGGACCCTTATGAACTGTATGCCGGCATCGATGTACAGGCAGAAGGCACTATGACACCGGTAAAATGGGATTTATTTACCGATGAAAACGGAACTCCTTATACATCGCTCGGTCTTTACTGCCCAAGCTGGACTTATTTTGCGGCGGAAAACTTTGAGGACTTTGAGAAAAAGGAAAACAGCTTCTGGGTAAACGAAAACGGAAACCCGTTTGCCGGCACAGATGCAGACGGTACAAAATGGAGAGGCATTTCTACATATTCGATGGAACAGACTGCCGTTACCTCCCTTCCGTTTGTAACAAACTTCAGCCTCGGACACGGTTACAGCTATTTTATCAACGGCGAAAAGGTATCCGTCATGGACTGGAACAACCGCAGCATGCAGGATATTATGCCGACATACCGCTGGTCTTTTGAACACGGCGAGGGAAACCGCCTGTCTGCCAGCATCAATTACGCGGACGCTTATAACGGAGGCAATTCCATCAAGCTCCGGGGTGACCTGAAGGCTGAAACATCCAGTACCATCCGGCTTTACAGCACAATGTTCGAAATAGCAGAAGGAACGGAATTTACCACTGCTGCAAAGGCATCGTCCGAAACAGCCTTAAACCTGATTCTCGGCTTTGACGACGGAACAAGTGAAACATTCGCCGCTGACAAAAAAATCGGAGCTGACTGGACATCCGTTTCCTTTGATGTGAAATCTGCCGAAGGAAAAACCGTAACTTCGATTTCTTATGAACTGAAAGCCGCGGAAGACGTATCCGGATATGAATTTCATTTCGGGCAGATTGCTGTTTTAGCGGATAAAGCTCCGTCCCCGCAGGCTGTCAGCGGATTTCAGATTGATGACGCCGTATTTGACGAGGAAGAAGGCATTTACGCCGGCATCCGCTTCCGCTGGGACGAAGGCAAAGCAGACAGTACGGATTATTACGAAATCTACCGTGTGAATGAAGACGGCACGCGTTCATTCCTCGGCGCAACACCGGCTGAAACTCACTATATCAACGCCCTTCAAAGAAATGAAGAAGCAGACAGGACAAACAAATCCGTATTTGAGGCCGTGGCCGTAAATATTTTAGGCGAACGAAGCAGCGCATCGGAAACCGTAACACTGGAATGGCTGGATAACAGCGTTCCAAAGGCAGCGTTTAAAGCCTCCCGGACACTGGCCGCGCCTGGCGAAGAAATCCGGTTTGAAAGCCTGTGCTCCGCGAACACAGAGTCACTGCACTGGGAATTTGAAGGCGCTGATACCGCCGAGAGCGAGGAAACCTCCCCGGCTGTCACATATACCGAAGAAGGCTCCTACCGCGTGAAACTGACTGCTAAAAATGAATCCGGTGAAACACCTGTCGAAGTCGAAGGCTGCATTACCATTTCCCAAAAAGCCGCCGGAGACCTTCAGCTTCTGTCACAGGATATGAAAACCGAGGCTTCGTCCTTTGTCAATGATAACGAAGCGCCAGCCTTTGCCGTCGACGGCAAAACAGAAACAAAATGGTGCGCTACAGGTCCTGCTCCGCATGAAATTACGATTGACTTAGGGGAAGTTAAGACCGTGAGCGAAGTACAGATTGCTCACGCCGAGGCCGGAAACGAAAGCCCGGATATGAATACCAAAGCATACGCGATACAGCTGAGCGAAGACGGAACAGAATTCACCCAGGCAGCAAGAGTCATCAGCAATACTGCCGGAAATACTTCCGATACCTTCCCTGCTGCTTCTGCCCGGTATGTAAAGCTGATTGTCGAAAAACCAACGCAGGGCTCTGATACGGCTGCCCGTATTTATGAAATAAGCGTATACGGGATAAGCGAATCTGTCAGATAGCACGCTGGATATATGAAAAACGCATAGAGAGGCAGTTATAATTGAAAAAATGGGGACAAAAAACATCCCCATTTCCTAAATTAACGCTTGCAAATGAGCAAGGTATCATTTATAATCAGATTAGAGACATTCATAGGATTTTCGCACGTCCGATGATTGTCACCGGAAACTTATAGTATTGATTTAAGCTGTTACAGGCTATCCCCTATTGGCGTAGGAGATAGCCATTTTACTTTTTATGATGGTTGTCGAGATACGATAAAGCTGCGAATATGACTAACAGCAGCGTCAAAACTTCTAACGTATCCATATGTACCTCCTTTCCGTTTCCGGAAAGCACAGCCACCAGACTATCCCTACATTGTCCTAATCTGACTGTGGAATATTATAGCATATCCTACTTCTCCTCACACACCTGAAAAATATAAAACTTCAGATAATAAGACTCTTGCGCCGCCCACAGAACCGGATGATCCGGCGCCTGGGTACGGAACTGTACCTGGCGCAGACGCTTATGCACATTCCCAGCCGCCTGCTGAATCGTCTTAGCGAACAGCTCCGGTGTCATAAAATGCGAACAGGAGCAGGTGGCCAGAAATCCGCCGTCCTTTACCAGCTTCATCGCACGCAGATTAATTTCCCGATAGCCTTTGACGGCATTTTTCACAGAATTCCTGGATTTGGTAAACGCGGGCGGGTCTAAAATGACTACGTCAAATTTCTCTCCCTGCCGCTCAAATTCCGGCAGCAGTTCGAATACATCCCTGCATACAAACTGCACTCTGTCTTCGAATCCGTTCAGCCTGGCATTCTGCTGTGCCTGGGCAATTCCCGTATCGGAAGCATCCACGCCCAGCACGCTTTTCGCGCCGGCCGCCGCGGCATTCAGCGCGAAAGAACCCGTATGCGTAAAGCAGTCGAGCACCCTGGCGTCTTTGCAGAGCTTTTGAACCGCCTTCCGGTTGTATTTCTGGTCGAGGAAAAATCCGGTTTTCTGCCCGCTGCATACATCCACGATATATTGGATGCCATTTTCTTCTATCCGGACACTGGTATCAAATTCTGCGCCGATAAATCCTTTGTACCGCTGCATGCCTTCCTGTTCGCGCACTCTGGCATCGCTTCTTTCATAAATGCCGCGGATGCTGATTCCGTCTGCTGCCAGTACCGCTTTTAATTCTTCCAGTATCATTCCTTTCAGCCTGTCAATACCGAGCGCTAATGATTCCACTACCAGCACATCCGAAAATTTATCGATTACCATACCCGGAAGAAAATCTGCTTCTCCGAATATCAGACGGCAGCTGCCTGTATCTGTCGTCTTTTTCCGATACTCCCATGCATTCTTTACGCGCATATGAATAAATTCCCGGTCAATTTCCTGGGATGCATTTCTGGTCATCAGCCGGACTGTGATTTTCGAGTTCTGATTTAAAAATCCCCGTCCCATGGGGTACCCGTCAAAATCATATACTGTCACTATGTCCCCGTTTTCAAAATCTCCTGTCACAGAAGCTATTTCATTATCATAAATCCACATGCCTCCTTTTTTAACTGTTCTTCCTTCACCCTTTTTCAACGTTACAGCTGCGCTCATAATTCCCTCCTCTGCCAGTCATTGTTATTCGTTATAGCATACCACAGCTTATCCGGTTTTTGGAAATTTTTTAAAATTTTTGAAACTTTTCATTCATTTTTCACGTTTATTTATTAGAATAAGTATGTTATTATCATAACCATCCGGCTGTAAAACCGATTCCTGAAAATTTTTGCCCTAAAACAGCCGCAGTTTCAGTCGAAATTTGCAGATTTCTATTAATTTCTATAAGAAATTTCATAATACTACTGTAAAAAAAGCATTTTCGTGGTATACTGTAACATGGTTTTATAATAGACAGTGTTGATTGTTATGTAATACCAAGGAGAACTTATGTTGTTTAATATGGGGAAAGAGGCACTTGCGGCAGCGGCTGATGACCGCAAGCGTGACGCCTTTATTCACAAAAATGAAAACTTTATATTAAATTGCGCAAGCAAATTTGCCAAACACTATATAAGCAAGAGCGATGATGAGTGGTCGATTGCCCTCATCGCCTTTTCCAATGCCATTGACAGCTATAATGAATCAAAGGGCGCGTTTCCGTCCTATGCAAAGCTGTTAATCGAACACCGCCTGACCGATTATTTCCGCTCACAGGCCCGTTTTTCTTCTGAAATGCAGACGGAGCCTTATCTGTTTGAGGGGGAAGTAGACGAAGATTCGGAAAATATGGGATTTCAGATTAATGTAATGAAACAGGCATCTGTATCCGACGACAATCCGCTGCTGGATGAGATTGTGGCGATTTCTGAATATCTGGATGTATACGGGATTACGTTTACGGAACTGACGGAATGCTCTCCAAAAGCTGGAAAAACTAAGGATTCCTGTGCCAGCGCGATTCGTTATCTGAAAGAGCATCCGATTTTAATTAGCAATATGAAAACTACAAAGCAGCTGCCAATTAAAATAATTTCCGAAAATGCCAAAGTACCCCGAAAAATTCTGGAAAGACATCGTAAATACATAATAACCGCAGCAGAAATACTTTCCGGTGACTATCCGAAGCTTGCTGAATATCTAAGCCATATTTAACAGGCACCAACCAACCCATAAAAGATGACCGCGTTTGTATTTCTGTAAGACAGTTATTAGTTATTTATCCCAAAGGGCATCCCGCGTCTAAGGTGTTTTTCACAAGGAGACAGGGTATGAAAGAAAGGAGCCATCTACTTTGAAAGCCGTCATAGTAGAATGCAGTAATGGCGCTGCGGTGGCACTGTGCGACGATGGCACGTTTCGAAAGCTGAAAAACAAAGGCTATTTTATCGGCCAGGAGCTTTTAATCAAACACAAACCATCTGCAAACCGCATGGTGCAGAAGCTCTCTATCTGTGCTTCACTGGCATTGGTTCTGTTATCTTTTGCTGGCATAGGTTCTCACAGTCTCAAAGAGCCTTATTCATACGTCAGCTTAGATATCAATCCTTCTATTGAATATGCGCTGAACCGTTATGACAAAGTGATTTCGGTTTCCGGCATCAATCATGAAGGACAGCAGGTTGTTTCATCCATTGAATCTGATATTAAAAATCAGAACATAACAACTGCGTTAGGTGTTACAATTGGACAGCTGGAAAAAGACCATTATATTATTCAGGAGGCATATAACCACGTAATTGTCAGCGTTTACTCCGCCAACAATACTAAAGCTCAGTCCATTGCTTCCCGTGTAAATACTTTTTCTGCAGAAAAATCAAGCATCTGTGCCATTGATACGATTCCAGTATCCAAAGAGGTAAAGGACGATGCAGATTCACTCGGCATTACACCAGGCAAACTGGCTTTAATCCATGCCGTTGCAGAAACTACTTCCGATTCCAATTTTAATGTGTCTGAATGGACAAATAAAACTGTCAGTGAATTGGAAACAACCATTCAGCAGGCAAGCAGCCAGGTTCCTGATTCCGGTTCAGGTCCGGAACCAGTGAGTGTTGTGAATAGTGAATACCTAAGCAGTGTTCTGGATGACAATACAGCAAATAAGTCAGACGATGCTTCAGCTTCCGCTACAGGCGCTGATAAAGAAGCCGGCAGCGCTTCTACTGACACACAGACAAACACAGACGATACAACAGCCGGTTCTGTTACTGATGGAACCGCTTCCGATTCGAAACCGAATCAGACAGACAGCCCCGTTACTTCTGCTGATGGCAGCACAGACAGTACCAGCAAGCCTGGCACAAATGCTTCCAGTACAAACAACAGCAGCTCCGCTGTCGAAAATAATAACAGCACTACCGTTAATCAGGATACTTCAGCAGATGTATCTGATAAAAATACCTCGCCTGACAAAGGCAGTTCAGGCACCAGTCCTTCCAAAAATCCTGAATCCCAGGGTACAGGCAGCAGCCCTTCCAAAGGCGACAGTTCATCCGATTCGGCGAGCAAGCCTGATAACGATGATACCCTGACAGAGGACAGTGCCATCAAAAAAGATCCTTATCCGTCCACTGTCACCGATACGCCGCAGGACGTACCGGAGGAAGGTACAGCAGGGGATAGTTCTTCCGTTTCAGACAGTACCGCTGTTTCAGGCAGTACCGCCGGTGAAGAATCTGTATCTGACCAGACATCAGCTGAAAGCGCTCCGAATGCAGGCAGTCCTGAAGAAGGAGCTTCGCAGAGTTCCGGTTCTGCTGAAAATTAAATAACCGTTCAGGCAGACTGGCCTGTAACAGGAAAAAGCGGGGAGTCCCTGATAATCAGGTACTCCCCGCTGTCTTTTTCACAGCTGCTCCGCTTTCAGGCATACATCCTGCCGAAGCAGCAGAATATCCGGATTATTTATTGCTCCGCCTCCAGATATGCATCTTTTCAGCTTCTGCAATCAGTTCATCCCTGAAATCCGGGTGTGCAATTGAAATAATCGCCTCGGCTTTCTGCCATGTAGAAAGACCTTTTACATTTACAATCCCGTATTCTGTCACAAGATAATGTGTATTTGCCCTTGTATCCGTAACAATGGAACCCGGGTTTAATGTCGGCAGAATCCTTGACTTCACCTGTCCGTCTTTTGTCTTGTAAGTAGAAGAACAGCAGATAAAGCTCTTGCCCCCGTTTGATAAATATGCTCCCAGCACAAAGTCCAGCTGTCCGCCCGCGCCGCTGATATGCTTTGTGCCCGCAGATTCTGAATTTACCTGCCCGAATAAATCCAAATCTACTGCATTATTAATGGACATAAAATTATCCAGGGCAGAAATCGCACGGATGTCATTCGTATAGCTGACCGGAGCGCTCAGGATTTCCGGGTTTTCATCCAGATAATCATACATCTTCTTTGTACCGCATCCAAACGCAAATGCCTGGCGGAAGCGGTCGATGTTTTTCTTAGAGCCGTTAATCTTGCCTGCCTTTGCAATATCCACAAAAGCGTCTACATACATTTCTGTATGCACACCCAGATCTTTTAAGTCAGAATCTGCAATCAGAGAACCTACCGCATTCGGCATGCCGCCGATACCAAGCTGCAGACATGCGCCGTCCGGTATTTCATTTACAATCAGCTTAGCAACCGCTTTGTCCACATCGCTTGCCGGGCCGCCTGCTGCCATTTCTCCAATCGGAGGATTGCTGCCTTCTACAATAAAATCAACATCTGAAATATGTACGTTATTTTCTGTACCGCCAAGGCAGCGCGGCATATTCTGGTTTACTTCTACAATCACGGTCGCGGATGTTTCCACAACTGCTGCCAGATGTGAAGCATTCGGCCCGAAATTAAAGAACCCGTGCTTATCCATCGGCGCTACCTGGAACATTGCTACCGCATTCTTTGTACTGGATTCACGGTAATAGCGAGGCAGCTCCGAATAGCGAATCGGCGCATAATAAGCGCATCCGCGGTTAATCAGCTTGCGTTCCACACCGGACATATGCCAGGAATTCCAGGTAAAATGCTCTCCTGCATCTTCACGTTCAAAAATAGCCGGTAATTTTAATAAAATACCGCCGCGCACATTTATATTTGTCAGTTCGTCTGTGCGTTTTGCAAGCGCTTTGTCTAAGGCATCTGCCGTACCGTTGCACCAGCCGTAATCAATCCAGTCGCCGGAATGTACTGCTTTGACAGCTTCATCGGCTGATACGAGTTTCTTTTGATATTCTTCTGAGTATCCCATAATGGCCTCCTTTAAAATATAATTGGGATGTAACTATTGTTAATAGTTTAACGATAAGTTTATACTACCATTTTTATGATAAAACCGCAAGGGCTGCTTGTGTGCTAATACAAAAACACCGCAGCAAAACTCGCGTTCTGCTGCGGCATTCTATTTTCAGCCTGCCAAAAAGCAAGCCCCAAAGCACCTGTTTTACGCTTATGCTTCTTCTGTAACCACTTTCTTAGAATCAGCATAATCATCAAACATTTTTTCAACAGCCTTGTAAGTATCCTGAGAAATACCCGGCAGCTCCTGTCCCCATGCTTTTGTTGCCTGTTTAAAGCCTTTTTCAAATGCTTTGCGCATTTCTTCCATCTTTTCAGGGTCATCGCCGGCGAGTGCGCTTGCAAAATCAAAGATTCTCTTAGATGTCTGCTTTACGCCATAGTAGCCGTCTTCTGAGATATCATCCTGTGCCTGGAGAATATCGTCCTTTGCTACATCCCTTAAATTGCCTTTTGCCAGTATTTTCCAGATATCGTCGCCTTCGGCCTTTTTCGCTGTTCCCGCCTGTCTGGAAAGCATTTTATTTACAATGCTTGCAAGCTGGTTCTGTCTTTCTGCCTGGTCTGCCTTCATCTGTTTTACGATTTGTGCGCGTCTTTCCGCACTCATCTTATTAATAGAATACGTTGGCTTCTTCTCGTTTTCGGAAGATGTTTTGTCGTATACGGCACCTGCTGATTCGGCTTTTTGTGTTTCTTGTTTCGTTTCTGTTTCTTTTGCGGCTGTCTTAGATGTATCCGCTGTCATATAAGACGACGCCATGGATGTTACATTTAATCCTACTGCACTGCTCATTCTGAATCCCTCCATGTTCGTATGATGTGAAACCTGCCGGTTTCCATTTACTGGTATTGTTTCATAACAATTCGCTATGATTATGCAATTCCGTTTGCATGTCAGGCTTCTGGCTTCGTCACATGCCGCATCCTGTTAAGCAGACGCTGCCCGATTTTGTGCAGCAGACTGTAATACTGCTTCGCATGCCCCTGCCAGATATTTCCTGATTATAATTTATATCGGCCAGATACTTTGAATTCTTAAGCAGCCTGTATGTTTATCGCATCTTTTTTTCCCGCCAGTGATTTCATCACGCATATGTAAGCCGGAATCAGAAATATATCGGCAAATACCCATGCTGCCGGGCTTGCAAAGCAGACGCCTATATATCCTGCCGCCGGTACGAGAAACGCGCCTGCTAACGCCCTTGCCGCCATTTCGCATACGCCTGCGAGAATTGCCAGCTTGCTGTAGCCAAGCCCCTGTATTGTAAAACGCAGGATATTTACCAGGCCTAACATTATAAAAAACGAACTGTTAACCAGCAGAAGCAGCCGTACATTTCCTAAAATAGCCGTTTCACCAGAATCCAGAAACAGCAGCGCTATTTTAGAACCGAACAAAAACAGTACCGCAAATGCCATCACAGCATAAACAAGCCCTATCAGACAGCAGGAAAGCACTCCTTTGGTGATACGCTTCAGCTCCCCGGCTCCAAGATTCTGCCCTGCATAGGTAGACATTGTAGACCCCATCGCATCAAACGGACAGCAGAAAAACATGCCCACTTTGTTTGCAGCCGTAACAGACGCTACCGCCATAGAACCGAGCGTATTCACGGACGTCTGTAAAATAACGCTGCCGATTGCCGTAATCGAATACTGCAGTCCCATTGGAATTCCCATATTGCACAGCTTTGCCATGCATTTTTTATCTGCCTTCCATTCTTCTTTCGTGATTTTCAGCACCTCATACTTTGCTTTCATATAAAACAGGCACAAAATACCGGAAATCCCCTGGGAAATAACCGTCGCCCACGCCGCCCCGGCGACACCCATATGAAAAATCAGAATCAGCGCCAGGTCCAGCCCGATATTCATTAATGACGACAGTATCAGAAACAGCAGCGGGCTTTTGCTGTCTCCAAGGGAACGGATAATCCCGGACAGCAGGTTATACAGATAGATAACAGGAATTCCTAAAAATATGACAAAAATATAATCATAGGCTCCCTCAATAATATCTGACGGCGTGCTCATCCACTGCAGAATATTTCTGCACAAAAGGCACACTGAAATTGTCATAATAACGGCAAACCCCGCCGCCAGCCACACGCCGTTCGCCACATACTTTCTAAGATAATGATAATCCTTCGCCCCAAACCTCTGCGCTACCGGGATTGCAAATCCGTTGCAGACGCCCATGCAGAATCCAATAATCATAAAATTAATCGAGCCTGTAGAGCCGACTGCCGCCAATGCATTTACGCCCAGAAATTTTCCAACAATAATCGTATCCATCATGCTGTAAAACTGCTGAAAAAGCATGCCCAGCATTAACGGCAGGAAAAAAGAAATAATCAGTTTTATCGGCGACCCCTGGGTCATATCTTTGCTCACACTCTTTGCCATATTATCCTCCTATTCTAATTGAAAAAACCTCTGCACCTCATTTTTATGCAAAATAAAAAATTCTGCGCCGTCTGATTCGCACCAGTATCCAGAAATTTCCAGCAGTGATATCTCTCACCAGCTGAATTTACAGTATACTGATATGAAACAGGCTGCACAGAATTTTAATTCTGTCTGAACAGGACACGTAACTGAACCGCAGTATGCTGTTACCGGAATGATTTTGCAAATTCCAGTACCATATTCGCACAATGCTCTGCGGCCTGGATTTCAAACGCCGGATAATCCATTTCCGCAGACCCGTCCGCTTTATCCGAGATTGCCCGGATAATCACAAACGGAATATTATTCAGCACTGCCGCCTGTGCAATCGATGCGCCTTCCATTTCCGCGCAGTCCCCGTGGAACTGCTCAATCAGGCGCTCTTTAACCTCAGCGCTTGAAATAAACTGGTCGCCGCTTAACACACAGCCCTTTACAATATTTACATCCGGATTCGCGCGTCTGCACGCTGCCGCCACTCCATCCGCCATTTCTGTATCCGCTAAAAATTCTTTCTTATCAAGCCCCGGAATTCTGCCCGGTTCATATCCAAGCGCGGTCACATCCATATCATGCTGAATCGCCTTTTCTGACACAAGAATATCTCCAATATCCAGATCCGCATTTAATGAACCTGCCACGCCCGTATTCATCACATGGGTAACCTCAAATAAATCCGCCAGTATCTGCACGCACATCGCCGCGTTTACTTTGCCGACACCAGACTGAACCACCACCGCACAAGCGCCCTGCAGTGTTCCTTCATAAAAACTCATTCCCGCTTTTGTCACCACGCGTTCTGTTTTCATGGCATCTTTTAATGCAGATACCTCTGATTCCATTGCACCAATAATTCCGATTTTCATTCCGATACGCTCCTCTTTGCAAATGTTTTTTAATCCGCCAGTTTCTGCCGCCGTTCTTTCATGCCGCCTTTTTACTGAGGATATACCAGGCGTGATTCGTCGATATGATACAGCACCTGGTCCAGATATTTTTTAGCAAGATAATTTGCCATCCCAAGATTCATGTCCAGATAATTCCCGCAGTCTTTCGGGCTCGCACCTGGAACTTCATCTTTAAAGTCACGGATAAACTCAAACATGGATATCATCAAATCCACAATATCCTTCGATTCAT
Organism: uncultured Eubacterium sp.; assembly: GCA_947384955.1. Classification (GTDB taxonomy): domain Bacteria; phylum Bacillota; class Clostridia; order Lachnospirales; family Lachnospiraceae; genus Eubacterium_J. The sequence continues at coordinate 121 of CANDJC010000052.1, read as the reverse complement.
AATCGCCTGCCAGCAGCAGATAAAACCCTGTCCTGCAGCCCATAGGGCCGAAATAAATCGTTTTATCCCCATACTGCGGGTCATTGCGCAGATATGTCGCAGCCAGGTGTTCAATCGTATG
>CANDJC010000051.1 GCA_947384955.1 uncultured Eubacterium sp. | reverse complement strand
CAAAAAGTACACCTTATACGAATCTTTTCTTTTGTATACATTCCCTTCCTATTTTCCTATTCTGCTTCCTTCTGCCACTCTTTGCACATATTTGCCTTCCGGTAAAACGTAGACATCGTAAGCCCGCACAGTCCGGCGGCTGCTTCTCCGCTGATTTCCTTTTCTATCCAGCGGTTATATACCTGGATAAAATTCTCAGGAACAGGCTTCGGCGGCCTGCCAAACTGCACGCCCCGCTTTTTTGCAGCTTCAATCCCCTCTCTCTGTCTCTGCCTGATATTGCTGCGCTCGTTTTCCGCCACAAAGGAGAGTATCTGCAGCACAACATCGCTTAAAAACGTGCCTGCCAGGTCTTTCCCGCGTCTGGTATCTAACAGGGGCATGTCAAGCACCGCGATATCCGTCTTTTTTTCTTTTGTAATAATCCTCCACTGCTCCAGTATCTCCTCATAATTCCTCCCAAGGCGGTCAATGCTTTTTATGTAAAGCAAATCCTCCGGTTTCAGTTTATGCAGCAGTTTTTGATAATTCGGACGCTCAAAGTCTCTGCCGGACTGCTTATCGATATAAATATTTTTTTCCGGCACTTTCAGTTTTTCAAGCGCATCCATCTGCCTGTCCTCCTTCTGCTCCCGCGTGCTCACGCGCACATAGCCGTATATGTTTCCCATACACAAATTACCTCCTGTAATTTTCCCTTATCATAAAAAAATGTTTCTTTCGAATCAATCTTTTTCACAAAGGTTACATTACAGTTCTCAGTCCATGCAAAAGGACGCATCCGCCTCGGCGGCTTCTGCGTCCTTCGTTCTTAAGCTCTGCTCTGTTTTCTATTTTATGCAGCCGGGACAGCATCCCGTCACAGGCTTAGCGCTTCTTTGTCAAAAGAAACAAGCAGATCCCCTTTATGGAAAAAAACTCCTGCTTCACCCGCATCCGTTATCTGACATTTGCAAACGTTCCCGGTGGAGTTGACCCGCCGTGCTAATGCAGATATTTCTCAATTACCGATGCATATTCTTCCTTCCAGTCCTCAATCTGAAGCTGCAGCGGATTAGACAGATCCAGGCTGAAAATCCCCATAATGGACTTTGCGTCAATCACATACTTTCCGGCCAAAAGAAGCGCATCTCCTTCTATCTGGCTCATGTCATTCACAAACCCTTTTACTTTATCTACCGATTGGAGCTTCACGGGAAATGTTTTTACTATTTTCTGTTCTGCCCGGTTCTTCCTGCTTCCCCGGATCAGTCTGTCAATCTCTTCTTTATCCGGCATAGAGCGCAGCGCTCCCTTTCGGGTCGTCACAATAGAAGCCGCCGCGTTAGCAAATGTCAGCATTTCTTCCAAATCTACCTCTTTCAGGCCATTCAGCCCATGTTCCAGCACAAAACCCAGCACCCCGGCACAGAATGTATCGCCAGCTCCTGTCGTATCAATTGTCCTGTCGCTTAAAAACGGCTTCCCGCAGACTTTCCTGTCCTGATAATATGCAATGCTTCCCTTGCAGCCCAAAGTCACGTTGATAAGCTTCGCATATGACCATTTTTTAATCGCCTTCACGCCTTCGTCATAATCGTCTAATCCAGTCAGCCATTTTATTTCGTTGTCTGCTATTTTTAAAATATCACATTCACCGATTCCATACCAGACAGCCTCTTTTGCCCGTTCTTCATTTTCCCATAACGGTTCCCTGTAATTCGGGTCAAAAGAAATCAGTTTTCCTGCTTCCTTCGCAGCAGCGACCGCCTTTCTTGTTGCTGCCCCTGCTGGCTCACCGGTAAGGGAAAGGGAGCCAAAATGAAAGATTCTGCACCCTTCCAGGAGTTTTTTGCTGACCTCCTGTTCCCTGAGCATCATGTCTGCCCCTGGATTTCTGTAAAATGAGAAATCCCTGTCTCCGCCTGCCAGCGAGTGGACAAAAGCCAGTGTCGTATTTACGCCTGCGTCATACACCAGCCCTTCTGCTGAAATCCCTGTTTCCTGGATTGCTTTCCCTAACATCCTCCCAAAAGAATCATCCCCCACTTTTCCGATAAAAGCGGTCTGATAGCCAAGCCGTGCCAGCATCGCCAGCACATTGCAGGGCGCGCCTCCCGGATTTGCTTCAAACAGTGGGTTTTTACCATTCTAGCTGCTGCCATTTTGAATAAAGTCAGCCAGCAGCTCCCCTAATGCAGCTACATCATACATGTTTCCCGCTCTCCTTTCTTTCCTGGATTTCCTGCACAATTTTATTATAAGCTTTCCTGTTCAGGCGGTAAAAATATAAAACCCCCGCCGTAACAATCCATAAGATACCTGGAACCGTAGTGAAGGAATGTTTCATGACTGCCAGCACAGCCAGGTTCTGCTGCTGGTTTGCCATATATCCCAGGCTGCCTAAAACCCCCGCCAGGACAGAAGTCCCGATTGCCATCCTGATCTTATTCCCCAGCGAGATAAACGCATACTGGAAACCGTCATTGCGGAGCCCTGTCTTCCATTCCCCATACTCCACACAATCCGGCACGATTGCATAAATAGCCGTGTTAAACCCGGAAAAGAAAAACTGGGCCAGGCATGAAAACAGGTAGAAGGGAACCGGGGAGCCTGCGGCTGTAAAAAAGTACATACAGAACATGCTGATTCCTGTAAGCAATGCAAATATGGATGCCGAACGCCCCTTATTGTTTGTCATCCTGAACACAACCGGGAAACAGGCTGCGCCAATAATCGAAGGGATGATAATAAAAAGGGAATATGTACTGAACAATGCCTGGTCCCCCTCCACGTAAGTAAAGTAATAGAGCGCATCCGCATTCCTTCCATAAAGCGTTACCCCAAACAGGAACTGCCCTGCCACAGCAATCATATACGGCTTATTTTTCACAACAGAAGCCAGCTGCACTTTCAGGGAAATCTTTTCCTTCTCCGGGACTTCCACGACTTCCTTTGTTTTAGCAAAACAGAAAATATGGCAGGCAGCAAAAATACATCCATAGACAACAGCAACAAGAAAATATCCCCGCCTGTCGTTCCCCTGCCCAAGCATTGCAATAAAAGGAACCGTTATGATATTGATAATGCCGATTGCAATCATTGCGCTGACCGAGCGGAATGTGTTAATTTTCGCCCGCTCTTCAATATTCTGCGTCATTGCGCCGCACAGCGTCCCATAAGGGATATTCACACAGGTATAGCCTAACACTAAGATACAGTAGGTAACCGCCATATAGACAATCTTTGCCGTGGAAGGCCAGTCCGGATGCGCCCAGAATGTCAGCATCAGCACAACAGCAGTAAGCGGCGCTGCAACCAGAAGCCAGGGACGGTATCTTCCCCACCTTGTATGCGTTTTATCCGTCAGCCCTCCAATTACCGGGTCATTAATCGCATCCCAGAACCTGGAGAACAGCATCAGCCCCGCAACTGCCCCCATTCCAATCCCAAAAACATCCGTATAAAAAATCATCAGGAAATTCCCGACGAACATCCAGCTGAAATTACACCCCACATCACCCATGCCGTATGCAATCTTACTGATCAGCGGCACTTTTACATCTGTATTTTTCTGCTCCATTGCCATCCTCCTTATAAATACTGGCTAAATTCAACCTTCTCTTCATTTGGTCCCAGGACTGTAAAAAATTTTACCCCATGTTCCCAAAAAGGAAGAAACTGGATTTGGGTATCTAACATAGAAAAACCCTCTTCCTTCGCCATCTGGAACGCTTTCTCTATATCCGTGACATTCAGTGCAATATGATCCAGAGCGCCGGGAACCATTGCCGCGTTCTTATTCTCATATACTTCTAAGGTAATATCCCCCATCCGTAAAAATGTTACCTTCTCATCCGCCGCACGGTTCACTGTCTGTAATACAGCCTCAAATCCAAGCAGCCTGTAAAATGCAGCCGTTTTTTCCATATCATTCGTAGGAATCCCGATATGCTGTAACCCGGTAATCAGCGTTTGAAATTTAGTTTCCATATTATATCCTCCATTCCGAAAATCAAAATGCAGACCTTCTCTGACATCCATTCTGGCTATCCAGCCATTCACAGGGCATACGCCCCCGAAAAAAATTCTCTGTAGTTTTCGTAGGCGCCGTGCCAGGCCCTTTTTATCCGGTTATTCTGCGATGCGGATAACGGCCTTCACAATGTCTGCTTTATTGTTTACGCTATGATCCATAGCCTTCTGCACATCATCAAGATCGAACACATCTGTCACAATCCCTTTCAGATTTACTTTTCCTGCTGCAACCGCATCAATTGCCATTGGATAAATATGGCGGTAACGGAACACGGTCTTGAATGTCAGTTCCTTATCTAACGCAAGGCTCATTGGAAGCGTCATTTCACCGCTCTTGCTGTATCCAACCAGGACAATGGCTGCACCTTTTTTTGTCATATGGATTGTCTGGACAGTCGCTGCCTGTGTGCCTGCCGTCTCCACCGCAAGGTCGCAGCCCCTTCCATCCGTCAGTTTCCTTACTTCTTCCACCGCATCCGTCTGGCTTGCGTTAATTACCCCGTCTGCGCCCAGTTCCAATGCCTTCTGAAGCCGTCTTTCCATAATGTCCGCCACATATACCCTGGATACCCCCATTGCCTTTAATGCCATCATTGTCACAAGGCCGATGCACCCTGCACCCATGACTACTGCCGTCTGTCCTGCCCTTGCCCCTCCCTGCATCGCTGCATGGAAGCCTACCGCCAATGGCTCAATCAAAGCTCCTTCCATCGTACTCACATTATCCGGCAGTTTAAAGCACAAATCCGCTTCATGCGCCACATATTCCTGAAATACGCCGTCCACCGGAGGCGTTGCAAAAAATACGACATCCGGGCAGAGGTTATAATTTCCTGTTTTGCAGAACTCACAGTGCCCGCAGGTCTTTCCCGGCTCCAGCGCAACCCGGTCGCCAGCTTTCAGATGCTTCACATCTTTTCCTGTCTCCACTACAATGCCGCCAGGCTCATGCCCCAGCACAAAGGGCGGCTTTACCACATAATCCCCGATTGCCCCTGTTTCATAATAATGCAGGTCGCTGCCGCAGATGCCGACATACTCTAATTTTACAAGGACCTCATTGTCCTTTGGCACTGGAATCTTCCTTTCTTCAAACCCCATTTTACCGATTCCAAGCATAACGGCTGTCTTCATTGTTCCTACCATGATAATTTCCTCCTCTTTCTTTTATTCTTTATTTTATACTTTATTAAATAGTTTTATTATGTATCTTATTATATTTGCAAGAAATATTTTTGTCAATACAAAATCAGAAATTACATAATTTTGGTCATTTCTTCCAAAACCTCCATTCCATTTTTAGCAATTAGCAACAAAAAAAGAGATTCCATCTCTGAAATCTCTTACATCCATCTATCTTCTCATCCCACGGGCAAGTTAAGATTGGAACGGATGTCATACCTGTTCCACAAATAGTTCTATCACTTTTAAGGATGCCCCCAATGCTGCCGCCCCTGTCCTGTGGCGGCAGGCTCTGATAAAGGAACCATCTTCTTCAAATGTATTCCTTTCTAACGTTTTATCCCGGATATCCTGTATAAATCCGCCCATACAGCTTCCAACATACCCGCCCAGGACAATATCACAGTCTAAAACCATATGGATATTATTCACTGCAATGGCAAGATAGGAAGTATATTGCTCCCAAAGGCTGGCTGCCCCCTTTTCCCCCTGCTTCAGCTTTTCAAAAAAGTCCTCCACCTTTCCATCGGTAAGGCACTTAGCGGAACAATAAGCATCCAGACATCCATATTTCCCGCAATAACATGCTTTCCCGTCTGGGACAATGGTCATATGCCCCGCTTCCCCGCAGCGAAAATTCCTGCCCTGCTCCAGCCCCCCATTGCCGTAGACCGCTCCCCCTACCGTATTGCTTAGGGACAGGTAAAAAAAACGGCTCCTGTCTTCCGACTGGATTCCTTCTGCATATGCCCCCGCATTTGCATCGTTTAAGAAATGGCAGGGATACGGAAAATGTCTGCTTACATCGGAAAAGGGAAGCCCCCTTACCCCGAGAATATGGGAATCCGCAACCAGTTCTTTATCCAGGTCGATAATCCCCGGAAAGGATATCCCGATTCCTAATATGCCATCACTGCCGCATCCGCTGTCTTCCAAAAAATTCCCTATCCTCTGGTTTACCTCCAGATAATAGCCATCGCCCGCAGCGTATGGAAGGAATGCCCTCTCATATTTTAAAATCCTGCCTGCCAGATCTGTAAGTACAAGGCTGACATGGTTTTTTGTGATATCAAGCCCTACCGCTTTCCCGGCATTCTTAGACACAGCCAGCGCTTTTGCCCTCCTTCCCCCGGTAGATTCCATTTCCCCCGTTTCTTCTACAAGCCCGCGTTCCACCAATTCTTTCGTAATCTGTGTCGCTGTCGGCAGGCTTAATTTCAATGCATAAGAAATGTCCGGGTTTGATACCATCCCATTCCTGCATATATAGCGAAAAACATCATTCCTGTTTTTCTTTTTTACTTCCATATTTGTATTTTTCTTTTTATCCATTTTACCTCCCATACTTTTTTTAAGTGTTTTTTTAAGTATAATATACCATAAGTCCAGCCTGATTTCCATGATTTTTAGCACCCCTTTTTTATTGATGCCCTTAAAACCAGGCCATAAAACAGAAACACACAAACTTCCGCAGAAAGGCTGCGTGATTTCTCCCAAACAAGCTGCAAAAAAGCACACAACCTCCCATTACAGAAATCATGTGCTTTCGTTAACCTATTCGAATATACTGCTTCTCACCTGGCATCGCTGGAAAGACCGAGCCATTCCTTTACAGTCTCTGCCGCATAACCTACGCCTTGGGAAATCTTTTCAACATCAACCCCAAGATTATAAAAATTCCTGGCTATTTCCATCGCTTTCTTCTGCTCGGATTCTTTTCTTATTTCCTGAATCGCCTGACACACATCAGCCACCTCTTCACTCTTATCATATTTCATAAACTCCTCGTCCGTCATCTGCGCCAGTGCGATCACGGTAATTGTCCATGCAGGCAGGCACATCTCCATTTTTCGATTGAGAAAAACTCCGATGCACCGGACAAGCTAAAGCACATAACAAAAATTCCAGACAGAAATCTGCTCTGTCTGAAATTTACTGTAACTTTTCAATTATTTATCTCATTTCATTTGACAAAAAACTGTTAACAATATCATCAAACCTTTTCTTTTCAATTGCTGTATCATATTTTGTTTTATAATCAAGATAAACTTCCTTTTTACTGTCCGCATACGGAGCATTTGAATTTTTAATTCTTTTGCTTGCTAAACGCATATTATGTTCTCTGCATAAAGGAACAAACTTTTCACTCAGAACACTCTGCAGATGTTTTGTAACTTTCTCCTCCAAGTTATCTATTTGTTCAAATTTGTGCAATTCATTTAACCAGTCAATTACTTTATCGTAATGGGAACGTTCCGTAAAAGCTTCAAAAGATGCCGCAATGATAAATATATTCCAAATACATCCACTATCTTTTGTCTGATTCTCAGCACATTCATTACATTTGATTTCACATACACTTGGACTAAGATATTCTTCTCCCTGACATTTTCTCTGCAATAGAAACGGTGCAATCGTCGCAATAATCTCATCAAAAGCAATTTTTGAATTTCCCTCTATTTTTAATACATCTGACAACATTTGCATCCGCCCGTCAGCTTTAATTTTTTTTGTGAATGTCATATTAAATGCATCTTTAAATACCCTCTTCCAGGTAGCATCTAACGTTGTCCCCATAAATCCCAATACATAATTTTCAAGATTCTCGCGAATTTTCCATCGTGTTCTGCTTGCCGAACGAGCATATACCTGGACAAATCCTTTTTTAATATTTTCGATAAACTGTTTTGAAAATGTATCTAATATGCCCTCCTGTGAAATTTTTTCTAAAATAGCATCAATCTGTATATATCCCTCGCCTAAATGCTCTTTCTCAGCAATAGATGAAAATAATGCTTTTATTGATACTGTATTTGCCATTTCATAGTCAATTTTACCTGTAATATTATCCAGATTTCCGCAAAAAGGAGCAAACCTTTTTTGCATTATTTCACATCTCTTTTGGGCCATGGATTCTGATATACCCTGATCCAAAAGCGCAGCCTGTAAATCCGTATCATTGTCCAAAATCTGCTGCACTCTGCCATTCAGGCGCGGTGCTCCATCTTTTCTTTTCTCCTCAGAAAACAGCCAATTCTCTTTCCCCAATAGTTCATTCTCATTTTCATCAATATATGTTCCAATTATATAAGTCATTATTTCAGGCTTAATCTGATAAAGAATCGTAATTGCTTTCTTAAACTCATTTGATGCTCCCGCATGCAGAGCTTCTACAAAAAATACTACCGAAATTTCCGGATAATCTTTATTAAATATTCTGTTATATCTTTCAATCAAAACTTCATCTTTCGTATTCTCACTATGGTCTAACCCGTATGTATCAATCAGGCTTATACTATAAATGTTCAAACAATTCAGTTTTTCCAGATACTTCTTATTAATTCCGCTTGTAATCCTTACTTTTGACAGCATCCCCGTCAATGATTTATTATCATCATCCACTTTTAAAAGCATCGTAAATATATTTTTAGTTTCATTATCCTCAATACGGAATTTAAAATGGCAAATATTATTGTCAATATAAAATACCGGCTTATTCTTGTATGCCTCCTTTATCACCATAATTATTTTGTCATATATATTTCTAAAAAACTTATATAAAATGTCATCTGCCTCAGTCTCTTTTTTTTCCTTTTCTTCCTGCTCTCCTTCATTCAAAATTTTTTCATTATCAGCTGTCGATACGATATCTTTTTCAAAAGCGTCAAATTCCATATCTGACCATGATACAATATTATTATCTAAAAATTCAAACTCTCTTATATCAAAGAAATCCGTTGCATATAATAAGATTTCTTTCAGCCTCCTTTTATGCACTCCATTATCGAACTGTTTCTTCAGCCAGTCAATATCCGTACTCTCTCCTGAATTCTGCAAATCCTTCAATTTACCAAGGACTTGCATCGTCCGGCTTTCACAAAACATCGACTGTGTTACAATATCTGCTTCCACCTTTGGAAAATCATCTTCGTAATCCTGCAGAAACAAATACTCTGCATAAGCACGTGTTGTCTGTCCTTTTCCAACAGAATTAATATAATCTGGCGCGGAACTAAATGTTCTGATAAAAGCTGATTTTCCAGCTGCCGACTTTCCTATAACTGCAATCTTTAATTTTGTCATTTGTCCATTTCTCCCTGTTCCATATAATAATCAATTGTATTTAAGACATTCAAAAGAACCTTCCCTGCATCCTTTAGTGCCTGTTTTGAACAATATTGCTTCACATATTCCACCATTTTCTCATAAGTATACGCTTCTTTAATCATCTTTTCTGCAATAGATGATACATCCTCCTTTGCAATGCTTTCCCTAAAATAGAAATCATTTACCAGCGATGTATACTCCCAGGATATTTGTTTCTCTATGTTTTTTTTCACACAGATTTCAATCATTTCTTTTCTCACATCCTTAAAAATCTGTTCTATAGGTTTACTGCTGCCAGAAATATGTTTACATAATAACTTCGTATACACTCCGTTCCCATCAATCTCCTCAGCATACTTTCCGGAAGCTGTAGAATAGGCAATGTATATCCCTCCTTCATTTTTGAAATTTGCAACAATTGGATTTATCTCAAAAGCCCCTCTCACTTTACCATATATGTTCCTACAGCAATCAAGTATAACAATACAAACAAAATCCCTGTTTTTTGACAAATCATTAACCATATTTGATATATTAATGTTACTTTTTTGTATTTTATCCTTTTTCGCATCAATAGGACACAAATAATTATTGCCTTCATATTCAAATCCATGTCCGGCATAGTAAAAAAGGCAGACTTTATTTTCCATACATTTACTTTTAAAATCATTAACTTTTGATAAGAAATCCTTATACGGTAAGTTATTAAACTGATAAGCAGTAAAATCACAATCTTCCAAAGTTTTCTTCATCAAACAGGCATCATTGACAGCTCCTTCCAAAGTCTTCAGATTTTGATAACTATCATTTCCGATTATGTAAGCCAGTCTATTTCCATTTATTCCCATTCATTTTTACCCCTATGTAAAATATAATTTTGTCATTTAGTTGCTCTATCACATCATTCTCTAATATTTTATTAGTATTACAAATGACTTTTGTATCCATTATAACAGTTTAATGCACGTTTTTCTACTAAAATTTTAATTAAAAATTAAAAACCGTTTTCGTCCGCTTGATATAGAAACGTTTCATAATTTACCCTATTAATTCTCTGGAATGTTCTCAATAAAAATCCTGCACCGCATTTTCAAATTCGAAATAAACGCATACGTCTGGCAATCATTTCTAAAAAATTATGCCCGTAACAGCCACCGCCCTTTGAGCCGCCTTGCCTGACAATTTCAGCATCTCTTAACCTTTATGCTGCAGAACATCCGATTGTCCCGCCATATACATCCACCAACGCTATTAAATCTTAAAAACTTTTACCCGCTGCCAATGCCATTTTTGACTATATTCATCATCCGTACATGCACAAATCAGGTCGCCGGAAATAATGTCGCTCCCCCTTAATTCTGAATTTTCCACAAATACCCATTTATTTGGATATCTCTGTACCATTTCTTTCCATGTCAGTCTTTCTTTCATACTCTTTCATTCCAGCTTCACGCACGTGGAAAAACATTTTTTCCAATATTTCAAAACTTGAACACCTAATGTTAGAAGAAGCCGCATCTGCTGAATAACCGCAGACATGGCTTCTGATTTTTTACAGTTCCCCAGGCTTTGTCAGATAAACTGTGTAAGTAAATGTCTGAATATTCTTATCAACTGCTTAATTGATATAATTTGAATTATCGAAATCCTGTCAAGGCAAGGGTTTCAGCCTCGTCCTGTTTTTTGTCAATAAAAAGGAGCAGACACCCGCATAAACTTTTGGGCTGCGTATGCTGCCCCTTTTTATCACTTATGATTTTTTAATGCTCCAGCATATTTTCAATAAATATCCCATACCCCATCTTAGAATCCGAAATAAACACATGCGTCACCGCCCCAATAATATGCCCGTCCTGCACAATCGGACTCCCCGACATCCCCTGAATAATCCCTCCTGTATCCTCGAGCAGCTTCTCATCCGTCACCTGAAACTGAATCCCTTTATTATTCCCCTCGCTATGATAATCCGTCTGTTCAATTTCTATCTCATACGCCTTCCGGCTGCCTTCCACAGAGCTGATAATCTGTGCCCTTCCTTTCTTAATCCCTTCCTTATAAGTGACCGGAATCGCGGACACATCCTCTAACTCCTCCGGCAGGTTCGTGAGCGTGCCGTAAATGCCGACATTCGTATTTTCTTCTATTGTACCCAGCTTATATTCATCATTATAATTTATCATACCGGACATTTCTCCGGGCTGTCCTCTTTTGCCTTTGCGGATTTCCAGGATAGACGTTTCATAAATAGAGCCTTTTTCCACATCAATCAGATTTCCTACATCTGCATCCGTAATCCCGTGCCCGAGCGCACCGTATTCTCCTTTGTCCGTAACATATGTCATCGTTCCGACTCCTGCGATATCATCCCGCACCCAGACCCCGATCTGGTAAACGCCTTCCGCAGAGCGCACCGGCTGTAAGGAAACCTCTATTTTCTCGCCGTCCCGCAGAAGCTTTAATGTAACCTTTCTGCCGCCGCTAAAGGATATTTTTTTCACAAGCTGGTCTTTGGACTGTATCTCTTCCCCGTCGACAGCCAGTATATAGTCGCCGCTTTGCACAACGTTTTTCGCAGGCTCCTTTTTCACACCGGATTCATCTGTCACTTCGCCGGTTCCTATAATCATAATCTGCGCGTTTTTTACATAAATACCGATGTTGGTTCCCGCCGCAATTAGTTCTTTTTTCGCAACCTCCTGAACCTCAATCTGCTTGATGGGAATCGTGCCAAAAAGCCTGCAGATTACCTGATATGTGCCCCCGCCCGGATATCCGCTCTTTTCCGGCGTCTGCTGAGTCATATGAACCGCACCGTCAGGTGAAATCTGCCGGTTTGCAAATACCTGCTCACTGTCCGCAGCCGTTTTTGTTACAGGCACGCCAAATGAATAATCCGGCTCTTTCCCATACTCCACATACATTTTATCCGGTATGGAATTTAACAGCAAAGCATAAGCAAATACCGCACAGACTGCAATTCCTCCGTAGCCTGCAATTTTTCTCTTTCTTTGAAATTGACTCCATATTTTTTTCAACATGTCAGACATCCCTTTTCCTGTGTATTCTCTTTATTCTGTCTATTCTTTAACAAAGACTCTGCTATAAATTCTGCCCACATTCAGCCATTTTATTTAGGAATTAAACAACAGAGTATCCTGATTTTTCATCACGCCCCGTTTCCCATTCTTTCCAAAACATCCGGCGTGTAAAAAGCTCCCTGGCTTTTTTAATCAAAACACTCTGTATTAGTATATCTTCGTATGCTGTTTTAAATCTGGTAATTTTTTATTTTTCGAAAACCAGCCGGAAGAGGGATTTGTCCGGTCTTCCTGTGGCTTTGGAAGAATATTTAGAATCCCTTATCACTTTTCGTAACAGCCGCCAGTTCTTTCATTTCCCTTGCGCTTTTCAGCACCGTATCCGTAATTTTCACGCCTCCCAGCATCCTCCCAAGCTCCGTCACGCTCTCTTCTCCATTCAGCCTGCGGATACTCGTCGAAGTATGATTTCTGACCGCCTGCTTTTCGATTAAAAAATGCGTATCAGCCATTGCCGCAATCTGAGGCAGATGCGTAATACAGATAATCTGATGTTCTTTGGAAATGACATTCATTTTTTCAGATACCATCTGTGCCGTGCGCCCGCTGATACCGGTATCTATTTCGTCAAAAATCAGCGTCCCAATCTCATCGCAGTCCGCAAGCACCGCTTTAATGGCCAGCATAATACGGGACAGCTCTCCTCCCGACGCTATTTTGGTCAGTGACTTTAACGGCTCTCCTGGATTGGTGGAAATTAAAAACTCAGCTTCGTCATAGCCGGACGCACTGTATTCTTTTTTTCTTGTCAGCTTCAGTTCGAACTGCACATCCAGAAAATTTAAATCGATAAGCGCTTCTTTTATTTTTTCTGTAAGCTTTCGCGCTTCTTTTTTACGGACAGCTGATATTTTTTTACAGAGTTTTTCAAGCTCTGCTTCCTTTTGTTCCATTCTCTGCTTTAAAGAAGCTAAATATGCATCATAATCGCTTAATTTTTCAATCCGGGCCAGCTTTTTTTCGTACTCAGCCAGAATTTTTTCAATCGTGTTTCCATATTTTGCCTTCAGACTGTTAATCAGATTCAGGCGTTTTTCGATTTCATAGAACTGCTCTTCATCAAAATCCGCATCTTCCATATATCCGGCCAGTTCCCGGTTAAAATCATTGAGCAGACTGTCGATTTCCATCAGCTGCTCTTCAAACTGCTTTGCCCGCTCGTCATAAGCGCTGGCTCCCGCAATTTCCAAAACCGCATGGCCCGTCATCTGCGCCGCGCCGTTTTCGGATGTAAGCTGATAGACCGCAGAAAGGCTTCCCATGATTTTCTTTCCGTTTGCAAAACGCCGGTACTGCAGCTCGAGCTCTTCATCTTCCCCGTTTTTCAAAGATGCCTGTTCGATTTCTTCCGCTTCATACTGAAGGAACGACAGCTCTCTTGCTCTCTGCTCGGTATCTGACGAAGCTTCTTTTAATTCGTTTCTGATGCTGCTGTAATCCTGATATGCGCCTGACAGTTTTTCTTTCAGGCCGCTTAATTCTTTTTTTGCATATGCATCGAGTATCTGCAGATGATTTTTCTGGCTCAGCAGCGACTGGTGCTCATGCTGCCCGTGAATGTCGATTAATAAAGACGCCGCTTCCTTCAGCTTTGCTGCAGAAACGCTTTCTGAATTGATTTTTGCAATCGGACGGCCGCCGGAAATTCTTCTGGTTAAAATCACCTGGTCGTCTTCCATTGGAATATCCATGGCAGCCAGTTTTTCCCTTACGCTGTCATCAACGGAAAATATCAGCTCAACGAGCGCATAATCCGCGTCTCTGCGTATGATGTCTCTGGATACTTTTTCCCCGATTGCCGCCCCGATAGAACCTATGATAATCGATTTTCCGGCACCGGTTTCTCCCGAAAGAATATTCAGGCCTTCCGAAAAATCAACCTCTGCTTCTTCAATCAGAGCCAGATTCTTTACATGAAGATTATGTAACATACTGTTCTCCTTTTACTTTTTCAAATGCTGCTTACTGCCGGCAGCGCTGCCTGCTTCCGCCTTCCCCGGCGCATCCATATTCTCTGGTCAGCCGCCCGGCCTGCGCATCCGTTCCTTCAATCAGACGCCCCAGTCTGCGTATCAGCTCTTTCAATCAGTCAATCCAGCTGTACATCAGCTCTTTTCAATCAGATACCTCAGCCTTGCGCATCAGCTCTCTTCAATCAGTCACTTCAGTCTGCGCATCAGCTCTCTTCAATCAGACGGCCCAGCCTGCGCATCAGCTCCTTCGTATCCTCCACGGAACGCACCGCGCACATGATAGTATCATCTCCAGCAATACTGCCGACAATTTCCTTATAATCCATGGCATCAAGCGCCGCCGCCACTGCCATTGCCATGCCGGACACCGTTTTAATGACCAGGATATTCTGGGCCATATCCATTGAGCGGAAGCCGTCCTGAAAGATGCGGATGTATTTTGACAAATCCTTCTGTGCCTGCGTGATGACTGCATATTTCTGCCTGCCATTGCTCATGGAAACCTTGGTCAGCTTCAGTTCGCGGATATCCCGGGACACCGTTGCCTGGGTTACCGGATAGCCTTCCTGCACAAGCAGCGCGGACAGCTCTTCCTGAGTCTCCACATCGCAGCGGCTGATAATTTCGAGTATTTTTGAGTGTCTTGAAATTTTCATAAACTGTGTCCGATCCTTTCATCAGACTGTCAGTGAAAAGTCTGCATTTTTTTGCGCAGAATTTCCAAAAAACTGATTTTGCTGAATTTTAATATTTTTGCCCGTTCCCTGGCTTTGCGGATTTGAATGCATTCGCCTGCATGCAGCAGCCAGCCGTGGTCGCCGTCAAAGCTTACCTCCGCCGTGTCATCCCGCAGGTCTCTCCTGCTTCCTGCTTCGACCGTAATTTCGTCCTGGGCATCAATGACAATGCTTCTCGGCGTAAGTGTATGCGAGTTAATCGGCGTTAACAGCAGCAGCTCCGCCTTCGGGTCTACAATCGGCCCGCCCGCCGATAAGTTATAAGCAGTGGAGCCTGTCGGCGTAGACAGTATGATACCGTCACCCTGAAACGTATTTAAATACTGTCCGTTTACATAAACCGTCAGGCTTACTAACGACAGCGTGCCCGTCCTGTGGATTACAATATCGTTTAATGCACGCCTGGCAGGCTCGCCAGAATCTTCCGGCCTGTATCCCGAGAGCATCATGCGCTCCTCGAGCATATATTCATTATGCATCAGGGCATCTACAGCCTCGTAAACACTGGACTCTTCCAGTTCGCACAAATACCCGAGCGTCCCCATATTCACCCCGATTAACGGCACCCCGCATTCCACGGTATCCCGCGCGGCCCGAATCAGCGTGCCGTCGCCGCCTAAGACCAGTATACACTCGGTATCCTTCGGAATATCGTGTGCCTGCACTTTCTGTATGCCTTCTTTTTCATCCACACTGATAAGATAAAAACAGCTCCCGCCCCTTGTTGTAATATAACTGCAAAGCCGTCTGGTTTCTGCCAGATTCCGGTCCTTTAACGCATTGACAATGATTGCAAATTTCTTCATGAATCTAACGCAGCATGGGCAGCTTCTACTACTGCCGCACAGTCTGCTGCCTCCTCCTTCAGTCCGCTCCCGTCTTTTCGGATATACATCAGATATTCGATATTTCCTTCCGGCCCTTTTACCGGCGAAAATTCCAGGTCCAGAATATGAAAACCCGCCTGCCTGGCAAAGTCCGTTACCCGTTCCATCACCTGAAGATGCACCTTTTTATCGCGTACTACACCCTTTTTCCCGACTTTTTCCCTTCCTGCTTCAAACTGAGGCTTAATCAGGCAGACCATTTCACCGTTATCTGCTAACAGCTCCTTTGCGGGCTCTAATACTTTTGTGAGCGATATAAACGAAACATCCACAGACGCAAAATCCAAAACGTCGTCAATATCCTTCGGCGTTACATACCGGATATTTGTCTTTTCCATGCATACCACCCGCGGGTCATTGCGCAGCGTCCAGGCAAACTGGCCGTAGCCTACATCCACCGCATAGACTTTTTTCGCGCCGTTTTGCAGCATGCAGTCTGTAAATCCTCCGGTCGAAGCCCCGATATCCATGCATATTTTATCCGCAAAGGAAAGGCCGAACTGCTTCACTGCTTTTTCGAGCTTCAGTCCTCCGCGGCTGACATACTTAAGCGTTTTTCCCCGCACCTCGACCTGTACGTTTTCCTCAAACATCGAGCCGGCCTTGTCTTCCTTCTGCCCGTTTACATACACGCTGCCTTCCATAATAACAGACTTCGCTTTTTCCCTGGAAGGAGCAAGCGCGCGTTTTACCAGCAGCACATCCAGTCGTTCCTTCATTTTCTCACCATTCCTGTATCTTTTATTCCTTTCCTGCTTCCCAGTCTGTATGCTCTGGCTGCCAGGTTCTGTTTGATTTTCTCTGTGCCGCACTCCCGTATCTGTTCACAGGCTCTCTGTTCCAGCTGCCAGATACTGTTTGATTTTCTCTGCAATACTGTCTGCATCAAGCCCTGCCTGCCGCTTTAAAAGCTCTGCATTTCCATGCGGAATAAACTCATTTTCAATGGCAGCATGCATCACTTTCATGTTCGAGCCCGTCCGGTGCAGGTACTCCAATACCGCTTCGCCCATACCGCCCGCGCGTATATTTTCTTCCATCGTTACGGCCAGCCGATATCTGCCGTCCGCGCTTATTTTAGATAAAAGCTCTGCATCCAGCGGCTTTGCAAAACGCATATTTACCAGCGCGCACGAAATACCGGATTCCTGCAGCTGCTTTCGTACTTCCAGCGCTGTCTTTACCATGCTTCCATATGCGAGCAGAATCACGTTTCCTTCCTCATAAAGCATTTCGCTTCTGCCATAAACGACAGGCGCGCGGAACTCCTTAAGCCCGTCAAACGCCTCTCCCCTCGGATAGCGGACTGCCGCCGGATGGCCGGATTCCAGCGCGAATTTAATCATATCAGAAAGTTCCCATTTATTTTTGGGAGCCATCAGCGTCATATTCGGTATGGTCATTAAATACGAGATATCAAAAATCCCCTGATGCGTTTCACCGTCGCTTCCCGCAATCCCGGCACGGTCTATCGCAAATACCACCGGAAGGTCCTGCAGGCAGACATCATGCAGAATCTGGTCATAAGCCCTTTGCAGGAAAGAAGAATATACCGCAAATACCGGCTTCAGCCCGCCTTTGGCAAGTCCTGCCGCAAATGTGACCGCATGCTCCTCCGCAATGCCGACATCGAAAAACCGTTCCGGGAACATGTTATGAAAACGCTTCAGGCCGGTGCCGGTTTCCATTGCCGCTGTCACCGCAGCAATTTTTTCATCACGGTCACCGAGTTTCCGCATTACCGTGGAAAACACATCGGTATAGGCAGCCCTGCGTTTCTTCTTTTTCACAAGCCCGGTTTCAATATCAAACGGCTCTGTCCCATGAAACCTGGCCGGATGACGCACTGCCGGCTCATATCCCCTGCCCTTCTGTGTCAGCACATGCACCAGCACAGGGCCGTTTACCCTGGATGCTTTTTTAAACATGGCAGTCATTTTGTCAATATCATGCCCGTCCACAGGGCCGAGATATAAAATACCCATATCCTCAAACAGCATTCCCGGAATCAGCAGCTGCTTAATCACGCTTTTGGTCTTACGGATTTTGCGCACAAGGCGGTCTCCGTAAACCGGTACTTTATTTAACGACTCCAGCACACCGTTTTTCAAATCCTGGTATGCGCCCGCTGTCCGGATGCCGCCAAGATACTGAGACAGTCCCCCGACATTCGGTGAAATGGACATATCATTATCGTTTAATACAATGATAAAATTCGTATCCAGCTTCGAAGCGTTATTCAGTCCTTCAAAAGCCATCCCGCCAGTCAGCGCGCCGTCGCCGATTACAGATATGACTTTATAATTTTCTCCTTTTAAATCCCTCGCGGCAGCAAAGCCAAGCCCCGCAGATATCGAGGTCGAGCTGTGCCCCGTATTAAAACAGTCGCAGTCGCTTTCGCTTGTCTTCGGAAACCCGCTTAGTCCTCCAAGCTGACGCAGCGTGGGAAACGCGTCTTTGCGCCCGGTCAGTATTTTATGTGTATAAGACTGATGTCCTACATCCCAGATGATTTTATCTTTTGGCAGTTCAAAAGCAAGATGCAGGGCAAGAGTAAGCTCGACAGCCCCCAGATTGGATGCCAGATGCCCGCCAGTTTCTGAAAGGCTGTGTATCAGAAACTGGCGTATTTCCTGCGGCAGCTGTCTGATTTCTTCTTTTTCCAGCTTTTTTATGTCATTTGTATCGTTAATTTTTTCCAGTATCATGCTAATTCCATGCTTCCCCATTCTGCTTTTATGCAAAGCCCTCTGAATTTGTATTCCCCTGGCGCTCCTTCCGTTTCCGGCCGGACAGAGCACACGTATTCCCGCTTTACCTGCGCCGCCCCGCCAGATAAAACAGCAGCGCGTTTAAAAACTCATTCTTTACATCCAGCTGATTCATACAGTCGGCAGCTTCCTTCGTCAGCTTTTCTACCTGTGCTTTTGCCGCTTCCATGCCATACAGTGTCACATATGTGACTTTCTGATTTTTTTCATCAGAGCCGACCGGTTTGCCTAATTCCTCAAACGTACCCGTTACATCCAGAATATCATCCTGTATCTGAAAAGCCATCCCGGCCTTTCCGGCTGCCTGTTCCAGTATCAAAACCTCTTCGTCGCACGCTCCCGCTAAAACTGCTCCCGTCATCATCGATGCTTCCAGCAGGGCTCCCGTTTTTAACCGGTATATAAAATCCAGCATTTCCGCGCTCATGCTGCTGCAGCCTTCATTTTGCACATCGGTTACCTGGCCTCCAATCATTCCGTAGATTCCTGATTTTCGTGCCAGCACCTGAATTGCTTTTGCTACGCGCTTTGGATGACAGTCCAGGTCAAATGCCCCCGCCGCTGTCTCAAATGCATAGTTCAGCAGCGCGTCTCCGGCTAAAATCCCCATCGCTTCCCCATAAACGACATGAGTTGTTTTTCTCCCGCGGCGGTAATCGTCATTGTCCATGGCTGGCAGGTCGTCATGAATCAGCGAATACGTATGAATCATTTCGACTGCTGCCAGAAAAGGCTCAATAACAGCTCCGTCTGCTCCAAACATCCGGTAAGTTTCCTGCATCAGCATCGGGCGGAGACGCTTTCCTCCGGACTGAATGCTGTAACGCATCGCTTCCATTATGCATTTTTGAAACCCTTCCTCCGGCGGCAGATAGGCAGACAGAATCTGATCAATCTGCGCTGCCCGTTTCTTAATTTCTTCTTCTATATTTATCTCTGTTTTGACATTCATTGCTTTACTCATTCTCTGTTTCTAATTTTTTTATTCTCAAAATTCTTCTATTCTCAAAATTCTTCTATTCTCAAAATTCTTCTATATCTCAAAATTCTTCTAACTGTCCCTGGCTTCCTATCACAAGCATTTTCTGTTCAATCTGCCCGACCTTCCCGTTGCAGGCTTTCAGTTTTTTGATTCCCTCCTCGTAATAGCGAAAAGAATCCTCGAGTGAAATCTGCGGATTTTCCAGCTGCCCGATACAGTATTCCACCTGTTTTAGCAAATCCTCCAGCTTCAGTTCTTCCTCAGGTTCATTTTCCGTGCCAGCCGGCTCTGCCTGTTTTATTTCTATATTTTCAATCATATCCTGCCTTCCATTTACATGCATTATTTCCCGTATCAGATATTGCTGCTGTACTGCCGCTTAACAAGACCCGTCCTGTATGCTCAGACCACAGCGCATCTGACTTTCAGATTTGTCAGCATCCGGCACCGTCACAGCATCTGTTTCCGCTTTGATTTGTCAGCGCCCGGTACCGTCACAGCATCTGTTTCCGTTTGGAGCACCTGCGCCTGGATGCTCCCGTCTGCTGTGCGGACCGCAATCCTGTCTTCGCGCTTCACCTGCGACACCGAAGTAAGCGGATGCCCGTCAGAATCCGTCACATACGCAAATCCTGCGCTCAGTTTTTTCAGCGGAGAACCGGCCTCTAACCGTTCTGCCAGCAGCTGTATCCGGTGCCTGTCCAGGGATAACCGGTATTCCATGGATTTTGCAAGCCGCTCCTCCAGGTCTGCCAGATACTGTTTTTTACTGTTTAACATCATCCTCGGACTTAAATAGCCCAGCTTTGTCTGCAGCTGTCCGATTTTTTCGCGTTCTTTGTGAACGTGCTCCCGCATGCGCATATCCAGCGCCGTACGCGCTACGCGCAGCGTCTCCCGAAACTGCCCGTAATCATATACGGCCAGCTCTGCCGCAGCAGACGGTGTAGGCGCGCGGAGGTCTGCCACATAATCGGCAATCGTCGTATCTGTCTCGTGGCCTACCGCCGATATGACCGGCACGGTGCATTCAAAAATCGCCCTCGCTACAATCTCTTCATTAAATGCCCACAAATCCTCAATCGAACCGCCGCCGCGCCCTGCGATAATCACATCTGCTCCAAGCTGTTCTAAGGCATGGATACCGTTTACAATGCTCTGCGCCGCTCCGTCTCCCTGTACCTGCGCCGGATACAGAATCAGCTGCACATAAGGATTGCGCCGGCGGCTGATATTTCGGATATCCTGCACAGCCGCTCCTGTCGGCGCGGTTACGATTCCAAGCGTTTGAATATATTTAGGAATCGGCTGCTTATATTCCTTTGCAAACATTCCCATTTCCGCAAGCTCTTTTTTCAGCGCCTCAAATTTCAAAAACAAAGCGCCGGCTCCGTCGGGAGTGATTTCTCTTGCATAAAGCTGATAGCGTCCGTCCCTCTCATAAACCTCGACAGAACCTGTGACCACGACATGGTCGCCGTCCCTCATGCTGAATTTCAGCCCGTTTTTCCGGTTTCCGGCAAACATCACTGCCCCAATCGCCGCGCCTTCATCCTTTAAGGAAAAATAAATGTGCCCGGAATTATGATATTTGCAGTTAGACACTTCGCCCTTCACACTGATTTTTCCAAGCATAAAGTCCTGTGCAAACATATTTTTAATATACGTATTTACCTGGCCGACACTATAAACATTTCTAACCATACAAACCCCGCAGTCAGACAAGCTTTGCAAGCACGCCGTTGATAAATGACGGTGCGCCGTCGCTGCTGTAAACCTTCGCAAGCTCCACAGCTTCATTAATCGCAACGCCTGCCGGAATGTCGTCCTCATATCTGATTTCATAAACTGCCAGACGGATTAAAGCCAGGTCCGCTTTCGCCATGCGCCCTGTTTTCCATCCGGTCGCTTTTTCATTAATCATTGCATCAATTTCTTCCCGAAGGCTGTAAATCCTTCGCAGTTTATTTTCTATATAATCCCGCTTGCCCTGGTTTTGTTCTTCCAGCTCGCCCATGGAAATCTGAATCTGTTCTTCCATTTCCTGCTCGCTGTAAAACTCCGCCTGAAACAGCATTTTAAAAATCTGTTCCCTGATTTCTCTCCTGTTCATAACTTCCTTTCTGCATGACTTTTTATGGACTTTCTTTTTCAGATTTTTTCTATTTATACTTTTTCTATTTAGAATAAAAGGAGTGCCGCTATGACACCCCTGTTTATTCATACACCGGCCGGAAATTACGCTGTCTGGCCAGTGTATAAAAGCAAGTCCCCGGCTGTTCTTATCTGCTTTTTTTATCTGCTGTTTCCCATATCAACACTGGCAATCCGTATATTGACAGCATTCACCTCAAGCCCTGTCATTGTTTCAATCGCTGTCTTAACCTTCTCCTGCACTTTGGCGGAAATATCCGGTATCGCATAGCCATACGCGATATTCAAAGCCAGCTCTACCGTCACGCTGCGGTCAATAATATCTGCTTTTACGCCTTTCGCCAGATTCTTTTTGCCCAGCTTGCTCACAAGCTCGTTTGTAATATTCCCTGCCATAGAGCTGACGCCTTCTACTTCCGTCGCCGCCAGTCCGGCTATAATCGTAACGACTTCATCCGCAATATTTACTTCGCCCAGATTATCTTCTTTAATACTGTATACCTTTCTATCTTCTGCCATCTTATTTCCTCCTAAAATAATCAGCTGGTCTGCTGCGTTCAATTAGTTTTATTTTATCAGAATTATACAGAAATCACAACCACATTCACAAATTTTCTTGCATGCGCTGCCCAAATCCCCTATAATCATCTTACGTCCCTCAAAAGCGGTTCGTCCCGCTGCACCCGGAACGCACGGCAGCGCCCGCGCACGTAACTAAAAATTTCTCAGATACGGAGGTTTGTCATGTTAAAAAGTTCAGATTTGTTTCATCTTGCATTTTATCAAAAGTCACCGTACACTGGCAGCATGAACGGCATGCGCTATTATATCGAAAAGGCGTCCGGACAGGATGCAGACATTTTCCGCGTATGGATTTTCCCCGGCCCGTTCAGTTTCGAAAATACCGCAGATGAACTCAAAGAATCCCAAACGTTTTCCTTCACGGAAGAAAGCATTCCTGCCATCGCTGAGTGGCTGAACGGACAGTATGAACAGAGAAAGGCATACTGGAACAGGCATCAGTCTCTGCTTTCAGATTTGGCATAGCAGCCGTCCGGTTCTTTGCTTTCATCTTTTCGTCCTGTTTCATTCTTTTTCATCCTGTATCATCTGAAGCAGCTCCTGTTCCCCGATAACAGGGATTCCTAAGTTCTCTGCTTTTGTCAGCTTGCTTCCGGCGTTTTCCCCGGCAAGGAGATAGGATGTTTTTTTGGAAACGGAACCGGATACTTTCCCGCCGTTTTTCTCAATCAGCCCTGCCGCCTGCTTACGGTCCATGTCTGAGAGCGTTCCAGTAATTACGAACGTCAGTCCTTTGAAACGTTCGCTTTCGCCCTCCTGCGCAATGCGGTTCATATTGACGCCTTCTTCTTTCAGACGCCTGAGCATTTCTTTATTTGTCTCATCTTCAAAAAAGCTGCGGATGCATCCGGCGCTGACTTCGCCGATGTCCGGCACTTCTACCAGCTGCTCCGTCCCGGCTGCCGCCAGAGCGTCGATGGTGCCAAACTGCTTCATCACTGCTTTTGCCGCGGCTTTTCCGACGTTTGGAATGCCAAAGCCCGTCAGAAGCTGGTAAGCGTCACGCTGCTTTGCGCCCTCTATGGCATCCAGAAGCTTATCTGTATTTTTTTCTTTTCCGATGATTCCTTCTTCAATCAGCTGGCTGCGGTGGTTCTTCAGCACAAAGATATCTGCGATGTCCCTGATAAATCCGCGTCTTACCAGTTCTTCAATATAAACCGTTCCAAACCCTTTGATGTCCATGGCATCTCTGCTGACAAAATTAATAATGCGCCGTTCTATCTGCGCCGGACATGCCGGAGACGGACAGCGGATATCTGCCGTATCTTTTTCCCGGACAGTTTTCGTGCCGCATACCGGGCAGGTATCCGGCAGCACAAAACGGTGCACGCCCGCCTCGCGCCGTTCCTTTACGACTTCCCGGATTTTCGGAATAATCTCCCCGGATTTATAGACTCTGACATAATCCCCAATCCCCACATCCAGCTGGTCAATAAAATCCTGGTTGTGCAGAGTCGCCCTGGAGACATTTGTTCCGCACAGACGCACCGGCTCAAAAACAGCGGTCGGCGTAATTCTTCCGGTCCTTCCGACCGATACTTCAATGTCCAGTATTTTCGCTTCTTTTTCTTCCGGCGGATATTTATAAGCCACTGCCCACCGCGGTACCTTCGACGTTGCGCCCAGCAGCTCCCTGTCCGCAATGCGGTTCAGCTTCACCACCGCGCCGTCAATATCATACGGCAGATTCCCCCGGTTTTCTCCAATCGCACACACAGCCTCCCATACTTCCTCAGCCGTACGGCATACCCGGTAATCCTCTATCACCGGAATGCCCTGCTTTTTCAGATAATCATACCCGTCGGTATGCGTTTCAAACGTGCCTCCCCGGACCTGCTGGACATTAAATACAAACATCGACAGACCTCTTTCTTTTGTCACAGCCGTATCGAGCTGTCGCAGCGTGCCTGCCGCGCAGTTTCTCGGATTTGCAAATGTCCGCTTTCCCGCCAGCTCCTGTCTTTCATTCACTTTTTGAAAATCCTCGTTTGTCATATACACCTCGCCGCGGATTTCCAGATATTCGAGCGGCTGTTTCAGCTTCTTTTTCACATCTTTAATGACCTTCGCATTGGCAGTAACATCTTCGCCAAAATTAATGCCGTCGCCTCTTGTCTCAGCCAGCTTTAACACGCCCTCTTCATACCGCAGCACGAGCGACAGACCGTCTATTTTATACTCTACGACAAACTCCGGGTCCGTCAGCTGCTCCTGCATATCTGTAACAAAGTCAAATACCTCTTCTTTTGAAAATACATCCTGAAGGCTTAACATCGGCACGTTATGGCGCACGAGCACGCCCGCTTCCCGCTTTGCGCTGCCGCCTACTTTCTGTGTCGGAGAATCCGGCGTAACCAGTTTTGGATTTTCTTTTTCCAAAGCCCGAAGCTCCATCATCAGTTCATCATATTCCCGGTCTGTAATTTCCGGATTGTCCTGGTTATAATAACGGTCCATATGATAATGAATGATGCTGCATAATTCTTCGTAACGTTTTAACGAACTCATTCTTCCTCCTCCCAAAGCTGACGGTCAATCCTGCTGCTCTCAAATCTGACTGTATCATTCGAAGAACCCTCTAACAGCTGCTCGAGCCGTTCCAGCTCCGGGCCCGTTATCCTGCGGTACTGCCCGGCTTTCAGGTCTCCTAAATGGATATTCATAATACGTACTCTTTTTAAGCTTACCACACGGTAGTCAAAATATTCACACATTCTGCGGATTTGGCGATTCATTCCCTGTGTCAGGATAATCTGAAAACTCCGCTTTCCGATACGTTTTGTTTTGCATTTCCTGGTCATCGTGCCAAGCACCGGAACACCGCCTGCTAACGCGCGAAGAAAACTGTCTGTGACTGTCTTATTAACCGTTACCTCATATTCCTTTTCGTGACGGTTGCCGGAGCGCATAATTTTATTGACAAATTCCCCTTCGTTCGTCATCAGCAGCAGCCCTTCCGACTGTTTGTCCAGCCTCCCAATCGGATAAATGCGCTTTGGATAATTTAAAAAATCCACAATATTATCCTTCTCCTGCTTTTGCGCCGTACAGACAATTCCCCTGGGCTTATTCACTGCCAGAAGAATCCGCTCCGTTTCTTCTGTTACAGGACTGCCCTGAAAATAAACCATATCCCCCGCAAAAACCCTGTCTCCCATCTGAGCTGTCCTGTCATTTATCTGCACTGCGCCTTCCTTAATCTGACGGTCTGCTTCCCTTCTCGAACAGACGCCTGCCGCGCTCAGATATTTATTCACCCGTATGCCCTGGGATGTTTCTTCCATAAATAACCACCTCTCTCATATAAGAAAAGCAGCTGCTGTACTGCCGGATACCGGCTTTTCCATACAGCAACCGCTTTTGCGCAAAGTTCTCAGTCAGTCCTTAAAACATCTTTTCTCCTGAGTCTTATTTGATTACCTCTTATCTTAAATACTCCGTCTTTACATAACCCGTCTGTCCGTTCCACGATACCTTCGTCCAGCCTTCGGCATAGCTCATAATAACGGTAAGAACATCGCCCTTATACGCAAGACCTACCCTGTCTGCGGTTTCACTCATGGATGAGCGCACATTGACAGAATCTGATAACGTAATGGTGTCGCCTTCACTGTAATAAGACGGTGCCGACGGCCTGTCATCCTGCGGCGTTTCGTCTTTTTCCACTTTGGACTTATCCGATACGATATACTCCTTCTTCACATAACCGAATTTTCCTTTGCTGCGGATTCTGAACCAGCCGTTTTTGCTTGTACCGTAAATCATGACTTTCGTTCCGGCCTTCAGCGTCTGTACCACATCACTGTCCGTACTGCGGCTCTTGCGCATATTCACGCCTGTCTTCGCATATGCCGTCCGCTTGCCGGATGCCGTGCTGCTTGCCTGGCTGTCTTCTTTTTCTACTTTAGACTTATCCGATACAATATACTCTTTGCTGACATATCCTGTCTTGCCTTTGTATTTGATTTTAAACCAGCCGTTCTTGCTCGTCCCGTAAATCGTAATCTTCGTCCCGGCCTTCAGCGTCGTAATAATATCGCTGTCCGTGCTGCGTTTTTTACGCATGTTAACCTTTGTCTTCGCATATGCCGTCCGCGTTTTTGCTGTCGTATCGGTTTTGTCATCTTCCTTTTCCACCTTGGATTTATCCGATACGATATATTCCTTGCTGACATATCCTGTCTTGCCCTTGCTCTTTACCTTAAACCAGCCGTCTTTGCTTGTCCCGTAAATCGTTACTTCGGTCCCGGCTTTCAGCGTCGTAATAATATCGCTGTCCGTACTGCGTTTTTCACGCATATTGACCTTTGTTTTCGCATAAGCTGTCCGTGTTTTTGCTGTCGTATCGGTTTCGTCATCTTCTTTTTCCACCTTGGATTTATCCGATACGATATACTCTTTGCTGACAAACCCTGTCTTGCCTTTGCTCTTTACCTTAAACCAGCCGTCTTTGCTCGTCCCGTAAATCGTCACTTCGGTTCCGGCTTCTAACGTCTGTATCACATCGCTGCTGGTGCTGCGTTTTTCACGCATATTAACCCTTGTCTTAGCATAAGCCGTGCGTGTCTGCGTGCCGCTTTCAGAATCCGTTTTTTCTCCGTCCTGACCGTCTTTTCCGTTTTCATCGTCTGATGAGCCAAAGCTTGCCACCCATTCCGCAATCGCATTCTGAAAGGTAGAAGTAACCATTACCTGCAGCTTTTCGTCTTTTTCTAACGCTTTGTCATATTCTTCCCGAATCTCTTTCTGCAGCGCGACCATATCTTCATCCTGCTCGATGAATTCTGTAATCAGCGAATTAATCGCTTCGTCCTTATTTTCAACATCTACATTGTTAGTCTGATTAAACTGACTGTACGTATTGTCAATATACACTTCCCCGTTTTCATTTTTGCGGACATAAAAACAGGATAAATCCGGCGCTCCGGTTTCAATGTCCTTAAACTTCATCTCGGAGGCAGCCATGACAACATATTCGCCGTCTTTAACGCCTTTTTTCGTATAGCATTTAATATTATCGTACTTCTCTACGTACTGGCTGAGCAGCTTCACATAACTCTTTTCTGTATCCGATATCGGATATGCGATTTTCTCCAGCTTGTCCGTATCTCCTGAAACATAGCATTCATAATACTGCGCAAGCAGCTTATTTACTTCTTCATAAGCGTCCACCTGCACTTTCTCTTTCTGCTCTTCATCCGCTCCCGCTGTTCTGGCCGGCCCTTCATCCGGTTTTGAAGTCCCGCCGGACGCTGCGCGCGAAGTCGAAATAACGACTGACAGTAAAATAAGCATTGCTCCTGTAGCAATGTATTTCTTATATTTAGAACATATGTTCTTAATTCTGCTTACATTAATCCCCATGTTATCATCTTTTTTATTGTTATTGGCTGCCATTGCTGCCTCCTTATCATCCTTAATCCTAAAATCCTAATCTTACCTGCAATGAGTCATATCTGGTCTTATTTCACCTGTGTTCTGTTTTCAATCTGCCCTTCCTCTGCCCGAATTCCCTGTCCTAAATCATTCCTGAAAATTTGCTGAATCGTTAAGTAGCTGCATGCACTATCCTAAGATGCCTGACGGACAAATTGTCCAAATAGTAAGAAAAAAAATGCAACCGGCGGGAATCGAACCCACATTACAGGAGTCGGAGTCCTGCGTTCTATCCGTTAGACTACGGTTGCAAAATCTGTTAAGTATTATAACATGTTTTAACTGAAAAGAAAAGACTAAATTTCTAACAATATTATTTTATTCTGCTGCTTCGTTTTCGGCAAATCGATTAAACGCTGGTTTTTAGAACCCCGGAAATGCAGGCTGATATCCTTCTCCTCTTCCAGAAATTCCCCGTCCACCAGTACATCAATCATGGAAAGCATCTCGTCTGTTACTTCACATCTGGCACGGCTGTCTTCCATCAGCTCTGTCTCGTAAGTATATCCCGTATAGCACCAGACATCCTTCTGCGGCAGATGCTCTCTTACATGCCGTAACAGCTTTACCAGCTCTCTTTGATTCTCCGGCTCAAACGGCTCTCCGCCAAGAAGCGTCAGCCCCTTGATATAATCGTGGTTTAAAGCGGTTAAAATCTCCTGCTCCGTTGCCTTTGTATAAGGACTTCCGTATTTAAAATCCCATGTTTCCGGCTGAAAACAGCCTTTGCAGTGATGCGTGCACCCGGAAACAAACAGCGTGACCCTGACTCCGGTTCCATTTGCGATGTCTGTCTTTTTAATCGTACCATAATACATGGCGAATGTCTTCCTTTCCTGGGAATTTTTGAATTTAGATGCAGAATATTATAACTGATTCTGGCATATTCGACAAGTGATTTTAGAAATTTTTTGGAGAAATATGCTTTCGGCGGAGGTGGTTCTGATAAAGAGGGGGGAGATTGTGGCTGCGCGGACGCCGGGAGAGGGGATTTGCACGGTCTTTCTGCGGCTGCTCCAGAATGTTAAGAATCCCTAAGCATTCTGCATTTA
>CANDJC010000050.1 GCA_947384955.1 uncultured Eubacterium sp. | reverse complement strand
TGCAGTAAATTTCCTCCGGGTGCACGCAGAGCGCGAGGTTTGAAGGCAGCGTCCACGGCGTCGTCGTCCATGCCAGAAAATACGCGTCTTCTCCTGCAGCCTTAAAACGAACGACCGCCGAACGCTCTTTCACTGTTTTATATCCCTGCGCTACTTCCTGAGACGACAGCGGCGTTCCGCAGCGCGGGCAGTAAGGCACCGTCTTAAAGCCTTTATACAAAAGCTTCCTGTCCCAAATCTGCTTTAACGCCCACCATTCGGATTCAATATAATCATCCTCATATGTGACATACGGCTCGTCCATATCTGCCCAGAAGCCTACTGTTTCTGAGAAATCTTCCCACATGCCTTTATATTTCCATACCGATTCTTTGCACTGCCTGATAAAAGGCTCCATGCCGTATGCTTCAATCTGGTCCTTGCCGTTTAATCCCAGCAGCTTTTCCACTTCCAGCTCCACCGGAAGGCCGTGCGTATCCCATCCGGCTTTGCGCGGTACATAGCGGCCTTTCATCGTCTGGTATCTCGGAATCATATCTTTAATGACGCGTGTAAGCACATGGCCGATATGCGGTTTGCCGTTCGCTGTCGGCGGTCCGTCATAAAATGTATAAGTTTCGCCTTCTTTTCTGGAATCCATAGACTTTTGAAAAATATGGTTTTCCCTCCAGAAATCTATGACCTTATGCTCCCTTTCCACAAAATTCATGCTGGATTCTACTTTACTGTACATAACTGATTCTCCTTCACTGTCCTTTCTGCTGTCCGCATTCTGCTGCTAGAAATGATCCCTGCCGCTAAAATAATCGAAGAAGTTATAGCTGTCAAAAAAATCGTCATAATCGTCATAATCCTCTTCAAATTCATATTCAAACTCATCTCCATATCCCGGATATGGTGAATCTGACCATTCCGACAGTGTACTCATCACCGGCCCCCACAGCAGTATCACCGAAATAATAAGAAGCATAACCGATAACACAGCCGTGATAATCCCGGCTGCCGCCATCCCTTTTCCTTCCCGGTTCCGGCTAAACTGAAGCACGCCAAAAATAATGGCTGCTATTGCCATCGGAATATTGATACAGGTGCAGAATAATACAAGCGATAAAATCCCCAGTATCATCGAAGCAATGCCAAATCCGCTGCCGGATGGCTGGCTGTCTGCTTTCTGATACTGTGTATACTGTGCACCATAACCATACTGCTGATACGGCTGCTGCTGATATCCGCCCTGATGATAATCCTGCTGTGAACGGCCATTCGCAGAATCATTCTGCTGCGGGCCGGACTGGCTGCTGTTCTGATTATAAGCGCCCTGCCAGGTACTGACCTGCTGGTATCCATCCGCAGTGTTCTGCCAGCTGCCATCCTGACCAACGGGCTGCTGCGCATTTGCGCCCGGACTGCTCTGCCAGCTGCCGTCCTGACCGGCGGGCTGCTGCGCATTTGCGCCCGGACTGCTCTGCCAGCTGCCGTCCTGGCCGACGGGCTGCTGTGTATTCACACCCAGACTGCTCTGCCAGCTGCTGTCCTGTTCGCCAGGCTGCTGCACATTTATACCAAGGCTGCTCTGCCAGCTGCTATCCTGACTGCTGTTTTGCTGCGCATCCGCGCCTGTGCTGTTCTGCCACCCGTTATCCTGGCCGACGGGCTGCTGCGCATTTATACCAAGGCTGCTCTGCCAGCTGCTGTCCTGTTCGCCAGGCTGCTGCACATTTATACCAAGGCTGCTCTGCCAGCTGCTATCCTGACTGCTGTTTTGCTGCGCATCCGCGCCTGTGCTGTTCTGCCACCCGTTATCCTGACCGCCAGGCTGCTGCGCATTCGCGCCCGGGCTGCTCTGCCAGCTGCTGTCCTGGCCGACGGGCTGCTGCGTATTTACATCCAGACTGCTCTGCCACCCGCTGTCCTGACCGCCGCTTTGCTGCATATTTATTCCCGAATCCTGACTGCCGCTGTCTTGCTGCAGAGCCCCTCCCGGGCCTGACTGCCAGCTGTTCTGGCCGTAACTGTATGACTGGCCTGCATGTTTCATGTCTGTCTGGCCATAACTGTAAGACGAACCCGCAGTTTCTGCATCTGCCTGGCCATAACTGTACGGCTGACCTGAAGTTTCTGTATCCGTCTGACCGTAACTGTACGGCTGACCCGCAGTTTCTGTATCCGTCTGACCGTAACTGTACGGCTGGCCTGCAGTTTCCATTTCTGTCCGGCCGTAACTGTATGACTGGCCCGCAGTTTCTATTTCTGTCTGGCCATAACTGTACGGCTGGCCCGCAGTTTCTATTTCTGTCTGGCCATAACTATAAGACGGACCTGTACTTTCTATATCTGTCTGGGTATAGCTGTACGGACGGTCTGCATTTTCCGTATCTGACTGCTGATGCACAGCACATCCGGTGTCACTTCCTGTATCCGGCTGCTGTCCGTAAATATCAGACTGCCCGGCTGTATCTGTGCGCTCTGTTCCATGTGCGGCTGTCTGTTCATGACTGCTGTCCCCCATGCTCTTTTCACCTCGTTCCTTCCGTGCGGGTATTGGAATCACTCACTCTGCCAGAGTCTGCTGCCATAAATGCCTTCCGCTGCAAGCTGTCTGAATGCCTGCGCTACGCTTTCTTTATCTTCCGCATAAGTAACGCCAAACCATCTGTCCGGTGTCGGCAGAACTTTTACCGAAATCTGCCCGCTGCTTAAAAGCCGGTCGATAATATCAGGAAGCAGGTATTCCGCCTTCAAATCAGACAAATCTGTCTGCCGCAGAAATTCCACAAATTTTTCCTGCAAAATATCCAGAAACTCCGGCGTCAGCCCCCACATATTCATAGAAACCGGAGCCTGCTCCGATAAGCTCTTTCCAGTACCGCTTAAGATTTGTCCAGATTCTTTTCGGGCAATTCCTTTGGTTTCCACCACTTTTATCAGATAATTTTTATCATCCATTTCACAGACGCCGCGCGTTACCGCTCCGTTTTCACTCAGCGTGTTCTGAATCTGAAATCCCGCCATACAGTATTCCATCTCTGTCTGTTCATGTTCTTTCAAAAACCGGTATACGTCCCGAAACGCTGTCTTTCCATAATAATCGTCCGCATTAATCACCGCAAACGGTCCGTCCAGAATCCCCCGGCATGCCAGCACCGCCTGTCCGGTTCCCCATGGCTTTACGCGTTCTTTCGGGCAGGCAAAGCCATCCGGCAGGTCATTTTTATCCTGAAATACATAAGAAACCGGACAGATTTTTTCAATCCTGGAACCAATCACTTCGCGAAATTCTGCTTCTATATCTTTACGTATAATAAATATAACTTTTGTAAATCCCGCTTCCAATGCATCATGAATGGAGTAATCAATAATAATTTCTCCCTCAGGCCCTACTTTCTGCAGCTGCTTGATGCCTGCACCATAGCGCGAACCTATGCCTGCTGCCATGATGACCAGCGCAATATCTTTCATATGGTATGCTCCTCCTTTGTTCGGTGAAATGACTTACTTATCATACCATTGATACGGGATTTGTTCAAGTCAATATGTCAATCCAAAATTCTTTTCCGCTGTAACAGTTCAATCAGAGTATTACATTATGGCCACACAGACGCTGGGTGAGGTGAAGTCTGTAAACTGCTGCCAGAAAACATCTAAGCAGTACCCGAAATGACTCATGTAACATTTCTGCCATTAATTTTTTACAACAGGCAGCTTAATAACAGCATCTTTTAAATAAGCATCTTTTAACAGTGTCTGGCTGTAATCGAACGTGTATCGTCTGCCAATAACGCTATTCCAGATTCTGAACCACAATGCAGTTCCACAATATTATTTTCAATCCCCATTTTTCTGCTCTCCCTCCAAATATAAAAGTGTATAGTCAGGCAGTTTGCAAAAAGTATACAGAAGCATTTTCCAGCGGAAGCAGAATATCAAATGGAACGTAAACTTTTGCTGAATTTAATATGCTGGTATACGATGGGCCCGCAAGTATTGTAAGAAAGCAAATTCCACGGATAGTTTTATATATAACTGCCTACGCAAAAAGACCTTGAATTCTGATTTTAATTTAAGTATAATATTTGAATGAATCACAGCTACAGTTATCATATTATACATATTGAAGGGAAGTGAAATCTTGTTAATGCAGATTACTTTGGGTGATGTAATTGGCTGGATAATAACAATTGCTTCAGCTGTTGGCGTTGTAGTAACCGTAAACATATCAGTAAAAAACATCAGTCTGTCTAAGAACGACAAACGCAAGACTAAACAACACCATATTCAGACCGATGGCGGTAATTTTATAGGAGGTGATAACAATGGAACAACCTTATAAATATGTTTCACAACGGCATATTAACACCGGTGGCGGTAATTTTATAGGAGGAGACGTTTACTGCCAGTCTCCTTCTTTTGCAGATAGTCTGGATTCTATACGCAGCTTGAACGAGTATAAATCTTCGAATAAAATGCATTTTTTATGTGAGGATTTAGGATTTTATGGACGTGCGGAAGAAACAGAATGGTTAAACGGATTTTGTATGCAAAGTGATCCTGTTTTATATACTATTGTATATGGAGCTGGCGGAATTGGGAAGAGTAAACTTCTTTATGAGTATATGAAAAACAATCATGATTCTGAATGGAAGATGTGCTTTTTGACGGATGCCGTTTTATCTTCTATTTTAAATTATAATGATTATTCTTATCCCAAAAATCTTTTTATCGTAATTGATTATGCAGCAAGATATGCACAGCTGCTTGGAAAATGGATAGCAAAAATTTTAGAAATGCGTCAGTCTGCGAAAAAAATGCGGCTTATTATGATCGAAAGACATGTGGTTTTATCTGAAAATCCTTGTAAAACTTTCTGCCCATGGCTGATGGAGTTTTATGGCAGCCCACATCAAAAAAGGATTTTACAAAGAACAGAATATGATTTTTTAGAGTTAAAGCAAATTGATAGTAAATATTTACTCCAATTAATCGATAATTATGCTGCAATAGAGATGCCAGCAAAGAACTTATCAAATGAAGAACAACAAAGTATCATTTCTTTTAGTTCTGAAAGACAAACGCCATTAATCATATTGCTTGCAACAGATGCCTTTTTAAATGGCCGTCCATATCGTCAATGGGATTTAACGTCAGTAGTGCAGGATTATGTGGACAGGCTTTTAGACAGCTGGCTTACAGCATTGTGCAGCAATGACAGATGTATTTTTCGGTCTCTGGTCAACGTTCTTGTTTTTGCAACTGCAGTTGGAGGATTGGATATCAATGGTGAAATACCTGCGGTTATTTCAGAAGATTATCAAAATATTTGCAAAGCAGAAAATGGAAGAATTATTTTAGAAAGCGCATCAGATTTTCATAACGAGATAGTTGCGCCAATTGAGCCAGATTTTATTGGCGAATTTGTGGTTTTAAATACAATTCAAAAAATAGCAGCAAGAAAAGAACGCCGTAAAATCATTTCAGATTGTTACGCAAGCAGCGAATTCCCGCTATTTATACATAAATGTATAGACGATTATTATGATAGCGGGATTTTTGATAAGCTTTTCAATGAATTTATTGAAATACTGGAACCGTTAACGGATGAACCTGAATATACGATACGATATGCATCTGTTATCGAAAAATATTCTCAATTTTGTAATTTGGATAAAATTCCTTTATGTACAAAAATTTTGAAGCAATTATATGAAAAGAAGTATCATGAAGAGTTATATCATAAACAATTGGCATTTATTTTTTCCATACATCTCTATGGCAGGACAGTTTTGAAAGGATGCGAAGCAGGAAGAAGACCGGAAGAATTTGGGGATATTCATTTCGAAAAGCAAAATGCAGGCGAAGCGTTATCTTTATTTACCGATTTGTATAAAGAATGTAAACAAGACCCATTAATCACATTGACCTACGCAGAAGCATTAGCAAATTTTTCTTATTATTCATATGAAAACGCAATATTTGCAAAAAAAGAATTAGAGAATATTTTATATCAGCATGGTATGCAGATACCAATGATAGCGTATAAATATAGTATGGCGTTAAATAATCTGCTTAAAAATATGGTATCTGCATCTTTGTTCCAGGATGCTGAAGATGTGATAAGGCTTATGTCTGATTTATATCAGAAGTATATAACTGAAGCTGACAATCACAATAAGGTTTTTTTGTTTTTGGTAAATGCCGTATCGGATCCAAAGCTGCATGAATCTGTAGATCAGGAAATTAATCATTTAAAGAATTCAGATGAAGAATATCAGACAAAAATAATAGTCGAATATACGAAAGGGTTAAATAATATTATTGCATTATATATAAAAGCTGGAAATGGCAAATATTCAGATAACGACAAACAGATCATACATTCTCATTTTCAAACACTGCAAGATTTATATGATAAATATAGCAGATACTCTCCGCAAATTATGATTGAGTATGCAAAAGCCAACACAAATATCATTCCTTCCTGTGATATTCCAAGGGCGAAACATATATTGGAATATTTAAAACAATTATGCTGCAAAAATAAAAATAGCCCTTTTTATGAAATTCTGCTGATACGGTACATAAGAGCATTGTATCAATATTGTTGTTTAAATGCTTTACTTAACAGATATAATAAAGATATAGAATGCATTTTGGCAGAGGTCATCTCAATATATGAGAACAATAGAGATTTATCAGATGAAATACATTTTTGGACTGCAGGATGCCTGTATTATATTTTTTGTTTGCTGTACATAGGCCATGCAAAACATGAACAAATAAAATCAGTATATGATAGATTATATGGTGTTTATAATACTGCGCCGTCTGGTATAAAGGCAAGTGTAGAAAAATATATGAAGATGACAGAAGAGTTTCTCTCAATAAATACATAATATATGAAATTCTTAAGTGTCAGATGTTACAAAATTTCAGTGGATCATAAACAGGTCTGAATATTGAAAATAATCTTTGAGAAGTTAAGCTGTTTCAGGTAAAACCGAATAAAATAAAAGAATTTGAAAATAGATATCTGTTATTGCAAAGGAATAAAAACAGCAAAAGGACTGCATTGATATCAAGTATTCGAAAAGGTATAAAATACTATTCCTATTTGGATTTTCACCACTTTACAACTTTTGGGAAATTAAAATAACGCACAAGTCATATATAGCATCCAGAAAATAAAGAACTGAATGTGAATGAAAAAATAGTAGTGTCAGAATAATTTCTGGAATCATTTATAAATACCTGTTTCATGGAATTGTGCATAAAACTTACACAGAAATTCTGACACTCCCGAAAAATTTAAATCCATCCTTTATAATCTTAATACATTTTATATCGCTGCAAGCATTTGTGCCATACAGGATGCAGCTTTCCTGACAGAAATGCCCGCGGTACTGATGCACAGGTCATAATTATGCTTTTCGCCCCATGACTGCCCGGTTATAAAAGCATAATAATCTGACCTGCGTTTATCCACCTCCAGGATACGGTGCCTTAATTCTTTGTCGGAAAACTCTTTATCCTGTGCTCCTTTTAAGCGGCAGCGTTCTTTTTTGCTCTCCATATCCGAATAAACAAAAATACGGTACGGCCTGCAGCCAGACAGAATATAATCTGCACAGCGGCCGACGATGACACAGTCAGACTTTTCAGAAAGCTCTTTCAGCAGACGGCACTGCTCATGGTAAACAGCTGCCTTCTGTCTGACAAGCTCGCCACCCGGCACCTGAAATGTGTTTCCGACATGGATGGGGAATGAAAATGCCGGCGTCCCAGCTCACGTCCGCCGCTGCCAAATTCACGGCTGATTGTAACTATTTGATTCATCAGAATACTCCTTCCCGGTCTTTTCGTTCCTTTGCAGATTTTAATGTACGGATAGAAATTTGGTCTGCCCTTCTTCCTGCTTTTTCCGTAAATACAGGGCTGACTGGACAGACAGCGCCGTATCTGCGGCATAGACGGCGACAAAAATCATACTGATAATCCCGGCCGCAGCAGCAGGTATTTTCAGCACGGCACTTTCAAGCACAAAATGCAAAAACTGAATCTGAATGATGGAAAACAGCCCCCATCCAAAAGAACAGAACGGGCAGATATATCCATTTACGTTAAAGCGGTTCCTGCTGTAATCCCAGTATCTTGCATGGAACAGCTTCTGCATGGCAGTTCCGGTACCGTATTCAAGAACGGTGATTCCTGTCATGCCGAGCAAAAAGACCCAGGGTATACTGTCACGCACAGGTACTGTAACCCAGAGTACAAGGACTGCCCCAAAACCGTACATCGGAATCAGCGGGCCGTACAAAAACCCCCGGTTCACCCACTTTTTCCGATATGCTGAAACATACAGGCATTCCCATACCCAGCCCAGGAACCCATAAGAAAAGAAAAACAGCATCCACTGGTATAATGTGTATTGCATGGTATCGCACTCCTTTCCATAAATATTGTCAGCCGCCCGATTTATCTGAAATGTATCGTTTTTCAAGAGCAGTTTCTGCCTGTTTCCCAGTTAATATTTTCATGTTACGGACTGCGTACAGCAGCATGGACAGCAGAATCATAGCGAAACTGATTCCAATCAGCAAATCGGAAAGCTGTATTGGTATGTGATACCAAACCAGATGGACTGTCAGCATTGCATACAGTACAAAGGCTGCCGCTTTTCCGTGCCGCTCCGCCCCGCAGACCAGACCTTTTTTCCATATAATCATCATGCCTGTAACCCCATTCTGTATCTCTTTTACAATAAGCGCCAGCAAAAGCATCAGCATAACAGGATAACGGGGAAGCAGGCACAAAAGCACTGCCCCCTGGGTCAGCTTATCCACCGCCGGGTCAAGCACCCTTCCCAGTGCGCTCTCCATATCAAACCGTCTTGCAATAAAACCATCCGCAATATCCGTTATTCCTGACAGCAGCAGAACAGCCGCCGGCCATAAATAATTTTGTTTTGTGCAGTAAAGCCATACAAATAACGGAATTAAGCAGATTCGGAAAGCAGACAGCAGGTTTGGAATTGTAAAAATTTTACGCTTCTTTTCCATTTCGTACCTCCCCAAAATCAATTCTAATTTCTTCTTTCGAACATCTGCAAAAAGCGCTGCCTCAAAGGCCACAGCTTTCAGAAACATAGTGAAACTGGTTTCTTTTTTTAACCAGGTAATAAACGGCTACTAAAAATCCAAGCCCCTCCGCAATCGGCACCGCCATCCAGACTCCTGTTTCCCCCAATATTCCGGGAAGAATCAATACCGCGCCTGCAATGAAAATAAATGTCCTGGAAAAAGAAATAATGGCAGATGTTTTTCCATCCGAAAACGCCGTAAACATCGCGGAAGCAAAAATTCCAAGCCCCATAATGATAAACGCGATGGAATAAATGGAAAACCCATGAAGCGTAATCTGATAAACACTGCTGCCTTTTGGTGTAAAAATAGTCAGCGCCTTAGATACATTCAGATGAATCAGGGTATTTGCAAGCAGCGAGCTGATTATCAGAAACAGAATGCTGTTTTTAAACAGGCCCTGCAGCTGCTCGTGGTCCTGGTTTCCATACTTAAAGCTGACAATCGGCGCAATCCCGTTTGAATACCCAAAGTAAAGCGCTGTAAACAGGTACTGAAAATATAAAATAATCGTAATGGATGCAACCCCGTTTTCTCCATGAAACTGCATCAGGGTATAATTAAACAGAAACGTCGTGACTGCATTTGCCAGGTTTGTCACCATTTCCGACGAACCGTTCAGGCAGGCATCAAAAAGGACTTTCCAGTCAGGCTTCGGCATCCTGAACGGTAACGGGTTATCATCCGCTGCCAGAAAAAACACCATGCCTGAAACAGCAGGAATACAGTATCCGATTCCTGTAGCAGCCGCTGCCCCGGCAGTCCCCATCTGCATTGGCGCCATAAACACATAATCCAGCACCATATTTGCGATACCGCCCAGGACGGTAACAGCCAGCCCTAATGAAGGCTTTCCTGCCGTTACAAAAAAAGTCTGGAAAGCAGTCTGCAGAAAAAACGCCGGCGCAAAGGCAAAAATAATCCTTGCATAAGCCAGGCACATCCCCATCTGTGCCTGGCTTGCTCCGAGCAGTGAAATAATCCTTCCCGCGAACAGGTTTCCCAGGAGTGCTGCCGCAATACCGATTGCCAGCTCCACAACAATCAGAAAACTTAAATGATTCTGCGCCTCTTTCTGTTTTCCTTCTCCCAGCTTCCTTGCAACAATGGCGCTGCCTCCCGTTGCAATCATAATCGCCACAGCCATCTCAAAACAGATGACAGGATAAAACATATTGACTGCAGACAATGCCAGCGTGCCTGTCAGACGGGATACAAACATGCCATCCACAATAATATACATAGATAATACAACCATCATAATAATATTCGGAGCAGCAAATGACAGCAGAGAACCCAGTGTAAATTTTTTTCCCAGTGTGTTATCCATTCTGAAATCTCTCCTTCCATAACCTGATACATTTTATTTTACATATCTGCTTCAGCATCCCTGATTCCTCCTTTTATTTAGTCCGTACATGTACTAAAACCATTATAGTATATGTACATACTATTTGTCAAGTAAAAAATTAGTTATTCCGACAGTCATGCATTTCAGGAGATTTCCAAATAAAAAATACACTGAAGCAGATAGCTTACAGTGTATTTTTCAAAAGCAGTCCTGTTACCGCAGTGTATGTTCCCCGTTTCTGGTGCCTGAACCTGTCTGAACAGGTGATTCCAGCCATGGTCCCTGTAAATTCCCCATATTCGCTATACTCATTTGGGAATTTTGTCGTATCAAATATCCGTCTGATTTTTTTGCAGCTTTCATAATCATATGCCCATTCAAACCAGGATTTCTTTAGTAAATGTAAATCCGCTGGCAGACAGCAGTTCTATTTTATATTGTTTTCAGCCTTTTCCATCTCTTTTTCAAAAACAGTATTAAACAGGGAAATATCTGCAATCATCTGTTCTACCCTTTCCCGCCCTATAATGTGAAGCACACGGTTTTCCAGTTCCCGCAAGGGCGCCAGCAGCTTTTCGGAATAGGAAATGCCTTTTTCCGATAACGACACCTGCTTCTCCCGGCGGTCTCCGCGGCCGGGAGAAAGCACAGCATAGCCGTCCTCTTTCAAAGACCGGACCACACTGTTTACCGTCTGCTTTGTCAGCCCTGTACAGATACAGATTTTTTTCTGTGTCATATCCTCCTGCCCGTCCAGTGCATACAGCACAAAGAGCAGATAATAATTGATATTGTTTGCAGCTGCCCAGGAGCTGTACAGCCCGTTCGCCTGTCCCCATCCTCCCCATAGTTTTTGTTCATCTGTAAGCATAGCCGTCCTCCTCATTTCATATTTATATTCTATTATAGTATTTCCATATACCTTTATCAAGCCTTTCTGACACCAGTATCCGTCATATCAGCAGACACTGCAGTCAAAATCCAGAATACAATAGTCCCTTTTCCGTTTCAAGCAATATCTGAACCAGCACCTCCTTTGAAACATAAAAAAACGCCACTCTCTAACAAGTGACGTTTTCTTTTCTGATTATTTCATTGTTACCGTATAAGCCATCCATAATCCTGCCTGCTGTTCCATGGCTTGCCGCCTCCCTGATTGCATTACGCATCATTGCAGCTGCTTCATCAGCGGAACAGCCTCTGCTGCAATCTTTTTCTCAAAATATAAAACAAATTAGAAATACTATGTGCAGCTAAAAAGCCAGTAATTTCCCTTCTGGCACATTTTTCTATTATCATATTTGCTATCCTGCAAAAGGATGCCGCTCTGCGACCGCATCCACAATAATGTTTGTATCAACCAGGATTACCATATTTTTCATTCCTCACTTCTTCCAATTCTTTGTCAGCATCAAAGTTTTCCGGCAGCCTGCCTCTAAACTTTTGCAAACTTTGAAATGCCGCCATAGCCTTTTTTTCATTCAACTTAAAAGTGATATCATTTGAAAAAAAGATTATTTTCCGTTATGCCATCGTCAGTTTCTGTCAAGCACGGACTAAAAATATTTTGTAATAAAGTATAAATTGTTTCTAAACTTATCATATTTTGTCTCATATTGTTATTTTCTTCTTATTCTGCCTGTTTAACTTTAATAAAGGGATACTTTCCATACTCACCATGCTGATTCCACTCCTCAATGGAAAGAACATCCACCTTCTCTATAAGCATTACGCCTGTATTCATATTTTTCTGCAGCTCAAATGGTAATAATGTCTTCATTTTATCACGCAGTCTCTTACGCATTGTTTCATCCCCATTTGGCATTTCAACCACATAAATATACTTTACTGGTTTACATTTTCCCAACAAATACACATAATGAAGGGAATCATAAAATTTGCGGATAACGGAAGTAAATTTCCTGTCATCCATAGGATTAAACGGCGGTGTTTTAAAACCCGCATCCATCGCTTTTCTTGTATTGGAATTTTTATATTCTATTACCATAACTGATGTTTCATCTTCAAGCAGAAAATCTGCATCTGACAGCGGAACTTTTGAAGCATGATAAACCATATGCATCTGATCTGATGCCCAGACTGCATTCGTACATTCCAATCCATAATCCCCATTTTCATCCATCAATATATTTGACATATACCATCCTCACATATTGTACACTTCATCCAGCAGCCGGTTATCCGCCATCATAATATGGTTTGGCCCCAAATCTTCCATTTTATAGGCGGAAATACTATATACTTCATCTTTCCGGTCATTTTCTTCTGGAAAAACAGATTTCATAGTGTCTGGAATATCGGAAGTCCCTTTATATAAATTATGAAACAGAACCTGCTCATTCATGGATTTTCTGATTTCCAGATATTTAGCAAAATTATAACTGTGCGTGGCAATAAATATCTGCACTCCATTTTTCTGCAGTTCCAATAATATACTGGCAACCAGGGGATATAATTCCGGGTTTAAATTTGCTTCCGGCTCATCCCATAACAGGACTGTCCCTTTTTCCAGAAGGCCGTTCCGTATTAATTTCCACAGCAGGCCAAGTTTGCGGAATCCTTCAGATTCCAGTGAAAAATCAATCTTTCTTCCATCGTTTTTTATGACATAAAATACATCATCTTCATGTACAACAGTTCCATCAATTACATCACTTATTTCTTTTAAAACAGCCCTGCATGATTCAGGCACTTCTCTTGTTTCCGGCAGCAAAGCATTTACTATAATATCCACCTGTGTACCATCAAACGGCATGCTGTATTTTTGGTTCATTGCTAAAAATCCCTTCGAATGGGAAAGCATCTCTGTTGATGGAATATACACAGACTGGATATTCAACCCTAACCAGCCGTCAAAATTTAAAAATGCCTTATGCGATAAACTGTCCTCAAATACATGCTCATCATATAATACTTTATAATAACAATAATCTTCTTTTCTATCTTCAGTCTTTAGTTTATCCGAATCTTTCATATTATTTGAAAAAAAATCCACAAATTTTTTCGTTTTGCCCAATGTTGTTTTCTCATTAGACCACTGTGTTGCCGCATAGATCATTTTTAAGATCGTTGTCTTTCCTACGCCGTTCTCTCCAATCAGGACATTTATGCCATCGCAGAAGTCTAAATGAAATCCGTCAGATAACTGATCCCCCTTTTTCATATCCCCCTGCTTACAGTCTCCATTATTTCTTCTCCATTGACGCCTAAATACCATAACATTTAAAATATCTATTGACCTAACCGCCATTATTAACCAGCCTCCTTAAATACACGGTAATATATCTT
This sequence comes from uncultured Eubacterium sp., assembly GCA_947384955.1. Lineage (GTDB taxonomy): Bacteria > Bacillota > Clostridia > Lachnospirales > Lachnospiraceae > Eubacterium_J. Next base: position 16,100 of record CANDJC010000050.1, on the reverse strand, counting down.
TCACTCAAAATTACATTTTCCCAGCCTTGCTGCCTGCATCCGTCATTTTACTGACTGTTCCATAAATAAAAACCTGTTCCAGTTCCAAAATATACTTGTCCAATCAGCAGGCATTACTTCTTCAAGATTCTCCATTTTCCTCATATGCATTTACAAAATAGCGAAAATATATATCCAAAAGGCTTTGATCAGCCTGACCTGCCTGATATGCTGCAATAAACTTTTCAGCAATCTTTGACATCTCTTTTAAAAAGCCAGATGTACATAATTTGATCCAGTTTATTTCATCAAAAATGTTTTAATCTGATCAATATTGGAATTCGTAATAAAACCTTGGCGTTCTGCATTATTTAAAAACCGGATCATAGTTTTCCAATATAGCCTATAATCATCTGACATTATTCATTCATTAATTTTTACAGGGGACAATCGACCAAATCACTCCTAAGTTAACAATTGCCTAAAAATAGAATGGCTCTCCAAAATACATTATCCACGAAACCTAAGAATGTTCTTTTAGCTGGCGGTTTTTTATATCCATCTATTACAGCCCTTATATAATCAACCGCCTCTTTTTCCAATGGAAGATTTTTAGAAACATTTTGTAACAGCTTCTGCTAGTTATTGAATTCTTCGTACTTTAAAGCTATCATCAGATCAAACTTGTTTAGCTTTTCTGCATGAATATGCATTTCCCACATTTCGAATAATAAAACAATTATCTAAAAAATCCTTGCTTCCAACCATTTATCAAAATCTACCTACCGAAAATGGGATATTTCAATTAAATTTATTTACATCATTTTTTCCAACTGTTCTATTAAAACAGGCAGCTCTTCAAAAACAACATTTACTATAGTATTCCAATTTGTACCGTCATAGCCATGAAGCAAGCAATGCCTACGCCCAGCTATCAACTTTAGTATTTTATGCCATTTTCTTGAAAAATGTCGAAATCCATATAAAATCAAATGCTATGATTATATCTTTAAAATAACTGATCCAGAAACAGAGGTCTCATTTATATTTTAGGTGGTGATACTTTAAAAATTCACTTTTACTGATAATATACACTTAACTCATTCATTATGATTTTCTGTAAATGGGTTGTATTGTTATAAAAATTAGTTCGATATTGTTGTATATCAAACGGTAATTTTGTTCCTTTTTGAGCAGTCATTATTATAGTTTTATTTTTCGCTCTTGCATATCCTAATTCGTAATAAACATTTGGGCTTTTTTCTGTCACATCACAAATTATTATCTCTGCACGCTTAATGGATTGTTCGATTTTATCAGTAATAATATAATCGCCAAGAGGTTCTGATACTCTCTCTACCAATAAATCTCTATTTTTTACTAATTTTCCAGCAATTTTTAGTGCTTCAAATACATCGTCATATTTCTCTTCAAATGACATTATAACAAAAACATAATTAGCATCACTTGAATGATTTAACTCTTCTTCTAAAATCAATTCTATTTGCTGTAAAAATGTATCATCATAATAATTTACTAAAAAATAATCAAATAATCCTTTATTCATATGTTGAATATAATCATTAAATCCTATTCTCTGCCTTCTCATTCTTTCATCAACATCGATTGGATCACCAAACTTTAATAATTCCAATTTCAATTCTTCACCGCTAAGTCCAGAATTAACATATAATATTAATGCATCGTGATAATCCTTTTTGATTTTAGTTATTGTATTACAATTTGCAACTATAACAATAGGATTCTTATCTTTTCTAAGAACACAATCTATTTCCTCTTTTTTTATTCCATAATAATTGTTGCAATAATGATAGGTATATGTACACTTCTTAATACTATTTACGTCTTGTGCAAATTTTAAATCTATTGACTCTTCAGCAGGTTCATTTATTCTAGGTTTTCTGGTTGTTATCTTTTTAATAGGGATAATATCACTTCTATAATTCGTTAATTGTGATAACATAAATGTTTTTCCTGCTCCTGAAGCACCTGCAACTACGATAAGTCTAGACATTGTAATTTCTCCTGTTCTAATTTAACGATTTCTTAAAGATATGTAAATTATTGGGTGTATTTCAAATTCTATTGCATTTTGCTGTTATATCAGCAAATTCTTTAATCATATCTATATCTTCTTTTTAAATAACTGGCAATACCATCTAATCCTGGAAATAATATTCGCTCAGTTATATTCATGTAATCTAACTGCTTTCTAAAAAGCTCAATTTTATTATACGGAATAATAAACTTATATGCAACTTTATCAAGTGATAGATTGTCTAAAAAATTATCTAGCGGATCTAACAAATCTGGAATAATTGCCAAATGTGAAAATTGATTAACAATTCTGAAATCTATGGAAGGCGGTTCGACAAAAATAACACTTTTATTCTCCATATCTTGATTATAATCTTCTATGTTTATATTTAATTCTTCTAACATATCAACTGTAAATGAAACAGCTTCGTATTTTTTTAGAATACCTTTATATCGTCCAGGCAGTAAATTCTGGTGTAACAATCCATGATTTATTGCCCACACTGTGGCATCGTGACCATTAACATTATGCGTTAAGGCAAAATGCAATGCAACCAATGGAGATAAAGAAAAGTCTAAACATCTTGTAGGTATTCCATGATTTTGTGCAATAAACATATTATTCCAGATAGAACCGCATATTTTATTATCAATAAATTGTCCATATTTATCAAAGTTATTCAATAACCTTTGTTCTAAATAACGAAAATCTGCTTGTTTATTTCTTCTCAAACCAGAAAGTAATTTGTATTGACTGTTACATTGTCCTCGGAAAGTATAATTCATTCTATTAGGATGACGTATATCCTTGGCGCCTTCAAAAAAAGGAAAATCAATAAGTTCACCTATATTATTTAATTTTACTATTTTTATCAAACTATTTTCACCGCTTTTCTGCCATCAAAATAAATAATTACAGCTAATAATTTTATTCTACATGAAACATTTACATTTGTCAAAACAAAATAAAGATCGTTCTTAAAAATATTACAGTTCACACCCTGTTCAAGCACTTACTACTTAGACAGGGCCAAAAAAATGCAGCCTGCCCTTCGTTGCAGGCTCACCTTGGGCCGGATGCCATTACGATTCGCAACTGGCCTGCTTTAGGAACATTCGTTCCGATCTGTGTTACTTTTCTTAATATTTAAAGGTCTGGTTTTACTTCACCAGACCTTTCCCACAGCACACTTTTTCTTACATATTATATCACTTTTCTACAATAAAACCTGTTTTTTGACACGCCGATCCCTTCATCTCCAAATATCTCATCAAGCACATCAGACGGAATCAGCTTACCATATGTCCAGCTGGGTACTTTTTCCTTTACGGTACTGGCTGCCCTGTTCGCAAAATTTACCTTCATCTGTCCCATCACCATGCCTTCCACGCCATGCGAATTTTTGTAATGCCCGGTAAGCAAATCTTCCAGCGTATTCCTACCGGCTACACCGGAACGCCTTGCCCCGGCAAAAGGTGTATTTGTCCTACCGGATAAAAGCTGCCATATTTTCTCCCCCAAGGTCAGCAATCCGGGTTTTCTTTTCCTCAGTCGATTTCGGGACGTCTGCAATCACCTGCTCATATTTCACCGCAAATGCAGGGTCTTTCGCCATTTTTCAGCGATATTGGAAGCGAGTGCCATATACCGCCGCACTGTGTAACGCTTTTCACATCCGTACCAGTGGCAGATACCGTGAACGTACCTTCCATCAATTTATCCATCCTCTCTTTTCTTTCTGCCCTCCGTTCCGCTTCCTTTTTCTCCCTGCATCTCTCGGCGGCCTTTTCTTCGGCTGCTTTCTTCTCTTTCTTACTTCAAAATGCCTGCCGCCTCATATGCAGCATCCATATCTTCCTATAGGTCCAGACAGTCCCATATCAGATTCATCCATTATCCGCCATGACGAAATTTGCTTCATAAGCGGCATTTGCTGTTGCTGCAGCCCTCGATTTTGCCAAAACGGAATCGGAATATACGTCCTCTTTTGCCCATTGCGCCATCAGCCGCCTGTGTGCATCGCTTTTCTCCATCGCTGCCTTCGCACTGGCTTCTTCCTGCACCCGCTTCTTTTCCTGCTCCTTTTTTATCTGCGCCTCTGTCCGTTTTTTCTGCTCCGTCCGGCACTCCCAGAAGCTGTCTTTTGCCCTGCCGTCGAACAGGCGTTTCCCGCTTCCATTCCGATATCCTGCGCTCCACATCTCCGCATGGCACTCCTCTTTTACTGCCCCGTAATAGATGGCGGAATAAGCCCCGCCGCAGATGCCTGCCCATCTGTCCGGCTGCGCCCATCCTGTCCGCAGGTCATTCAGCACCCACGCCTCATACTCCGGGTCATTTTTCATCGCCTCAAACCCCGCTTCTGAAATATGGATGGAAATGCTCTCCGACATACGGGTCGGGTGCATGGGAATCTGTGAAATTTTTTCATGGATATACTGCTTATATTCATCCATTGTCATATCCTTTGCTGAAAAAGTTCCAGCCTTTCCTGTTTCTGATGCAGCTGTGCTTTTTTCCGCCACCCTGTCACAAAAAGACAGGCTTTCAGTCTTGCCGCCCTTTGCTTCATTGTTTTTCAAAATATTACTGTATGTCCTTGTCATGCAGTTTACATTGATTGTGTTATTCATAGCTGCTCCTTTCCTGTAACAGCACTGTTACGCTGAACTCGTTTTTCCTGCCTTTAATGCCCTCATTTCCAGGTATTTCGCCGCCTCATGCCTGATATTCGATAAGCCTGTGCCGGGCAGCGGAACCGGGCCTCCCGATACTTCCGGCGTTTTCGCAGAAACTCCTTACGCCTTTTTTCTTCCTGTACTGCTCTGCCAGACAGCACCCTCCCAGTTTACCTGTCACCCCGAAATCCATCTTCCTCTCTCCTCTCATTTTTCATCCATGCCCTCCATCTGTATGTCGAGGAAAATAATGTCAAAATCCTTTCCCGCCGCAAGCAGCCCTTCCCCCATAGCAAAAATGCTTATATCAAAACCGGGATTCCGTTTTTTTATGAATCCGCCAGTCTGCTCCCTGATGGCTTCCTCATCATCGACTACTGCTATATTCAAAATTCATCACCTCGGATTTCTGTTTCTGCCGTCAATTAATTTATCGGCAGATTTTCTGTTATTTTGGGATGCATGGAACGAAAGGCATATAAAATGGAGCGAAAGGCAGAAATCCAGTACGGGAAATGCAAAAACAGGTCTAAAGTTTTTCGCCATTCGTCCGATACAGGGGCGGCACAAACGCAAACTGCCATGTAAGCATATTACCTCTGATTCCCCCGCTTCCCAGGCAGTTTTCTGAACAGGAAAAAGGGCCTGTGAGCCCTTTCCTCATTTCTCCTTAATGCAGTTTCAGTAATCAGGAAATATTTTCCCCCAACGCCGTTTCCACCGTCCGCCTGTCCGGGCTTACAAATATAGAAAAGGGCTCAAACAGTACAGCCCTTTTCCTTTCATTATACCCCGCCTGCCTATATCATTTCATAAGATACCAGTTCGTCCACCGGGATTCTGGTCTGTGAGTGGCGTTCCGGATCTGCCGCTTCCTCGTCCGAATACCCGACTGCAAGGATATTGACTGGCTCCAGATTTTCAGGAAGTCCAAACTCCCTGCTGATAACATCCGGCTTGAAATAGCAAATCCACACGGAGCCGAGCCCTAATTCCGTTGCCTGCAGCATCATGTGGTCTGTCAGTATGGAGGCGTCTATGTCGGCGGTCTGCTTCTTATCAAACGGGCGCACCCATGCCTTTCCGTGGTCGGCGCAGACGATGACCGCCAGCGGCGCTCCGTAAAGGTTCGCCCCTTTCCCAATCTTCGCAAGCCCCTCACTGCTCTGCACAACAATCAGCCGGACGGGCTGGAGGTTGGCCGCAGTCGGCGCAACGTGGGCGGCCTCCAGAATCTTTTTCAGCTTTTCCTCCTCCACCTTTCTGTCCTTATAGCCCCGGACGGAATAACGCTTCTTTGCAATTTCGATAAAATCCATAGTGGCAAATCCTCTCTTTCTGTTATATACTGAACGTGTTGGTTAACCGTTGTCCCCATTTTAGCAGGACACAGAAATTCCGCAAGAATGCACTTTTTGGGTAGATACTTCCCAAAAGGGTAGTTATTAAAAGTTGGAGGTATGCAATGGAATATTCAAAAGACCAGTTCAACTGCCCGGTTGAAGCCACGCTGTTTTTAATCGGCGGGAAATACAAGCCGCTCATCCTCTGGTATCTGATAGAAAAACCGCTCCACTACATGGAGCTGCAGCGCATGATCCCGAAAGCGACACCCAAAATGCTGTCGCAGCAGTTACATGATTTAGAGGAATGCGGGATGCTGCACCGGGAAGTCATCCCGGACAAGCCGCCCAGGACACTGTACTCCCTCACCCCATTTGGACGCAGCATCATTCCCGTACTGGATGCCATGTGCAATTGGGGCGCAGGCTTCTTGGACAGGCTGGACATTCAGCCGCCATGCTGCACAAAAAAATCAGCAGGAAAACCCTGACTGGCTTTCCTGCTTCTGTGAACGGTGAATCGGCCCATCCCTGTGCCCAGTCTAAGCTGTTCAAAAGCGTCTGCCCATGCCTGACTATGTTAAAACGAACCATACCTGTCATTTCTTCTGACAGTATAAGGAATCGTCACCAGACTGTTTCCGGCTGCGGCGCGTCCTCCACTGTAAATGGGAGAGAATAAGCAGGTATGCCGTTTAACATTGAACTGCGTCCCATGCCCTCCATATTGGAGCTGGATTACCCCGTTTACAATACCGCTGCTCGTAACACTTCGGCAGAATATCGTTCCCGCTAAAGTAATAACATCCACTGAATTATACCATAAAAATTTTCTTACACCCCTTATCTCAGCAGCGCCATACTTCCCGTCAATTTATTAACCTTCTTTTTCGCCCCACAAATGGCAATACCAAAATAATTCAGCTCCGTTTCTGAGACATCCTTCATTTTTTCAATAAACTCGTCATAGGTTTTGCAGCCCTGTGCAAGGTCTGAAAAATCTGCCACCGTCAAGTCCGAAAATTCCGGTTCATACAGCTTTTCACGGACAGACTTGATTACCTCCGCACTGCCTTTTAAGACTGGCACCGGAAATTCAATGATTCCCAAATGCCCGTTTCCCGTCCTGTCATACACATCCGCACCTACGGCCTCCGGCATCTGCTTCCCCAGCGTAATGCCCATAATAGCCGCCGTGTTCGCTATGATGCCAAGCGGCAGGTTCTCATCAATCACCATGACGCATTTTTCATTCTGTAAATCCATCTTTCAATCCTCCTGTTCTTTGGAGGGAAAGCCCAGCCGCCCATATTGCTCCGGCGGTCCTTCCCTTCCCGGAATGTCTGCCAGTATCTTTACGATTCCATTTGCCGCTGCAAACCGCAGGATATCCCTCCATGCCTATATCCGGCAGATTCCCGTCCGGCAGAAATAAAAGCCCCTGGCGCTTTATCCCAATAACCGTCTCTACCGCCGTGACATATTTCGTCCCATCATTCCCATTTCCATTCTTTTCAGCACCCATCCCCGGCAGACTTGCGTTTCCCTGTCGGGGAACAGGCTGATGATCTGCTCCTCCGTCCTTATCGCAGGCTCATTCACTGTTCCCACTCCCCTTCCCGTTATATTCAGAAAGGAAAAGCCCTGCAACCGCCAGAACCGTCCCCATAATGGAAACCCACGTCACCGGCTCCTTCAGCACCAGCACGGAAGTCACCACCGTTATGACGGGAACCATGTAAATATAGACGCTGGTCCTGACTGCGCCAAGCACTTTTACCGCAAGGTTCCATGTCACAAAGCAGAGTGCGGATGCCCCCAGCCCAAGATACAGGATATTGAGCAGATGCGTCACATCGGCAAACCGTTCCAGCCCGATTTCAAAATCGAAAAGGAACAATGCCGGAACCATAAACAGGATGCCGTAAAAGAATGTCCTCCGCGTGGTGAGTATGACCGGACAGCCGAAGCTGCTGATCTTCCTTGTCAGTATGGAATAACACGCCCACACAAAAGCCGCAAGGACTGCCAGCAAATCCCCCATCGGATTCAGTTCCAGTTTAGAGCCGTTAAAGCTGATCAGCGCAGCACCCGCCATTGCCACCACAAAGCCTATAAAAAAATTTGCTTTTAGCTTCCCTTCTGATTTCAGGAACAGGCGTGACAGGATTGCCGTGAAAAACGGTGCAGTGGAAATGATGACTCCCACGCTGGATGCCATCGTATATGTAAGCGCGATATTCTCCAGCAGATAATATAAGCATATCCCGCACAGGCCCGCCAGCACGAAAGTCAGCTCCTGCCTGCGCCCCACGCCTTTCATACGGTGCGGGCAAACCAAAAATAATGCCGCAAATCCCATGACAAAGCGGAAGAACAGTATTTCCACCGGCTTAAAATCCGTAAGCAGGACTTTGGTGGATATGAATGTCGTCCCCCATATGATGATGGTGAACAGCGCTGCCAGACACCCGATAAAGCGGAGTGCGCTGTGCCCGGCTGATCTCCTATTTCCCATGCTGCACGCCACCCCCTTCTTTATCCGAGAATATTTCACGGTAAGTCCCCGGCGCAAGCCCTATGAACTGATTGAAATAATTTGTAAAATGGCTCTGGTCGGAAAACCCTGTCCTGATTGATGCCTCCACGGGCGGAACTCCTTCCGATAACAGCTTTTTTGCCTTATTGATTCGGACTGTTTCAAGGTAACGGTAAGGCGTGACTCCTTTTTCTTTCGTAAAAGCCCGCAGCAGCGCTGACTTACTAAGCCCGGCGTGGCGGCATATCTGGTCTAAATAAATGCGCTCCGTAAAATGCGCTGTCATGTATTCACAGGCTTTTTCAATCTCCTGCCTGCACTCCGGGACGCAGCTTTCAAAAGGCTTCCCGTAATTCTGGATGAGGTATGAGAGCAGAAACAGCAGGGTTTCCTCTTTCTTAAACTCCCCCGTTCCTTTCATGACCATCTCATGCAGCGGGCGCAGGTGGCAGGCTATCTCCTCATCGCAGATAACATTCTTTGAAAATCCCGGAAGCTCCCGTTTCCTGGTAACTTCCTCCGCCAGATCGAGCATGACCTCCTTTGAAATGTTAAAGCCCCGGTAATCAAACGTCCCTTCATCGCTCTGCACACAGGCATGGCTGTCACCCGGATTGAAAAGCACGATACTTCCTTCCTCTATAGCATATTCCCTGTCACGGCAGGAAAGCACCCTCTCCCCATCCTCCACAAAACCTATGACATAATGCTCATGGAAATGGCTTGGAAACGGCTGCACGATTCCCTCAAAGCGGTATGCCTCCATCCTCAATTCATCATCATACACCACTGTCCTTATTTCTTTCTTCATGTGGATTACCTCCGAATTTTTGAATTTTGTCAAGAGCCATTTTACCTTTTATTTTTTCCTGCGTCTTGTAAAATATCTTCATTTTTCGGATTTACCTGTTTTATTTCCTGTTTACCTGTGCAATATACAAGCTACTGACTTTTAATCCTGTATGTTCCCGTACATAATCCTTGATTTCTTCATAGGCGGCTTTACTCTCCGCCACAGTTAAATCCATCTTGCTCATTTTCTATCCCACTTCTATATTCCGTTTTGCGTGAAGTTTAGAAAGCAGACACACAGCTTCCACATGTCCTGAATCATATTGCACCATTCAAAATTTTTGCTAAACCTGATGCTTACAATATGAATGAACTGCCAAAAACAGAAATACAGGTATTTCTATTACTGCTGATAAAATGATAACATATGGTGTCCAAAAACTCATTCCCCCAATATGCAGAAAACAAAAATCGCAGAGCTGATAAAGAAAATTATTTTTCATATCAATGCCTGCGGACGGCAAAATTCCTCCAATCCATGTATCACCTAAAGTCCCATAAGCGAATATAGGCAAAAACAGTATTACCATAGAAATCAGCAGCACTGTTAATGAATCCTTACACTTGGCAGATAGGAAAAATGTGCAGCTAATGACTGCCAATACTGAAATCAATCCAGTCAATACCAGAACAGCCTGAAGCTGCCCTAAGTTCGTATTTGGCAGATTGATAACTGAAAACAACATTTAGAAAGAAGTTTCCAGACAATCTGTGCCAAATGCAAGGTTCAGGATTAACAAATGAATTGACATTCCCAAAACAAAAATTACTATGAATATACTGCTGGCTGCTAAAATCCTTGTGACAGCTGATTTCATGCGCCCGTATCTGGTACAGCGTAAAATACTGTCACTCCCGGTTTGATATTCATTTGCAAAAATCGGAGCCGCAATAGCGGTTCAAAGGATTGATAAAACTAAAATATACAATGTTGTATAGTCAAAAGCATCTCTGCGCATACCGGGAAACAGATAGAATGGCTGTTTCAGCTTTGCATACTCATCTGCGGCAAACTGTCCGGCTGTCGGATATTCTTTCTGCTCAAGGTTCATTCCTCCTGACAGCTTTGCAATTTTTTTCCTTTTTACATCAGAAAGCGTGAGTATATCCAGAAGGTAATTGATTTTCTTTGTAGTTTCCCTTACCGGAACGTCTTTCCATGCGGCTGCATACTCAAGATAACCTTTTACCGTGAAATCACGGGAGTATCCAAAGATGTTCCGATAGGACTCCCCCATCATTTCATTCTCAAATTTTAAGCTGGAATAATCCTAAGAACTTCCTAATATCGAACGTAATTTTTCCTAAGAAGCCGCAGGAAGGGAAGGATAGAATTCTTCTCCAGTTCATTTTTCCTGTCCTCTGCTTCTTTTACCGCTTTCTGACTAAGCAATATGGACATTTTAATCTGATTCATCTGCTGTTCCAGTTCCCGAAGCGGTTCTGACAATTCAATGGTATGGCTGTTCTGCTCATACACTGTCTGCGTGGCAGCAATCACTTCATCCAGATACTTCCACGGTTTTCTCCAATGTAAATTCATTTCAGATTTTTAATTTTCTATTGATTTCCCTTTCTACGTCGAATATAATAATTTAAATTAATGTTTCATCTTGTGTAGATTCAATTTTAAATGATACAAACTATTGATTACGTTAAGAAAGGAGGTTCTGCTATGGCAACTTCAAGCATTACCCATAATTTCGTCATATCCAGTCCTGAAAGCATTGAAAAATTTGTCACCGCACTGGAGGAAGCCGAACATGACCGCAGCCCCAGGAAAATTCTTCCCGGACGCCAGCTGACAAATCCTGATGAAATTTTAACATTAATGAAAAAAAGGACTAAAAAGAATGTCTGAACAGTATTATGTGGTTAACATCCCGGTTTATTTAGATAAAAATAAACTCAACGTATATCGGTGAGGAAAATCTATATGCCCTGCTTTCTGATTTTGAATGCCCAAATCCTGATGTCCAACATTTTTTACAGCATAATGCAATTGAATTTACAAAAAAAGACCAGTCTGTCACATACCTGGTTTTCAATGCGGATGATGCCTCCCTTGCAAGTTATTTTACCCTTGCAGTAAAACCTATATCCATCAATGCAGGCAATATCAGTAAAACAATGGCTAAGAAACTGGCACGTGTAAGTATACTGGATGCCGCAAGCGGCTGCTATACCACAGCGGCTTATTTGATTGCACAATTAGGCAAAAATTTCGCCCTGCCTAAAGACAAACGCATTGGCGGGTCTGTTCTTTTGGATTTTGCATTAGAAGCTATTGGTAATTTGAAATATTCCGTTGGTGGCATTATAGAATTTTTAGAATGCGAAGATAATGCATTTCTTCTGGATTTTTACAGTCAAAATAAATTCAAATTATTTGATGTCCGTATTACTAACCCGGCTTATGAAAATGAACCGCATAAATTAAATCAGTTGTTAAAATTTATATAGTTAAACGCCTTATTATCAACATAGTTTTGATAATAAGGCGTTTTTTCATGCAAATTCTATAATAAGCCGGCATATTCCTGCCTTAAAATAAAAGTCCAAATTACATGCTGCTCTATGTAATCTTTTATACAGACTGCCATCAGGGTGCCTCTATAATTTTCCGACCGTAAATAACAGCATCTAAATCCTCATCACCCATAATGCCATGGGCACGGCTATAATATTTTGGAATACGGCTATGGTATTCATCTAAGGCATCTGGATGTTTTATTGTATATTCAATCACACTTTCGTATTCCCAGTGTTCGCTATTTTTCGGAAGGTTATTCAAAATATCTATTTTTTTCATATCCTCCCATCCCTTCTCTGTCTGCATTCTTTTTACGATCACACCATATAAATACTGATGTGCCTTGAAAAGATATCTGTGCCTTACAATCCACTTAGGAACCATTAACAGTTCTTTTCCATTATAGAACCAGCTTTCCCGTGTCATCTCTATCCAATCCCTCTTCTCCATATTCCATGTCCAAAAAGTCTTCTGGCCATCAGAGAGTATTCAGACATACATTCTTCAGCGAAACCCTTAACTAAAATACATCATAAAATTCGTCTTTACGTTGATTGTATTATCTGCTTTTTCTGAGTAAGCACACAGGGAACGCCCCACCATTTTTAAAGATACATCAAATCATCCGAAAATGCTCCAACGCCTCCCTTATAGCCGCTTCTTTCTCTGGCGGGCATTTCGGATGTCTGGAATTTTCTGATTTTGGCAGATTATAGTTCACCCTCTCAATAATTCCACATTTCTCTTTTACCTGTGCGATATATAAGCTGCTGACTTTCAACCCCATATGTTCCAGTACATAATCCTTGATTTCCTCATAGGCTGCTTTGCTTTCCGCCGCAGTTAAATCCATCTCTCTCATTTCCAATTCCACTTCTATATTCTGTTTTGTATGAAGTTTTGAAAGCAGCACGACACACTCCACATGATACACCCCGGGGAACATATCTGCACAGCACCCTCTCTCCACCCGGTATCCGCTCTCCTGCATAACCGCCAGATCCCTCACCAGGCTGGTCGGCTTGCACGATACATACACAATCCGCTCCACCCCGAAATCCAGAATCCGGCGCAGTGCCTTCGGATGCACTCCTTCCCGCGGCGGGTCCAGAATAATAATATCCGGCCTGTCCTTTATCATCCCATCCTCCAGCACCTTCAGCACATCCCCCGAAATAAACTCGCAGTTTTGAAGTCCGTTCAGCTGCGCATTTTCCCTTGCTGCCCGAACCGCCTCATCTACAATCTCCACGCCAATCACTTTGCCCGCCGCCGGCGCCATCATCTGCGCTATCGTCCCCGTTCCGGAATACAAATCATAAACAACGCTCTCTTTTCCATACTCCAGGTTTCCGATAAAATCCCTGACTGTCTCGTACAATACCTCCGCTCCGAGCGAATTTGTCTGGAAAAAAGAAAATGCAGTAATTTTAAACTTCATTCCCAGCAGCTCTTCATAAAAATAATCCTGACCGTACAAAATCTGCGTTCCTTCATTTATTACCGCATCCGCGACACTGTTATTTCTTGTATGCAGAATCCCCACAATCTTTCCATCCAGTTTCAGCCGCAGCAGAGCCTCCCGAAACCCTTCCAGCAAAACATCTTCCGGCTGTGTGCCGCAGCTTTGCCCTGTCGTCACCAGCGCAATTAAAATCTCCCCTGTGTTTGCGGCTTTTCTTACCAGCAGATGCCTTAAATAGCCTTCATGGGAATTTTTTTTGAAATAGGTAACATTTCTTTCTGAAAAATAGGCAAGCGATGCCTGTAGAATCTGATTATAGTCACTGCCCGCTATCCTGCATCCGCTTACCGTTACAATATCATAAAAACTGCCTCTTTTATGCATTCCAAGCGCCAGCGGGCCGTCTTTATATTCATCGCCAAAAGAGAATTCCATTTTATTACGGTAGCCGTACTGAACCGGAGACGGCTTGATTCCTTCAAACCACGCCGTATCTGCCTGCTGCACTGCTGGAAACAGCAGTTCTTTCATCTGCTCTTCTTTCAATGCCAGCTGCTGCTTATAATCCAGATTCTGATAAGTACACCCGCCGCAGCTGCCAAAATGCACGCAGGCTGCCTCCTTTCGCTCCAGCGGTGATTTTTCCAGCACTTCCAAAACACGCCCTTCACATTTCCCTTTTCTTTTCTTACTGATTAAAAACCGAAGCTTCTGTCCCGGCACAGCGTTTTTCACAACAATTTTTTCTCCCTCTTCTGTATAAATAATTCCTTTATTCGGAAATTCTGCTTTTATAACAGTCCCTTCGCCAGTCTGTCCTTTTTTCATCCACTCATCCCTTCCGTCTGATTACCGTAAAAAACTGACCAGAAATTACTTCCCGGTCAGTTTCTCATTTTAATTCTTAATTTGTCATTTCTTTTGTTATTTGTTACTTCTTATCTGCAATTTTTTATTTGCTATTTCTTATTTGTTACCTGACAGTTCTTAATTTAACAGTTCTTAATTTAACAGTTCATAATCTGACAATTCTTATTCTTCTGTCATTTCATCTGTAACAGTATCTTCTTCTGCTGTTTCTTCTTTCGCATCTTCTTCTGACTCTTCTGTTTTTTCTTCTTCGTCTTCAAAGAAGTCATCGTCAAAGTCATCATCGAAATCGTCTTCAAAATCTTCCAGATAATCTGGTGCAAAGAAACGGTATAAGCCATAAATAGCTGCAGCTGCTACTGCGATAATGCCAAGCGCTGCGAAAATCCATACGGCTTTATTTTTTTTCTTTTCAGCTTCTTCCTCTTTTTTAAGAAGAGCACCGGCCTTTGCTACATTTTCAGACAGTAATCCATGTAATTCATCTAATCGATTCATGTTACTTCTTCTCCTTTCCGCTCTATTTGAAAGTACAGTGACTGCACTGCACTTTTCTTAATCTATATCATTATAACATATCTTTCCCAGATAGCGAGAAAAAATTTACATTTTATTGTTTTTTTATAATTTAGGGTGTAACTGTTCAGACAAGAGGGGGGATATTGGCCCCTCGGACGCCGGGAGAGGGGATTTGCCAGATATTCCAGGAGCTGTTCCAGAATGTTAAGAATCCCTAGGCGTTCTGCATTTACGCTGTGGCACCGGACGGTCGCGGCACCTAGTTCGCCCTGGCCTGCAGCCAGCAGCTAAAGGTGCCGCTTCGGCTTCGCCGCCTGGTTTTCGAGCAGAAAGCCAAGGGATTCTAAACATTCTTCCAATGCTCCTGGAATATCTGGCAAATCCCCTCTCCCGGCTGGTTTTCGAAAAATGTTACGTTGAAATATATGGACGGCAAGGTGTGAATATCTTTCCGGCAGAATTTTCCTGGCAGCCTGCCATATAAAAATTTAGCACAGCTTTTACTAGTTTTCATATATAATCTTTCATAAACCAGCCGGATGACAGGAAAATGCTCCCGCTTCCAGCGACATTGGTGTTTAGCTCAGCTCTTACTGGTTTTCACTTATAATCTTTCATAAGCCAGCCAGGTAACGGGAAGATGCTCCGGCTTCTGACGACACTGATGTTTATCTCAGCTTTTACTGGTTTTCATATATAATCTTTCATAAGCCAGCCAGGTGACGGGAAAATGCTCCGGCTTCTGACGGCACTGGTGTTTAGCTCAGCTTTTACTGGTTTTCACTTATAATCTTTCATAAGCCAGCCAGGTAACGGGAAGATGCTCCGGCTTCTGACGACACTGATGTTTATCTCAGCTTTTACTGGTTTTCATATATAATCTTTCATAAGCCAGCCAGGTGACGGGAAAATGCTCCCGCTTCTGGCGACACTGGTGTTTAGCTCAGCTTTTACTGGTTTTCACTTATAATCTTTCATAAACCAGCCAGGTGACGGGAAAATGCTCCCGCTTCCTACGCATTGGTGTTTAGTTCAGCTTTTACATATTTTCACGTATAATCTTTCATAAACCAGCCGGGTGACGGGAAGATGCTCCGGCTTCCGGCGACATTGGAGGAATGTTTAGAATCCCTTAGCATTCTGCCCAAAAACCAGGCGGCGAAGCCGAAGCGGCACCTTTAGCTGCTGGCTGCAGGCCAGGGCGAACCAGGTGCCGCGTCCCGTCCGGGGCCACAGCGTAAATGCAGAATGCTTAGGGATTCT
>CANDJC010000049.1 GCA_947384955.1 uncultured Eubacterium sp. | reverse complement strand
TCGCCGCCTGGTTATTGTGGCAGAATGCCAAGGGATTCTAAACATTCCTCCAATGCCGCAGGAAGCCAGTGCATCTTCCCGTCACCCGGCTGATTTTCACAGGCTTTACATGAAAACGGCTGATTTGCTGCTAAAATGTTATTATGGAAGGCAGAATGTAAACTGCTGCTGGGAAGTATCTGTGTCACACCTTATATGTATTAATTTAACTGAAGCCGGCTTATATGGAGGGTTTAGCAGGAATTTGCTTTACGCAGCCATCTTTTTTAACTATTGCCTGTATTTAATTCCATTATTTTTGCAAAATTCCGGGCAAACAGAAAAGCTGAACGCTTTAAATTTATCAGCATTCCAGAAAAGTTATTGCAAATGGTGCCGCACCCCATATGCATTAACTTAACGAAAGCCAGCTTATAGAGCGGGTTTGGCGGAAATCTGCTTAACTTATTTACCGTTTTATCCATTCATTTGCATTGTTTTTGAAATATCCTGAGCAAATGGAAAAGCTGAAAGCCCTTAATTTAACAGCATTCCAAAAAAGTTATTGCAAATGGTGCCGCACCCGGAATATCTCATGTATCGTCTGCCAGAAACCAGCCGGGAGAGGGGATTTGCACGGTCTTCCTGCGGCATCGGAGGAATGTTTAGAATCCCTTAGCATTCTGCCACAATAACCAGGCGGCGAAGCCGCAGCGGCACCGGTAGCTGCTGGCATTCAGCCAGGGCGAATAGGTGCCGCGTCCCGTCCGCAGCCACAGCGTAAATGCAGAATGCTTAGGGATTCTTAACATTCCGGAGCAGCCGCAGGAAGACCGTGCAAATCCCCTCTCCCGGCGTCCGAGAGGCCAGATATCCTCCCCCCCTTTGCCAGAACTGTTCCGAGAGGCCAAAATATCCCCCCCTTGCCTGAATTGCTCGGATATCTTAAAAAAACACTTGATTTTTCCCGTATCCTGTTGTAGAGTGATTTTGGCGAAATTTCGGAGAAGAAAACCAGAGGAGAAAAGAAGAATCATGAAGAAAGAACCGTTTGTAACAAAAGAGCAGCTTGAGGAAATTGTGAAGCAGTTTCCGACGCCGTTCCATTTATATGATGAAAAAGGAATACGGGCCAATGCCCAGGCAGTAAAGGATGCGTTTTCCTGGAATAAAGGCTATCGGGAATATTTTGCGGTTAAGGCAGAGCCGAATCCGTTTATTATTCAGATTTTAAAAGAATATGGCTGCGGCTGCGACTGTTCTTCCGAGACAGAGCTGATGCTTTCGGATGCGCTTGGAATCCGCGGGGAGCAGATTATGTTTTCTTCTAATAATACACCGGCCGGGGAATTTGAGCTGGCTGATAAATTAGGCGCGGTCATAAATCTGGACGACATTACACATATCGATTTTCTGGAACAGACGATTGGAAAAATACCGGAAACCATCAGCTGCCGTTATAATCCGGGCGGTGTTTATGAAATCAGCAACGGTATTATGGACAATCCTCAGGACGCAAAATACGGCTTTACAAAAGAACAGCTGTTTGAAGGATACCGGATGTTAAAAGAAAAAGGCGCGAAACGTTTTGGGCTGCATTCTTTTCTGGTAAGCAACACGGTAACGAATGACTATTATCCGGTACTGGCAAAGACACTGTTTGAGCTGGCTGTGGAAATTAAGGAAAAGCTTGGCATTGTTATCAGCTTTATTAATTTATCCGGCGGGGTAGGGGTTGCTTACAGGCCGGACCAGACGCCGAATGATATCCGTGCGATTGGGGAGGGCGTGCACAGAGTCTTTGATGAAGTGCTGGTTCCGGCAGGACTTGGAGATACTGCGATTTATACTGAAATGGGACGGTTTATGACAGGCCCTTACGGCTGCCTTGTGACAAAAGCAGTGCATGAGAAGCATACATACAAGGATTACATCGGTGTGGATGCATGTGCTGCGAATCTGATGCGTCCTGCAATGTATGGCGCTTATCATCATATTACAGTGATGGGAAAAGAAGAGGCTCCCTGCGACCATAAATATGATGTTGTGGGTTCCCTTTGTGAAAATAATGACAAGTTTGCTGTGGACCGTATGCTGCCGGAAATTGAAAAAGGCGACCTTTTAGTCATTCACGATACGGGGGCGCATGGGTTTGCAATGGGCTATAATTATAATGGAAGACTCTGGTCCGCAGAGGTGCTGCTGAAAGAAGACGGCACGGCGCAGCTGATACGAAGGGCGCAGACGCCGAAGGACTATTTTGCGACATTTGACTGTTTTGATATTATAAAAGATATCTGCTGATTTAAAACAGGAACAGAATATCAGGAAAACTGCTGAAAAGGGCTTCCGATACATTTCATATGTACGGAAGTCTTTGCATATTTTAATGAGCATAACAATTATTTTGTAATCACCGCTATCGCACAGGGCATTCTTCCGGAAATAACAGAGCAGTCAAAGTTTTTGTATCCGGCATGTTCGAAAAACTGTCTGTACGAGCGGATATCAAACTGCCGCATAAACCGGACTCCAGCCAGTTCAAGAAGGTGCACAGCCTTCCGGTTCACTCCTTCTGACGCATTAATATAAGTAGGAATAATGATTCTGCCGCCTGTTTTACAGACCCGTTCCAGTTCTTTTAACGCGCCGGCAGGGTTTTGGAGCAGATGCAGGACATTTGCGGCGATTACTTTATCAAACGTGCCGTCCTGGTATTTTAAATGCATGATATCGGCGCGCCGGATTTTAACGTTGTCAAATCTGCGGCACTTTTTTGCTGTCTGCCTCAGCATGCCTTTGGAAACATCTGTTGCGGTTAACTGCAGGCATTTTGGGGCAATCTGTCTGCTGATGATGCCTGTACCGCAGGCGCATTCAAGCACGGTGTCGTCCGGGTCCATTTCCAGTGCGATTCTTTTGCCGAGGCTGCGGTAAACTTTGCCGTTATAGACAGTTTCGAAAAAATCATAAAATCTGGCTGCTTTATTCCAGAACATAGGGGGTTCCTCCTGTTTTAAATGTGAAAGGCGGGCGGGGATGTTTTGGCTCCGCCGCCCGGCTGGTTTTCGTATGTGTTACATGAAAATTAGCGGGCAGTATACCGGGGTTTATTATATCAGACTGACGGCGGATTGTCACGGAAAAGATAAACATTCTGTCCCCTCCCAAAAAAATCCCCCTGCAAAAGCTATATTAGTCATTTCATTTAAAAATCCCCTCATCCTTCTGTCAATTTGACGAACCACCCCCGCAATCCTCCCGTTTTTCGTCAAATTCCCAGCCCCGCATTCATATCTTTAGAATTTCACCCTATAGCCAAACCCCGCATCTTTTGCTATAGTATCACTTATAAAAGAAATAGTTCCGTACATACAAAGCAAACTTAACGGCTGGTGCGGGGGCATCACGGCCGTTAATAATACCACTACTAAAATCAGGAGGATTGAAAGAATGTCAAGTGTATCAATGAAAAACATCTGTAAAAAATATCCAAACGGATTCGAAGCTGTTAAGGATTTTAATCTTGAAATTGCAGACCAGGAGTTTATTATTTTCGTAGGACCGTCCGGCTGCGGGAAATCTACAACACTGCGTATGGTAGCAGGACTTGAAGATATTTCTTCCGGCGACCTTGTAATCGATGGCAGACGTGTAAATGATGTAGAGCCGAAGGACAGGGATATTGCAATGGTATTCCAGAACTACGCTTTATATCCGCATATGACGGTTTATGATAACATCGCATTCGGTCTTAAAATGAGAAAAGTTCCGAAGGATGAAATCGACAAGAAGGTGAAAGAAGCAGCTAAAATCCTTGACCTGGAGCAGTTATTAGACCGTAAGCCGAAGGCTCTTTCCGGTGGTCAGAGACAGCGTGTTGCCATGGGCCGTGCAATCGTTCGTAATCCGAAGGTATTCCTTATGGATGAGCCGTTATCCAACCTGGATGCAAAGCTGAGGGTTCAGATGAGAACTGAGATTTCTGCACTGCATCACAAATTAAAAGCTACGATTATCTATGTAACACATGACCAGACAGAGGCTATGACACTTGGTACAAGAATCGTTGTATTAAAAGACGGCGTTGTACAGCAGGTAGATTCTCCGCAGAAATTATACAATCAGCCAAACAACTTATTCGTAGCAGGATTTATCGGTTCTCCGCAGATGAACTTCGTAAATGCTACCTGTAAAGTAAGCGGCTCTGATGTAACACTGAACTTTGACAAATTCTCTATCGCACTGCCTCCTGCAAAGGCTAAGAAACTGATTGACGGCGGTTATAACGGCAAGACAGTTATTATGGGTATCCGTCCGGAAGATATCGGCGATTCTGAATATGAAATGAATACGTATGCAGCTAAGATTGATGCAAATGTAACAGGCTACGAGCTGCTTGGTTCTGAAGTAATTCTTTACTATCAGATTGCAGGCGCTAATATGAGTGCAAAAGTAGAATCTTCTACTCCGGCACGTCTTGGCGACCATGTAACACTTGCTTTGAATCCTGAGAAGATTCATGTTTTCGATCATGATACAGAGCTGACAATTACAAACTAAAATCTGAATAAGCAGTCTGCAGTTACGGCTCTGCTGAGGCGGGGCGGTACTGTCTGCAGTATAAGAACGCAGACAGCAGTTATATGCGGCAGGGAAGGTATCTGAACTGTTGCGCCACAGGAGGAAGGAAGCAATATTACCAGCCCGGTATTAGCTTCCTTTCTTTTTTATGAATTGAATGATAGGACAAAATTTAGGAAATGGAGAACTGCTTTTATGAAAAAATTTCAGTCCATTCTCTCTGAAATCATGGAAATTTCACGCATTCCTATGATATTATATGATTCGGGCGGAAACTGCGCAGCCAGTGCCGGTGAATCGGATGATTCCCTGATACCGTCTGTTTTGGAATTTATCGGTTCGGATGTGGACAGCCAGTCGCTGGGCTCATTTCATTATTTTAAAGTCATCTGCTCGGATACGCTTTTCTATGTGCTGCTGGTATCGAATTTTACGTCGGATTCTTTTACAATCGGGCGTCTGACCGTATGCCAGCTGCAGCATCTGCTCGAATCGCAGGAAGATTCTGTGACCAAATCCAGTTTTATCAGAAATCTGGTAAACGGCACTCTTTCAGCGGCAGAAATAAACCGCCAGACAAAGAAATTAAAACTATCTCCTGTTTCCTGGGCTGCTTTTGTCATTGAATGCGAGGAAGGTTTTGCGGATTCTTATGCTGCGGAGATGTTAGAGCATGCGTTTGCCGGGCATAAGATGGATTTTTTCTGTGAGCTGGATGAAATGCATCTGCTGCTGATGAAAGATATATCGAATATCTTAAAAGAATTTAAAACATCCGGCGAGCCTTCGAAAAGCCGGCGCAAAAAAGCGGTTCTGCCGCCGGACGCGGAGCAGATTAGTGCCAGCTTAAAGCTGTTTGCGCAGACATTAGCCGATACGCTGCGTGCCGAAGCTATGGTGCAGACACATATCGGGTACAGCACGGTTGCCGATGGTTTTGCACAGCTTGCACGGATTTATCAGGAAGCTTCTACGGCGCTTCGTATCCGCCGGACTTTTTTTACGGAGCGTGATACGATTGCATACGATAAACTGGGCATCGGCAGGCTGATTGCGCAGCTTCCGGCGGACCTTTGCAATGTCTTTTTATATGAAGTATTTGGCACGCATATACCGGATGATTTAGACGAGGAAACGCAGAATACGATTCAGAAATTTTATGAAAATAATCTGAATATTTCAGAAACGGCAAGACAGCTGTATCTGCACCGCAATACGCTCGTGTACCGGCTGGAGCGGCTGGAAAAAATGCTTGGACTGGATATACGCAGATTTGAGGATGCGATGACATTTAAACTGGCTATGATGGTGCTTGCGCATGTGCGTGAGTGTGAATAATTGTTAATAAGCAATCTTTTCCTGGGAGCAGACGGTTATGCAGTATTTTTGCGGAGGGACAGAAGTATGGCAGAAAGTCAGAACGTAGAATATAAACAGACATGGAAAGATGAATATCTGAAATGGATATGCGGTTTTGCTAATGCACAGGGAGGATGCATTTATATTGGACTTGATGATAAGGGGGAAATTACCGGTGCAGCTGACTGCAAAAGACTTCTGGAAGATATTCCAAATAAAATTAAGGACACAATGGGGATTATAGCTGATGTAAACTGCCTGGAGGAGAATGGAAAACAATATATTGAGATTGTAGTAAATCCAAGCTCTTATCCGGTCAGTTATCATGGCGAGTATCATTATCGGAGCGGAAGTACGAAACAACAGCTGCGAGGTTCTGCACTCACAGAATTTCTTGTCAGAAAGACAGGATATCGCTGGGATGCAGTTCCAATAGATTATGTTTCTGCTGCGGACCTGGATATAGAGAGCTTTGAAATTTTTCGCAGAGAAGCTGTTCGTACGGAACGTATGACACGTAAAGATCTGGAATGTACAAATGAGGAATTGCTTCATAAACTGGGACTGATTGCTGAAGGAAAACTGAAACGGGCTGCAGTGCTGCTGTTTTATCGTAACCCGCAGCGTTTTTTTACTGGCTGTTATGTGAAAATTGGAAAATTTGGCATGGGTTCGGATCTTCAGTATCAGGATGTGGCAGAGGGTTCACTTATTCTGATTGCGGACAGGGTAGTGGAACTGATTTATTTGAAATATTTAAAAGCAGCTATTTCCTATGATAAAGAGATACGGGTAGAGACGTATCCTTATGCGAGGGAAGCAGTGCGGGAGGCAGTATACAATGCACTGATTCATTGTAAGTGGGAAGATGGTATCCCGGTTCAGATCCGAATAGAAGATGAGGCTATGTATATTAGCAATGCATGTGTATTTCCAAGTGACTGGACAACAGAAAACCTTATGAAAACGCATCATTCCAGACCGCATAATCCGGATTTGGCAAATACCTTTTTCAGAACTGGGTATATAGAAGCATGGGGACGCGGCATCCAGAAGATCTGTGAGGAATGTGAATCCATTGGTGCCAGGATGCCGGAATACACTGTGCTTGGAGATGATATTACGGTTAAGTTTACGGCGGCTGTGACTGATAAAGCATTTAAAAGGACAAATGATGTCCGAAAAGAAAAACGCATGGATACAAAGGTTTTAGAACTGATAACAGTGCAAACGGACATTTCGCTGTCCGAAATAGCTGACCGTTTAGGAGTGTCATATAAAACGGTGCAGAGAGCAGTTGCCGGATTAAAAAAGGCTGGTGTAATTGAAAGAGCCGGGGGAAGAAGAAAGGGATACTGGAGGATAAAAGAGAACAGCTGATTTAAGCCCTGGTATCGCGGGAGTGACAGATGAATGAAATTTTATTGTTGAAATGAACAGATATTTATGTTATATTAATTCATGAGTTGTCCATAATCCACAATAATGAACGGAAACGGACGAAAAGAACATTGTAATTGGAGGAAACATGAATGAAAGATTCAAAAAAGATGACCTGGTATACTCTGGCGTTTATTGCCTTTTCAGGCGTGTGGGGGTTTGGAAATGTATTAAACGGATTTGTATACTTTAATGGCATTCAGGTAATTTTCAGCTGGATATTAATGTTTGCGCTTTACTTTGTGCCTTATACGCTGATGGTCGGCGAGCTTGGTTCTGCTTTTAAGACATCCGGCGGCGGTGTCAGTTCCTGGATTCACAATACGATGGGGCCGAAACTGGCATACTATGCGGGATGGACGTACTGGGCGTGCCATATTACTTATATTGCAAGCAAAGGCAGCGGCGGGCTGAAGGCTTTAAGCTGGGCGGTATTCCGCAATGCGGAGACATACGATACATTTCCTACGATTGGCGTGCAGTTAGCGACACTGGCGGTATTTTTATTTTTCTGCTGGGTGGCAAGCCGCGGGCTGAATCCGCTTAAGAAACTGGCTTCCATAGCGGGAACGAGCATGTTTATCATGTCCATTTTATATATTCTGATGATGTTTGCGGCTCCGGCGATTAACCCGGACGGCGGATTTATTTCGATGGATTTCAGTATTAAGAATCTGATTCCGCAGTTTAACGTAGGGTATTTTACGTCTCTGTCGATTCTGGTATTTGCCGTAGGAGGATGTGAGAAGATTTCCCCGTACGTTAATAAAGTAGAAAATCCTGCGAAGGGATTCCCGAAAGGCATGATTACGCTGGCAGTTATGGTAGTGGTCTGCGCGATTTTAGGAACGGTAGCTATGGGAATGATGTTTGACCCGTCGGTTATCAACAGCAGCGAGGAAGTGTTTAATTCTTATGTATCGAATGGTTCTTACTGGGCATTTCAAAAGCTTGGGGAATATTACGGGCTGGGAGATGTCCTGCTGATAATGTATGCGCTCTGTAATATGATTGGCCAGTTTGCTGTACTGGTAGTCAGCATTGACGCGCCGCTTCGCATGCTGCTGGACAATGAAGATGCCAGAGAATTCGTTCCGAGCGCAATGCTGAAAAGAAACGAACAGGGAGCTTATGTAAACGGGATTAAGCTGATTATTGTATTATCAGGAAGCATTATCTTAATCCAGTCATTTGTACCGGGAGCAGCAGCCGTGCTGGCTCAGCTTATGAAACTGAATTCCGTATGTATGCCGCTTCGTTATTTATGGGTATTTGTCGCTTATCTGGCGCTGCGCAGAGCGTATGATTCCATACCGGCAGAATACCGGTTTGTGAAAAATCAGGCAGTTGCGAAATTCTTCGGGGCATGGTGCTTTGTACTGACGGCGGCATGCTGTATACTGGGTATGTATTCGACGGACGTATTTACGATGGCGCTGAATATTATTACACCGGTTGTACTGACGGCGCTGGGCATGATTATGCCGTATCTTGCAAAGAGAGAGAGGGAGAGAAGATAGCGCTGTACAGCGTGCTGTAAAATTAAAATAGAAATACGGTAAAAGAGTGTAAAGATACTGGCGGTCTGGCCGGCTTTACACTCTTTTTTTGATGCCGGTCAGTATTCTGCTGACAGCCTGACTGAACCGTTACGCATTCTGAAAAATGTTCATAAAATCTAGAATTCTCAGAATTGCAAAATTCCTTCCTGTATCATAGAATGATTTTCATAAGAAACAGGAAAGCAGGAAACAAAAAAAATAGTGATTAAAAGCCATACGGCAGTTCAGGGAGGACAGTATGTTTTTGACAGAAAGAAAATTAGAAAGACGCATCAGGGAAATAGATTCCTACCGCTACAGGGATGTAAGAGGACTGGAGAGCTTTGAAACAGTCCCGGACTGCCAGGGCGCAGTCAATCCGAAAATCCCGTCTTTTGATGCATGCGATACGATAAAGACCGGGGATACGTGGAAGGGGCGCGACCAGTATTTATGGCTGCATAAGGTCATTTCGCTTCCCAGCGAATGGAAGGGGAGAAAAATCGTCGGCATTTTTGATTTTGGCAATACCGGTGCGGGGAATAATTCCGGTTTTGAATCGATGCTGTATGTAAACGGCGCGATGTATCAGGGTGTAGACGTGAATCATAAAGAAGTGTTTTTGGATGATGCGCTCTGCGGGACGGATGTGGATGTTACGTTTCGCCTGTGGTCAGGATTAGAAGGCGGAGGAATTCCGAAAGAGCAGGAGCACCGGATTGCGCGTGCGGATTTAGCATGGCTGGATGAAAAGGCAGATGATTTTTATTACCTGGCATCGATGATATGGCAGACGCTTTTGGAGCTGGAAGATTCCCAGCCGGAAAAATATGAGCTGACCAAGGCGCTGGAGCGTGCCTGTCACTGTATTGACTGGTCCGAGCCTGGCAGCGGGGATTTTTATGAGTCGCTGCATCAGGCGGATGATGCGCTGAATGAAAGCATTGCCTCCATGGATAAGCATTCTATGGTTCATGTGCACTGTGTAGGACATACCCATATCGATACGGCATGGCTGTGGAGGTTAAAGCATACGAGAGAAAAGTGCTCCCGTTCGTTTTCGACAGTGCTGCGGCTGATGGAGCTGTATCCGGAATATGTGTTCCTTCAGACACAGCCGCAGTTATATGAATATATGAAAGAAGAATTCCCGGATATTTATGAAAATATCAAAAAAAGAGTAGCGGACGGCCGCTGGGAAGCAGACGGCGCGATGTGGGTGGAAGCGGACTGCAATCTGACGAGCGGAGAGTCTCTGACCAGACAGATACTGCTCGGCAGTAGGTTTTTTATGGAGGAGTTTGGCAGAGATGTCCATTATCTGTGGCTGCCGGATGTGTTCGGCTATTCCTGGGCGCTGCCGCAGATTTTGAAAAAAGCCGGAATCGATACGTTTATGACGACAAAAATCAGCTGGAACCAGTATAACCGGATGCCGCATGATACGTTTATCTGGAAAGGAATTGACGGCAGCGAGGTGCTGACGCATTTTATCACGACACCGGAGCCGGGCAATCCAAAAGATTCCTGGTTTTATACCTATAACGGCAAGCTGCTTCCGAGAACGGTAAAAGGCGTATGGGATGCCTACCGGGATAAGCAGGTGAATCAGGACCTTCTGATTTCCTTTGGCTTTGGCGACGGGGGCGGCGGGGTGAACCGCGATATGCTTGAATACCGCAGACGCTTAGATAAAATCCCGGGCCTTCCGAATGTAACAATATCCACAGCACGGGAATATTTTGAAAAACTGCATGATACCGTGGAGCATACAGACCAGTATGTCCATACATGGGACGGGGAGCTGTATCTGGAATACCACCGCGGCACTTATACCAGCCAGGGATATAACAAACGCATGAACCGCAGAATGGAGCTTCTTTACCGCAGAACGGAATGGCTGACCGTAATGGATGCCATTTCGCAGGGAAATTTTGCAAAAGCGCAGCAGGAAGAGCTGACAAAAGGATGGAAGCATCTTCTGACAAACCAGTTCCATGATATCATTCCGGGCTCTTCGATACATGAGGTTTATGAGGACTGCAGAAAAGATTATCAGTTTATCGAACAGACAGCCCGCAGCACAGAGCAGCAGGCTTTAACAAACCTGTTAGCCCCGAAAGAAAACACGTACACCGTCATCAACGCTTCCGGCTGGATGAAGGATGAGACTGTGGCTGTTGCAAATGAGGTACCGGGCATTTACCGTGACGCAGACGGAAACGAACTGATTTCGCAGAAAGAGCATGGTGTTACCTATGTTCATGTCAGAAACGTTCCGGCAATGGGTACAAAGACAATAGTATTTGAAGCGGCAGGGCAGCAGACGGAAGCGGCAGAGCAGTGTGAAGCGGCAGGGCAGCAGACGGAAGCAGCAGAGCAGGAGAAGAAAACAGCGGCATTTATTGTAAATGGCAGGGAAATTGAAACACCGTACTACCGGATTTCTTTAAACCAGTACGGACAGATTGCGAAATTATACGATAAAACATATTCCCGCGATGTGCTTCCGAAAGGAGAGCGGGCAAATGTACTGCAGGTATTTGAAGATAAGCCGTTAGATAACGATGCATGGGATATTGACATCTTTTATCAGCAGAAAATGCGCGAAATTGTAGACCTTACTGTATTTGAAATCACACAGAACGGCTCTCTGCGCCTGACGGTTCATATGGAATGGAAGTACCGGAATTCTCTGATTCGCCAGGATATGATTTTATACAGCTTAAACCGCAGGATTGATTTTCAGACAAAGGTGGATTTTCACGAACAGCATCAGCTCTTAAAAGCGGCATTTCCGGCAGATATCCGCTCTACATACGGAACATATGACGTGCAGTACGGCAATGTCAAAAGACCGAACCACTGGAATACAAGCTGGGATATGGCAAAATTTGAAACCGTCGCACACCGCTGGGCAGATTTATCCGAGCGCGGTTACGGAGTCAGCCTTTTAAATGACTGCAAATACGGCCATGATATCAAAGATAACGTCATGCGCATTTCGCTGCTGCGTGCCGGGACGAATCCAGACTATCTGCAGGACCAGGGTGAACATGAATTTACCTATGCACTGCTTCCGCATCCGGGCGATTTTGTAGAAGGACAGACCGTCCAGGAAGCATTTGCGCTCAACCAGCCGATGCAGGCACTGGCCGGACAGAGCACGCTTTCCTATGACAGCTTTCTATCGTTTGACAATGCACAGATTGAGCTGGATGCCGTGAAAAAGTCAGAGGACGGCCGCTATCTTGTCATCCGCTTCCACGAGTTTGCAGGGTCAAGGCAGCTGGTAACGGTAAAAACCGGATTTACCTGGCGCACATGGGCAGAATGCGACCTGCGCGAGCGTCCGGTTACAGAATTTACAGCATCTAATAAGGAAGGAATTGCTTTGGAAATGCATGCATATGAGATTAAGACACTGCTTTTAGAAGTATAAACTTCCTTATCATAAAGAAAGGAAAAGTGATTTCATGGAAGAATTATTTAACATCGAAAAAATACTCGCCTTCTGTGACAAAGTATGCTATTTTTTCATCACAAACCTTTTATTCCTGATATCCAATCTGCCGGTCCTGCTGTTTCTGCTGTTTATCGGAGCTTCACAGATTCGGGAGTGCCTGCCTTTATTTCTGCTCAGCCTGGTTCCGATGGCTCCGGCGCTGTCAGCGGTGATGTATGCGATGAACCGTCTGATTCGCGGGACTGAAGGAACTGCGCTGCATGATTACAAAAAGGGTTACTGCTCCGGGTTTGGACAGAAGGCGGGGCTTGGAGCGGGACAGCTGTTTTTGATATTTATGTTCTGGACGAATATAGAATTCTTTACGATACAGCTTAGAATTGTTCCGCTGGCAGTTCTCTTTGTGCTGCTGTTTGCCGGAACCGTGCTTGTGACACCAAATCTTTATATGCTCGCAAGCCGCTATGAAATGAGCAGCCTGCAGACCGCGAAAACGGCTGTGACTCTTTTGTTTGCTAAGCCGGTGCTTACGATTGGAAATATTGCGGCGCTGGGAATTGTGCTGGCGGCGTTTGAGATAGCGGCGGGGACTGCGGTGCTGTTTATGGGGAGTGTTTATGGATTTCTTGTGATGTTTATGAATCAGGGGGTTATGCGGGAGTTGGAGAGCCGCTGAAGGGTTTTGAGGGGGATGCAGAGTTTTTGATGGCTGCATTCCTTTTTCATGTTTTGAGCTGGGGGGACGTTATTTTGGGAGGGACGCCGGAGGGAGGAGATGTTTCCTTTCTGATGTTCCGTTTGCGGAAAGCAGGAAGTTCTAAACTTTCTGCGTCCAGGCAGTGGCAGCGGACGGACCGGCGCCTGATGCCCTGGCGTTAAGTAGGGGGTTACTTTACTGGCATCAGGCAGGCGCCTTTTGGGGACTTCAAGGTTTTATCGGGCTGAAAGCTGTGTGTCCCCAAATCCTGGATATTGAGCAGAAAGTTAAGAACTTCCAGCTTTCCGCAAAAGTCACATCAGAAAGGAAACATCTCCTCCTTCCGGCTGGCAGTGGAAGAATTTACGGTTTAGCTGCGGCTGGCAGAGGGAGAATTTATGGTTTAGCTGTGGCTGGGTGAAGAAAGTTTTTTCTTTTAATGGGGTTCTGAATTACAAAGTGAGGAAACTGCCTGAGTGTAAAAGCTGAATGCGTAAAAATTTTCTTAGGAGGGGATGCCTTAATTTAATTATCATTTAAGGAGTAAAATCAGAGATTGTAAAATAAGGGAAAGATACGGTACAAAGAAATAAATTTATTTGACATACCATGCCTTAAGAAGAATGCCCAAAATAAAACCAGAGAAGCCAGCTGGTATAGAGAAATTTATATTTGTATAAAATAGCAAAACCAGAGAAATTATTCAAGGAGTAAAATCGGGCATTGTAAAACCATACATTGTAAATTCAGAAAAAACCAGCTGGCGAAGAAAGTTTTATCTTCAGACGAGATGCCAAAACCAGAAAAACTATCCAAAGAGTAAAACCATACATTGTAAATTCAATGAAAATCAGCTGAGCAGAGAAAGCCTTATCTTCAGACGAGATACCAAAACAAAAAAACTATCCAAAGAGTAAAACCATACATTGTAAATTCAGAGAAAACCAGCTGGGCGGAGAAAGTTTTTTCTTCGGATGTGACTCTGGAAAAAAGCTGGAAGTTCTTAGTTTTCTGCTCAACACCCAGGATTTGGGGACACACAGCTTTCAGCCTGATAAAACCTTGAAGTCCCCAAAAGGCGCCTGCCTGATGCCAGTAAAGTAACCTCCTCCTTAACGCCAGGGCATCAGGCGCCGGTCCGTCCGCTGCCACAAGCCTTGCCGCAGAAAACTTAGAACTTCCTGCTTTTTGGAAGCGGAACATCCGAAGAAAAAACTTTCTCCGCCCAGCGTCCGTGCAGAAACTCCCCCTCACCCCTTCAAAAAAGCATACCCGCATTCGCAAATTCCCGTCCAAATATCCCTTACTCCCGCCCCAAACCCCTAAAGATTCCTCATTTATGCAAAACCATCTTGAAAGCCCGCAGCGATACCGTTATAATAGCCATAGTTACTGCAATGCAAATAAAGCCTGACACACGCTTCTTTTTGCATTGTATAAAATATGCAGGGAATCAATCCGTCAGCATTTCTATAAAAGGAGCAAGCCCATGGACAGAAGAGGTTCCAAACGGCTGTACAGCAAATTACTGTGCATTTATACAGCCATTTTAGTCTGTGCCATATCCGCACTGGTCATTTATTTTTACACAAGCACGAAAAACCGTTTTCTGGAACAGAATCTGGATTACACGGAAATGATGAGTGAATCCGCGCAGTCTTATCTGGAAGATACATCGGATATTGCCGAATACATTCATGAGGATTTATATAAATCGGCCATGGAGTTAAAGGATGTGCTGCATTATATGTCAGATGAGCCGCAGGATTATCTGCGCTACCGGCTGAATGTATACAGTGAAAACAAAAATGTAGAATACAAAGGGATTGATAAGTTTTTGCTGGATGCGTTTCAGGCGTACAGCAGTCTGAATCATATCCTGCTTTACAGCTATGAGCGCGGCGAGCTTACGGAATATACCAGGGATGGAAAGAGTTACAGAAGGAGCGCGAATGCTG
Organism: uncultured Eubacterium sp.; assembly: GCA_947384955.1. GTDB lineage: Bacteria > Bacillota > Clostridia > Lachnospirales > Lachnospiraceae > Eubacterium_J. Next base: position 15,318 of record CANDJC010000049.1, on the reverse strand, counting down.
CTTTTAAGAAACGTTTTGAGAAAAATAATCTGGCAGGCGAGGAATATTTCTCTTATTTAAAAGAGATTCGCAATCCGCAGACGATGCAGGTAAAAGGATGCATGATTCTGGGATTTCGCAGCAGCCGGTTTGAGAGTATCTGGCAGTATTATTCCCGTGCCCAGCTGATGGTATATAATGATGAAGGGACCGTGGTATTTGATTCGGCCAGGGAATACCCGGCAAAGGACATTATCGAAGCCGGACGTAAAGAAGTCCTTGAAAAAAGGCTGGATGCTTATGTGATTCAGACGCAGAACGGGCAGTACCATACCGTCAGCTATCTCAAAAGACATGATGCGTCAAAAGTACCGGTCTCGGCGGTTGTTATGATAGTGTCAGCCGGGATTGCGGCTGCGGTTCTGGGCGGGCTGTCTGTGAGATATCACCTGCAGCAGCTGGAAAAAAGGCTGAACCGGATTTTAGACGGGATGGACGTGGTGATGGACGGGAATCTGGATGTGCGCATTCCGCTGGATAAAAACGGCGATGAGCTGGATGTGATATCCGGCTGCTTTAATCAGATGTGCATGAATCTGGACGAGCATATTAAGAAGCGTTATCTGGCAGAAATCGAGCAGAAAAATGCGGAGATGGAGGCGCTGCAGAGCCAGATTAACCCGCATTTTCTGTATAATACGCTGGAAGCGATACGCATGAAGGCAATCTGTAACGGGGACAGGGAAGTAGGAAAGATGCTGTACAGCCTGGCGGTTACGTTCCGCGCGCAGATTAAGGAAGCGGATGTGATTACGCTGGCGCAGGAGCTGCATTACTGTAAAAAGTATATGGAGCTGTTTGAATTCCGCTATCAGAATCAGTTTCGCTCTTTGATAGAATGCCCGGAGGAATATCTGAATGTGCCCGTGATTAAGTTCGTGCTGCAGCCTGTGGTGGAGAATTATTTTATTCACGGCATACGCAAGAAGGAGCAGGATAATTATATTAAAATCAAGGTGGAAAAACAGGACTGTTACCAGATTATTGTGGAAGATAACGGGAATGGGATGCAGGAAACTAAGATTGCGGCAAAAAACCGGGAGCTGGAGCATGATTCCATGCAAAAGCAGGCTTCTATCGGGATTGCAAATGTAAACCGGAGGCTGAAGGCCGTTTATGGCAGAGCGTACGGTATCCGCATGGAAACGGGGCCGCAGGGAGGACTGAGGGTGATACTGCGCTTTCAGCCTGCAGAGCAGCCAGACATATCCGCCGGACGCAGCAGCGGACAGCAGGAGGAAACTGACATGCAGGGCAGCGGACAGCAGGAGGAACAGGCATCGCAGGATACAGTATAGATAACGAATGGAAGAAGAAAACAGATTGTGCCGGAAATTGGGCAGGGGAAGGAGACCGGGGATGAAAAAAGTGATGATTGTTGAAGACGAGGAACTTATTTTACAGGGAATCCGAAATATACTTGACTGGGAGTCTCTCGGACTTATGGTTGTGCATATGGCGCACGACGGGGCAGAAGCGCTGAGGATGTGGGAGCAGGAGCCGGTGCATATTGTAGTTACCGATATCAGCATGCCGGAAATGGACGGACTGACGCTTCTTCGCAAAATCCGGGAAAAGGAAGAACAGGTCCGCTTTATTATTCTGACCGGATATGATGAATTTGATTATGCAAGACAGGCTGTCCGCCTGGGAGTGGAAAACTATATTTTAAAACCAATTAATGAAGAAGAACTGGAACGCCAGCTGCGCGAAACGGTACACAGGCTGGAGGAGATGGATAAGAAAAAAATTGAGTATATCGATGAAAAAGCACAGTGGATGCATTTTTTAAGCGGGAAGTCTTCCAATGGAAGCTCCTTAAAAGAAGAAGGACAGAAGTTTGCCGGGATGCTCGGCCTGAAGGAAGACGGATGCTACCATGCGGCCGTCATGAAATGGAATATGGACGGCCTGAAGGAAAATAAGATTACGGACGTGATTCTGGAATTGAGAAAAGATACACAGATGCGGATTGTGCATCTTCCGCCAGACAGTCTGCTGCTGATTCTGCGAAAGGAGCAAATGGATGAAGTACAGGCGCAGGAGTATTTTGCGGAGCTGCAAAACCAGATAGAAAGCCGTTTTGATGTGATGACTTTTATTGGCACAGGGCCTTCGTTTCAGAATTTTGAACAGCTGCCAAAGGCATACCAGGCTGCGAGAAAGCTGCAGAAGTATCTGATTATTGAAGGCTATGGCAGCTGTATCAGCCACAGCGGGACGGAGAACCGGAAAACAGAATCGATACGCATGGATGAGGAGAAGCTGCGCAAGCTGATTCTGAAAAAAGAAAAGCAGCAGGCGGTGGATTACATGGAAGATTTATTTATCAATAACATCCGCAAGGACGCTTCCGCCGCCGCACTCTATCAGATGGCAGTGAAAATGGCGGTGCTGCTTGAGGATATGAAAAAGGAATATAAGCTGAAATCACAGGGATTCCATGACCTGCCGGAATTTATCGAAACCATTTTCGGAGCGGATGACATGCATGGCATTAAGACTGCGTTTGTGTCGGAAATCGTCGAAATCATTGCGTGCATGCATGAGGAAGATTCTCAGTATACTCCGGTGGTGCGCCAGATTATTGCGGAAGTGAAACGCAATTATAAAGAAGATATGAATTTAAAGACGCTCGCTTATAAATACCATATGAACGCTTCTTATCTCGGACAGATTTTCCAGAAGGAAACCGGGTATTCGTTTGCACAGTATTTAAGCAATACGAAAAACAGCATTGCGAAAGATTTGATTTTGAATACAAATATGAAAATCAACGATATTGCAAAAGAGGCCGGGTATGTGGATACCAGTTATTTTTACCGGAAATTTAAGCAGTGCTACGGGGTGTCGCCGGCTTCCATGAGGGAGATGAAAAAATATTAGAAATAAGCGGGGAAGTCATATGAAAGATTTAAAACGCACAGCATATCATAGCCTCCTTGCATGGAAACAGTGTCCGGGCCGTAAGACACTGGAAGTATCCGGCGCAAGGCAGGCGGGAAAAACATATCTGGTAAATAAATTTGCCAGTGAACAGTACGCACAAAAAATCTATATAAACCTCCTGGAGCTTTCCGGTGAGATTTTTTTAGAGATTTACCAGGAGCTCAGAAAGGAAATGAAAGAAGGAAAACGGTTCTTAAATCCGGTAAAAGAGCTGCTGCTTCGATATGAGCCGGAGTTTACGGATGCAGAAGATACCGTTGTAATTATTGATGAAATTCAGGAATCGGCGGAAATTTATAACCGTATTCGGGAATTTACCCGCGGTCTGGAAAGCGATTTTATTCTGACAGGCAGTTATCTGGGACGTATCCTGCAGAAAGAATTCCGCTATTCATCAGGCGATACGGCATCTTTGGAAATCCAGACGCTGAGTTTTGAAGAATTTCTGGATGCGCTGGGGAAAAAGGAGCTGTTTGAGCAGCTGGATATTCTGGGCGGCGGGCCCGGGGAAGCTTATGCGCAGACTGCTTCCTGCTATGAGATTTACAGGCAGACTGGCGGATATCCGGCGGTTGTGCTTAAAGTTTTATCCGGTGCCTCTGTAAAAGAATGCCAGCAGGAGCTGCTTGGAATTGTCCGGCTGTTTACAAATGAAAGCCGCAGATATTTTGAAGATATTCTGGATTATGAGGCTTACGGCAGTTTATTCTGCAGTATCGCGCGCATACTTGTGAAAGAGAAAAAGGGATTTGAGGAAGACAGCTTCAGTGAAGAGCTTCAGCGGATTGTGGCAAAGGATTATTCCAGCAATCTTGGAAAAGCTGTGGTAAACCGGGCCATGGACTGGCTGCACAGCTCGGGTATTATCGGATTTGCGGGAAAAATAACTAACTGCAGCATCCTGGATTTTAAGGCGAAGGCGCGGTGCTATTTTATGGACATGGGCCTTGCGTTTTTGTTTTTAAAGCAGGCGGGCTGTGAAGATTCCGATATCGACGGTATTCTCAGTGAGAATTTTGTTTATCTGAATTTAAAGCAGAGGAGCGGCTATCTGAAAGAGCTTGCTTTTGAAACGCCCGCATTTGCCACCTGGGGAAAGGGAGAACTGGATTTTTATACAAAATCCTTAAGCACCGGGAAGACCTATGCCATTGAAGTAAAAGCAGGAAAAAACAGTGCAAAAACGGCTGCAGAGGTGCTGGAAAAAGGAAAGGCGGATTATCTTCTGGCTGTAAAGGGACATACGTACGGCGGTGTGGCGGGAAAGGTATATACCATTCCAGTTTTTGGTATTTCAAAGTTTTCGTTTTAGAATATAGGAAAGATTTTCGAAAAACATTTGTCTGTTCAGGCAGATGTTTTTTTGTCATAATCAGGCAGTTTAATTATCTGCAATTTGTACACCGAACCTAAAAGTTTTCAACTTTTCATGAAAAGTGCACAATGATATAGTATTGATAAAGAAAAACGCACTGCATAGTAACGAATCGGAAAACAGGCATGCAGTGCAAAAAAGGAGGGGTTACGATTGAGTGTTCCAGTTAACAAGGCGCAAAAGCCGAAAGGAGGTTTCCTAAAACAGCTTGCAGCAAACAAAGAACTGCTGATTTTAAGCATGCCCGGGGCCATATGGTTTTTGTTTTTTGCATACCTGCCGTTATTCGGTATCCTGGTTGCATTTAAGAAATTCCGGCTGTCGGGGGACGGGTTTTTCTATAACCTGTTCACAAGCGAAACGGTCTGGTTTGACAACTTCAAGTTCTTATTCAGCAGCGGGGACGCGTGGATTATTGTAAGAAACACGGTGCTTTATAATCTGACGTTTATTATCCTCGGCGTAGCGGTGCCGGTCGTGCTTGCACTGCTTTTGAACGAAATCCGAAACAAAGGGATGATGAAGATTTACCAAAGCTCGATGTTTCTGCCGTATTTTTTGTCCTGGGTTGTAGTCAGCTACTGCGTATTCGCATTCCTGAATCCGGAAAAAGGTTATTTTAATGCGGTGATTCAGCAGTTTGGAGGCGAAGCGGTTTCGTGGTATACGGAAACGAAGTTCTGGCCGTTTATCATTATTTTTATGAGCCAGTGGAAGGGCATGGGTTATAATACGGTTGTATATCTTGCATCTATCTGCGGGATTGACAAAACGTATTATGAAGCGGCGGTATTAGACGGAGCTACGAAATGGCAGCAGATTAAGTATATCACGCTGCCGCTGTTAAAGCCGGTGATTACCATTCTTCTGATTATGTCGGTCGGCGGCATTTTCAAGGCAGATTTCGGACTGTTTTACCAGCTGCCGAAAAACTCCGGCCCGCTGTATCCGGTTACGAACGTATTAGATACATATATTTTCCGGGCGCTTAAGACAAGCGGCGAAATCGGCATGAGTTCCGCGGCTGCGCTGTTCCAGTCGACAGTCGGATTTGTACTGATTATGATTGCAAACAAAGTAGTATCAAAAGTTGACAGCGAGAATGCATTATTCTAGAAAGGAGGAAAACTGTGGCTGAGAATGCAATGTCAAAACGGAAACTGGAAAAAAGGATTAAAAAAATAGAAGCAGAAGAATGCCGGTATAATCAGATTAAGAAACCGACCAATATTTTGTTTAATATCATCCTTGCACTGTTATCGTTTATCTGTGTGGTTCCGTTTATCTTTGTTATTATTATTTCGATTACCGATGAACAGTCGCTGACGATGAACGGATACCGGTTTATTCCGGAAAAACTGAGCCTGTATGCGTATGAATATATTATCAGCGCGGGAGAAAATATTATCAGAAGCTATGGCGTCACGATTCTGGTTACCGTGGCAGGGACGATTATCGGGCTTTTGCTGACAGGCACATATGCCTATGCGTTATCCAGAAAAACCTATGCTTTCCGCAAGTTTTTCACAACCGTTATTACCATTCCGATGCTGTTCAGCGGCGGCATGATTGCAAATTATTTAATTGTAACGAAGGTTATGATGTTAAAGGATACGCTGTGGGCGCTGATTCTGCCGCTCTGTTTAAATTCGTTTAATATCATTGTGCTTCGGACGTTTTTTAAAACAAGCATTCCAGATGCGGTCATTGAGTCGGCAAAAATTGACGGGGCATCGGAATGGAGGGTATTTTTCCAGATTGTCATTCCAATGGCGCTGCCGGGCCTTGCTACTATCGGGCTGTTTCTGACACTGGGCTACTGGAACGACTGGTTTAACGCGATGATGTATATGGACGATAAGAGCCTGATTCCGCTCCAGTATCTGCTGATTCAGATAGAAAGCTCGATTGACTGGCTGGCTAATAACAAGGCTACAATGGGCGTGGACGGAATTGCGGTGGCGGCAAATATGCCGAAAGAGACAATTAAAATGGCAATCGTAGTAATTTCTACGCTGCCGATTATCTTTGCTTATCCGTTCTTCCAGAGATATTTTGTAAACGGACTGACGGTAGGCGCGGTAAAAGAGTAAGGTATCATTTAAGTTAGAGGAGGATATGATGATGAAGTGGAACATGTTAAAACGGTTTGCCTCAGCGGGACTTGCGGCTGTTCTTTCAGCGGCTCTGTTAACCGGGTGCGGCGGCAAAGGCAGTGAGACAAATGCAAACGGGGACGAGATTGCCGAGCTGACCTGGTGGCAGATTGGCGACGCTCAGAAAGACCAGGACAGGGTTTTGGAAAAAGTAAACGAGTATATCGGAGAAAAAATCGGCGTGAAGCTGAAAATCAATACGGCTGGCTGGGGAGATTATGACCAGAAGATGCAGGTAGTGATTAATACCGGCGATGACTGGGATTTGTGCTTTACCTGTTCCTGGGCAAACAATTACCTGCAGAATGCCAACAAGGGGGCATTTTTACAGATAGACGACTATATCAAAGATACGCAAATGTATAAAAACATTGACGCGCGTTTCTGGGAAGCCGCAAAAGTACAGGGCAAGACATATGGCGTTCCGAGCGAGAAGGAAATCGGAAGCATGCCGATGTGGGTATTTACAAAAGAATACGTAGATAAATACAATGTCCCGGTAGAGGATATTCACAGCCTGGAAGATTTAGAGCCGTGGCTGAAGGTCATCAAAGAAAATGAGCCGGATGTTGTGCCGATGTATTTAACAAGCAGCTATTCCGCGCCGATTTACATGGATTTGATTCAAAATCCAGTGGGAATTGAATACGGCGACGACACACTGACCGTAAAAAATGTATTCGAAACCGAAAAGATGAAATCCACGCTTGCAACCATGCGCAAATACTATCTGGACGGCTATATTAATAAAGATGCCGCAACAGCTTCGGATGATAAATCCATCAAGCGTTTTGTAACCAAAGGGGACGGGCAGCCGTTCGCAGAGCTTGTCTGGGGAAAAGACCTTGGTTATGAGGTTGTAGCGACACCGATTATGGATACGTATGTAACAAACATTTCCGCCCGCGGCGCGCTGACTGCCATTAACGCGCAGACAAAGCATCCGGAAAAGGCGGTAGAGCTTTTGAACCTGATTAATACAGATGAATATTTAAGAAACCTGTTAAACTACGGTATCGAGGGCGAGCACTGGGATAAGACAGAGGTTCCGGCTGACGAGGCAAAAGCAGCGGAAGGAAAGCCTTATGTATATGATAACAAAATCAAGCTGAATGAGGAAACAAGGAAAAATTACTCCGTTTCCTACTGGGTACAGGGCGGACTGTTCAATACTTATGTACTGGAAAATGAACCGGTCGATAAATGGGCGACCTTCCAGGAATTCAACGCATCTTCCGTAGAAGCGCCGTCATTTGGGTTTGACTTTGATTTAGAGCCGGTCAGCACGGAAGTAGCCGGGTTTGGAAATGTGCTGGATGAGTTTGGAAAATCGCTTTACACAGGAAGCGTGGACCCGGATGAATATCTGCCGAAGCTGCAGGAAAAACTGCAGGCGACCGGGATTGATAAGGTCATTGCGGAAATGCAAAAGCAGATAGATGAGTGGAAGGCATCGAAATAGAAAGGCCGGAAGAAAAGGTCTGTGCAATGACTGCACAGACCTTTTAAATATGATTCGGGAATAAAAATTGAGAAAAAATGGTTGACAAATCTGGAGATAATTATTATACTATAAACGATATAGCTGCTTAGCAGTACATTGTCGCTATAGCTCAGCTGGATAGAGCGACCGCCTCCTAAGCGGTAGGCCGGAGGTTCAAATCCTCTTAGCGACGCTGGAAATATCGCCGAAAACATTGATTATTCAAGGTTTTCGGCGTTTTTTTATTTCCAGAAAGAATTTGAACTCATAATGCAATGGGCATTAACGGGCTGAGTATCGGCGTGGAAAGCGGAGATGACGAGACGCCTGCCCTTGCAAATAAAGGCAGCCTATTGACTTTTTGAGGATTTCTAGTATAATAAAACATGCGATGCAAAACACTTGATTTAATTTAAGGAGGAGTAAAAATGCCACCGAAAGCAAAATTTACTAAAGCAGAAATTATTGAAGCCGCATTAAATATTGTCAGGACAGACGGATATGAAGCTTTAACTTCCAGAGCATTGGGAACATATCTCGGCAGTTCGGCAAGACCGGTTTTTACTGTATTCAAAAATATGGAGGAAGTTCAGCAGGCTATGATCGAAGCTGCTAAAGCTCTGTATAAAGAATATGTCAGGAAAGGATTAACATCGGAACATCCTTTTAAGGGGGTGGGTACCCAATATATTCTCTTTTCTGTTAATGAGCCAAAACTTTTTCAGCTCCTCTTTATGGCAGAGCAAAAACAGATTCCTGACTTATCTGGCGTGCTTCCTTTAATAGATGAAAGTTATGGGGATATTCTTTTGTCGATTCAGAAAGATTACCAAATCAGCGAGCTGTCTGCAAAAAAGCTATATCGCCATCTCTGGATATATACACACGGAATTGCAGCGCTTTGTACCACAAAGATGTGCCGCTTTACAGGTGAAGAAATCAGTACAATGATTACCGAGGTATGTATGAGCGTTTTGAAAAAAATACAGGAGGAAGAAAACAATGATTAAAGCGAGAGATATTATAAAATCATACGGAAACGGCGAAAGCAGATTCCAGGTATTAAAGGGCATCTGTTTTGATATTGAGGATCATGATTTTGTGGTTATTCTTGGTGCGTCGGGTTCGGGCAAGTCAACTTTTCTGAATGTAATTTCGGGTCTTGAACGTCCTGACAGCGGTAAAGTGCTTTATGACGGAAAGGATATTACAGCACTTTCCGATAATGAATTAACTTCGTTCCGTAAGGAAACTGTCGGTTTTATTTTTCAGCAGTATTATCTGCTGCCCCATATGAACGTCGATAAAAATGTGAAAATGGGTGCTGATTTAGCAGGAAACAAAGATTACAAAACCGTTATCGAGGCGGTCGGACTCAGAGAAAAACTACATAAATATCCAAGTGAACTTTCAGGCGGCGAACAGCAAAGAGTATCTGTTGCAAGAGCTTTGGCAAAAAGACCGAGAGTTTTATTCCTGGACGAGCCGACAGGTGCATTAGATGAACAAACAGGACGGCAGGTGCTTGATTATATCTGTAAACTTCAAAAAGAATATGGTTTTACAATCGTAATGGTAACGCACAATCTGAATATTGCGGAAATGGCGCACACAGTTATCAAAATGAACAGCGGAAAAATATCTGAAATTTACACAAACGAAACGCAGAAGACCGCTTTTGAGATTGGGTGGTGATAGTATGGCCGTCGGAATAAAGAACGCTTCAAAACTCATCGGCATTTCCATTATTGCCTGCTGTGCTGTACTTGTTTGTACCATGTTTTTGAACTTTTATTTTGATATTCGGTTAATTGAGAGTGAAATAACATCTGAATTGTCAATGTTTTTTTATAATGCTCAGGTTTCTACGGCCAAAGTCGTCTGCCTTGTAAGCGGCGGCTGCCTGCTTTTAACTGCGATTGTCATGCTGCTGTTTTATATTAAGCATTATATCGACACACATAAGAAAGAACTTGGGATATTAAAGGCGCTGGGATATTCCAATCTTAAAATCGCAAAAGACTTTTGGGTATTCGGAATTAGTGCATTTATTGGAACCGCAGTCGGATATGCAGGAGCATTTCTTTTAATGCCATGGTTTTACACCTTGCAAAATAAAGATAAAATGCTTCCTGAGATAACTATAAATTTTCATCCGGGCATTTTGCTTTATTTCGTGATTTTGCCGACAGTATGTTTTTCGGTGCTTTCCGTTTATTACGCCTGCTGCAAATTAAAAAAGCCCGTGCTGCTGCTTTTGAAAGATAATCTGCAGACTGCTTCTAAAACTCCAAAACACAGAATCGAAAAAGACAGAGAATTATCATTTGCAGAGGATTTGAAAAGGAGTACCCTGAAAGCTAAAAAAACACTTGTATTTTTTATTATTTTTGCTTCGTTTTGTTTTTCAGCTATGACACAGATGTCGTTTAGCATGAAAGATTTATCAAGCGAAATGATGGGTGTGATGATGTTAGTCATCGGACTTGTATTAGCGTTTACAACGCTGTTTCTTGCTATAACTACAGTAGTAAACGGGAATACAAAAACGATTGCTATGATGAGGGTATTCGGCTATTCACAGAAAGAATGCTGCAGGGCGGTTTTGGGAGGATACAGACCTATGTCCTATATTGGTTTTGTACTTGGAACCGTATATCAGTATGGGCTGTTGAGGCTTACGGTTGATATAATATTCAAGGATTTTGAGAGCATACCTGAATATGAATTTGACTTTCCTGTTATGATTATTTCACTTGTTGTGTTTATTGCGATTTATGAAATTCTGATGTATGCATATTCCCAAAAAATCAAGCATATCTCTATCAAGGAAATTATGACTGAGTAACAGGGGGACAGGAAAGATTGACTGATGCAATAACAAGTAAGCAGTAATATAATGAAGTCCCCCTTTGTCGATTTTTTTGACGTTACAATTTCCAGTGTCGCCGGAATCTGGGTGGTCAGACCAGTCTGATTGGCAAAAGTGGTTCCGGCGGCTAAATAACTTTTTTCAACAGCCGTGACGCTTTAGGGAGATAATAATTCCATCGCAAACCGGCTGCTTCGTATATAAAATTCCATTAGTCACGCCAATCCGCATCTGATTCCCACTGGCATTCTGTAATCTGCATATCTGAAAATGCTGCCTTGTATGAACCTTCTGTTGGGCTGCAGGCATATATTCCATATGTAATTTTTTCTGCCCCCTCCCACATATGGAAAATCCGCATCTGTCTGAAATTTATGCCATCCTCGCTGCATTCAATGCAGTAGTCGCTGTTTCTGCGCGAAAAGCGATACCACATACTTTTAATATCAGAGGATATATCTGTTGTTGCCCAGTCAGAATATCCATGATTTGTGACAACGCTTCCCAGGCGCTGTATTTTTTCATCTTCATATTCTATAGATGCCTTAAACCAGTTATCGCTATCTAAATACATGACTACGCCGCATTGGTCAAAACGACAGGCACTTTCAAATTCTGTTTTTACAATAAATGAAAAATACTTATCAGTTGTTTCAATCTGAAACACTGGAGCATTATCATTTTGAAAACCATAATAAGTGCGTGCCCATAAGTCAGTCCCCCTCTCTGTAATAATCACGACATTGTCCTCACCAATCTGTACCTGTTTCGGCTGACGTGTCCATTTTGGACTGCATTTCAAAAAATCCATCTTTTTTCCTCTCTTTCTTTTTATTGGTGATAGGTGATTATTTGAACACCTATTTTTCACTTCGTTATGAAAGTTCTTCTTTTATTCGAAAAATAATGCCTGCCAAAATACCCGTAAAGGGCGACATATCCCGCGAAGCAGGCAGTTCTATTTCCTCCTGACAAATGAGATTATATCGCATAATTCATATCTAGTCATTACACAAAATCACATATTTATGGTACAATATAACATGATATATTTTCATCAATCTCAGTTTTGGCAGGTATCAGAGAGCCGTTTTTTAATTCCTCTGACACAGAATAGCTGGGAACAACTGCAATCCCCCAATTATTCATAACACGTCTCCTGACTGCCTCAATACTCTGCACTTTCATATATGGGCTGAGAATAATGTCTAAACGGAACTGTCAGCAGGCAGTGACGGATAATAGCCAGTAAAGCAGAGGCATTACTGGCTTTATTGTGCCTTTCATATAAAGTATATCAAATTAGTTCCCACGCTTTATTGTTTTGTGTTATAATGTGTTATAATTTTTCTTTCCCTTAAAGTTTTCCTCATCAGGGTTCATAACAGCAAGGGAAGAAAATCCAATTGGGATTTGCGAGGAATAATTGTGAGCAGCACAGGAAATTTTCAGTTTTGATATAAGCGGTATAGTCTGTCAGACTGGAGGCGGAGTGATGGTGTATGAATTTCTTTGACTGTGCAGGAAAGGAAGGAGAATAAAAATATGGATAATGAAAAAGTATATGCGATGAGTTTTGCAAAAGTGTATTCGCTGCTGGCTGCGAAAGCAGAAAAGAAGGGACGGACAATAGATGAAGTAAATGAAATTATCTGCTGGCTGACCGGATATCGTACGGAAGAGATAGAAGATGCCAGAAATAGTTCCGTCACTTATGGCAGTTTTTTTCAAAATGCACCATGTCCAAATCCAGACAGGAAAGCAATCAAAGGTGTAGTCTGCGGAATTCGTGTAGAGACAATCGATGAGCCGCTGATGCAGGAAATCAGGTATCTGGATAAGCTGGTTGACGAACTGGCCAAAGGAAAATCTATGGATAAAATCCTCCATAGATAAGCCGGAAGTGTTCCGGCTGTTTTTCAGATGTGCGTTCTATTTCAGGTACGGCTGCCTTCCGCCCGAAGTCCGGCATAATGCATTATTTCATTAACCGGCATGCCCGTGTCTTTCAGCACTTCTAAAGAAATCTTTATAGTTTTTACGGTTTTCTCTTTATGATTCCTCTTTATACTGAAATCATCAAATGACAGCAAAACACGCTGAATTTATTATATGGGGAGGAACATCCTATGTGGCAGTTTTTAAGAGAATATCTCAGCGCTCCGGACACAATCGGAGCGATTGCTCCCAGCAGCAGGCATCTGGCGGCGTCCATGACGGCTTTGATTGACTTCGATAAAGCAGACTGCATTGTGGAATACGGGGCGGGGACAGGCGTATTTACTAAAGAAGTGGCAGCTAGAAAAAGGCCGGACACGGCTTATATTGTGATTGAACAAAATGACCGCTTTTATGAAATACTGCACAGACAGTTTCATGGAATGCCAGGAGTGGCGCTGATTCATGGAGACGCCGGAAATATATGCGGATTTTTAAGAGAACAGGGGTTTCGGCATGCGGATTATATTATTTCCGGGCTGCCATTTACATCTCTTCCGTAGTAGGTGTCCCACAGAATACTGTCACAGACCCAAAAGGCTGTCGGAATGGAAGGTGTATTTACCACATTTCAGTATACGCTGCTGCGGAAAACGTTTCTTGAAAATTATTTCAATATTCAGAAGATTGTAAGGGTCTGGCGAAATCTGCCCCCCGGCATATGTGATGCACATGAAATTAAAATGCTGCCATGGGAAGCAGACTTCCGCGGACGGTGCGGTATGAACCGGATATTAGGAGACGGCGTTATGTGGTGCGTTTATTTTCTTGTCTGTGTGCTGCTCCCTGTATGCGTTCCGGTGTCGGAAATGGCAGTGGTGCTTTGGGGAACCAGACAAATCGGCAGCTTTGGGGCCTTTTTCTTTGGGGTTACAGGCTCCGTATTGGGATTGACGATGATGTATTCCTTATCTTCTATGATTGTACATCGCATTTCAAAGGGGAGAAAAGAGAACAGGCAGCTTGCGTGGATAAAGCAGCTGACGGGGCGGTATGGCGTTTGGATTCTTGGCGTGCTGCTAATCGTTCCGCTTGTGTCCGACGAAGTGCTCTGTGCAGGCTCTGCTTTTTTGAAAATACCATTGCCTCAGTTTCTGAAAATTGGTATAATTGCTAAAATCATATCCATCGGCATGACTGCTTTTTCGGGTTTCCTTGGCGGATTGTGCGGTCTGAGACGGTGGCAGATGATTGCTGTGGAGCTTCTGATGATGTTCTCTGCCTCGGCGGTTCTGCAGCATTTTTGCAAAAAGGGAGAAGCGAAGCTGTTATGAAAGAATTCATACTGATTGTTGACGATGATGAAGACATCCGCAGGCTTCTGGGCATTTATCTGGGCAATGAGGGCTACCGTTACCTTGCCTGTGAAAATGCAGCGCAGGCGCTGGACATTCTGGAGCACTATCAGGCAGACCTGATACTGATGGATGTGATGATGCCGGAAACTGACGGTATCAGCGCATGCCTGCGGATAAGGGAAAGAAGCAGAATGCCGATTATATTTATGTCGGCGAAAACGGAAGACATAGACATCATACAAGGTCTTATGGCGGGAGGAGACGATTATGTAACGAAGCCTTTTAAGCCCGTTGAGCTTCTCGCCCGCGTCAAAGCCCAGCTCCGCCGCTATAAACAGTACAATGAGATGGAAAAGCCGGCACACACGCTCCAGACGGGGGATCTGACGGTGGACATGGAAAGCCGTCAGGCATGGGTAAGCGGACGGGAAGTGAGGCTGACGCGCAAGGAATATGACATTCTGGAATATATGCTGCGGAACAAGGGCCGGGTGCTGACCATGGCGCAGATTTATGAAGCGGTATGGCATGAGGAATTTTTCTGTTCGGAAAATGCGGTGATGATGCATATTGCCAATCTCCGCAATAAACTGAACTGGGATAATGTACATTCGGATTTTATCAAAACCTGCTGGGGAAGAGGGTATCAGATATGACGCTGTCAAAGATAATTCCAGACTATATTTTAATCAACGGCATTGTCATCGGAGGAACGGTTTTCGTGATTTTTCTGGTTTACAGAAAACTGTCCTCCTCATTTCGAAAACGCCTTACGGCATATTTCCTGAAAGCAGCCTGTATCTCCCTTGCTGTCAGCTTAGCGGCACTGGCGGTGGTACTGACCATAATGCAGCTTCTGCTCCATTTTGGGATACGGGATTCTTTTTATGAGCTGGGCTATGGATACCTTATTGCCGCTGAATATCTTCAGACGGTGCTGGCAGCGGCATTTCCCGTGATATGCTTTGTTGTCTCCTTTTCCGTCAGGATTAACCGCAGGGTCAGGTATGTGGAGTATCTGTCTCAGGAAATCCAGAAGATTCGGGAAGAGGGTTTTGGAAGGAGCATGGAACTGCAGGGGGACGATGAAATTACCCGGCTGTGCGCCGTCATCAACGAGATGTCCGTCCAGCTTCGGGAAAAGGAGG
>CANDJC010000048.1 GCA_947384955.1 uncultured Eubacterium sp. | reverse complement strand
CGCCGCAGAAAACTTAGAACTTCCTGCTTTTTGGAAGCGGAACCTCCGAAGGAAACACTTTCTCCATCCAGCGTCCCCTCATCCACTCCCCCCCCCCAGAATAATCCCCATAACTGTTGCAATACTTCATATCCTGTGCTAAAGTTCAAAATAGCCCCTCAAATCAAATCCATAAACATCCAATTTATAAAGAAAATACAAAGAAAAGTGAGGTTCCCATGATTTATTGTATAGAAGACGACCAGTCCATCCGTGATTTAATGATTTACACTCTGAATTCATCCGGATTCCAGGCAAAAGGCCTAACCGGCGGCACCCAGCTGACAGACTCCCTAAAATCCGAAAAGCCGCAGCTAATCCTTTTAGACCTTATGCTGCCTGGAGAAGACGGTATTTCGATACTGAAAAAGCTTAAATCACAGGCTGCAACCGCAGACATCCCTGTTATTATAGCTTCCGCCAGAGGCACTGAATACGATAAAGTCATCGGCCTCGATCTGGGTGCGGACGATTATCTGGCAAAACCATTTGGCATGATGGAAATGCTGTCGCGTGTAAAAGCAGTTCTGCGCCGCGCAGCGCCAAAGCAGCCTGAAAGCATTCTTTTCGCAGGCGGTATAGAGCTTCATCCGACAGAGCATACTGTATATTTAAATACCAGGAATTCTACAGATGATAAGGCGGATAAATCTGCTGATAAAATCCTGATTGAATTAACGCTGAAAGAATATGAGCTCCTTCGTCTGTTTATGGAACACCCGGGCATTGTCTTTACCAGGGATATGCTGCTTGCAAAAATCTGGGAGCTGGATTATGCCGGCGGCACCCGGACGGTTGATGTGCATGTTGGAACACTGCGTACAAAGCTCGGTTCTCACGGAGCTTATATCAAAACAGTGCGGGGTGTCGGATATAAAATGGAGGAGCGGTTATGACAAAAAGAATTTTCCGTTCCATCTGCCTTGTTGCACTGCTTGTCTTTTTTTCTTCGATTGCGCTGATTATGGGCGTTATGTATGACTATTTTTCAAAAGTGCAGCAGAATCAGCTGAAAATGCAGACAGCGCTGGCTGCTCAGGGTGTTGCCCACGAAGGAATGTACTATTTTGACAGACTGGATTCCGGGAACTGCCGTATCACCTGGATTAGCCGGAGCGGAGATATTCTTTACGACAGCCAGTCCGATACGGCTTCCATGAAAAATCATCTGGAACGGGAAGAAATCCGAATGGCTCTTGAAAACGGCTATGGCGAAAGCGACCGCTATTCTGCAACTTTAATGGAACGCTCCTTTTATTCTGCCAGGCTTCTTGATGACGGCTCGATTCTAAGGCTTTCCGTTACCCACAGCACTATTTTTATACTGCTGCTTGGCATGTCACAGCCGGTCTTTCTTGTATTTGCGATTGCCGTAGCCCTTTCTATCATACTGGCCACAAGACTCTCCGGCAGAATTGTCAGGCCGCTGAACGAGCTGGATTTGGATAATCCCATGGCAAATGACAGTTATGAGGAGCTTTCTCCCCTGCTGCGGCGCATTGGAAGCCAGCAGAATGAGCTGAATATTCAAAAAGATAAATTACATCGGAAACAGGAGGAACTAAACGCTGTCATTTCTAATATGAAAGAAGGCATCCTGCTGCTGAATTCAGCCGGAGAAATACTAAGCATCAATCCGGCCGCCATGGAATTACTGGATATCCAGCCATATGCACCGGTATCCTCCGGCCTCTGCCATTCTTTAGCACTGCAGAATATTCTGGAACGCGCACTGCAGGGCGAGCCGTCAGAAAAAACTCTGGAACTGAAAGAACGGCATTACCAGGTAACGGCCAGTCCGGTTATTTCTGACCAGTCTGTTTTCGGCGCGGCGCTGCTGTTATTTGATGTAACCGAGAAAGAACAGGCGGAACAGATGCGGCGTGAATTTACCGCAAATGTTTCCCATGAACTGAAAACTCCGCTGCATGCGATATCCGGCTATGCAGAACTTCTGGCCAACAATCTTGTTAAAAAAGAAGATATCTGCCCGTTTGCCGGCCGGATTTACACGGAAGCCCGGCGGATGACGAAGCTGATAGAGGATATTATCAGTCTTTCACACCTTGATGAGGGAAGCTTAAATATGGATTTCGAGACAGTGAATCTTCTTGAAACCGCAAAGGCCGCTGCAGACAGCCTGGCATCCGAAGCGAAAGCTGCCGGGGTTTCTATTTCTCTTTCCGGTGAATCTGCGGTGTTATCCGGCATTCCGCAGCTTCTATTTGGAATGATACGAAATCTGTGTGATAATGCCGTAAAATATAACCGCGCGGGAGGCAGCGTTTTTGTCTCTGTCTGTACTGTTTCTGATACCGTATCCCTTTCTGTCCGCGATACCGGAATCGGTATTCCCCCGGAGCATCAGGAACATATTTTTGAACGTTTTTACCGCGTAGATAAAAGTCATTCGAAAGAACTGGGCGGAACAGGCCTGGGGCTTTCCATTGTAAAGCATGCCGCCAGAATTCATCATGCGGCGCTGCAGCTGAAAAGCATCCCGGATGAAGGGACTGAAATATGTGTTACGTTTCCCAGTACAGCCCGCCTGAAATAAACGTATGTCCAGACAAAACGCCGGGTATGACGCTGTTTTTCAGCTTGACTATTCCAGCAGATATGATATCATACATTTACAGTTCAACGAGGGAAATGAGGATAAAAACATGCAAAAAGCTTTATTTTTTGACATTGATGGAACATTAGTAAATTTTCAGGGGCATATGCCTGATTCTGCCAGAAAGGCATTGCAGGAAGCACAGCAGAACGGACACAAAATTGTATTATGCAGCGGCCGTTCCCGGATGCAGATTTATCCATTTCTGTTAGAGATGGGATTCGACGGTATTGTAGCTGCAACCGGGGCCTATGCAGAGTGTGACGGCAGAGTTATATACAGGCATTTTATGTCAAAAGAAGAGGTCTGTGCAATTACGGCATTACTGGACGAAGCAGGTGCATGTTATTCAGCCCAGGCAGGAGACTTTATGATTACAAGCGCGAGCCACCGTGACAGACAGATTGCAAGGTTTCGGACACTGGGAGATTCAGAAATGATAGACCAGATTTGGAGCCGGGTCCGGATTACAGAAAACATGAACCAGGAACCGGGAATCGAGAAATTCGTATACTATGAATCCAAAATGCCGGTATCTGAAATTCGGGAACGCCTTTCCGAAATCTGCGATGTGACAGAATCCAGCTTTGAGTCAGAAGTGTCAGATTCCGGGGAAATTACCAGCCGCGGGATTAATAAGGCACATGGCATGCAGAAGTATCTGGAATGCGCTGGCATTGCAAGGGAGAACACCATTGCATTCGGTGACGGGCCGAATGATTTTGATATGCTTGAATACGCTGCAGTCGGTGTAGCTATGGGCAATGCTTCCGCGGCGTTAAAGGAACAGGCTGATATGGTGACAGCCGGTATCGATGATGACGGGCTGGCAGTTGCGATGAAAAAAACCGGGCTGATTTCATAAATCCGCTGATGGCTGTCTTAAGCTCGTCTTTACTGGATAAACTAACCCACAGCGGATTGAAAAACAGGCTGCCGCAGATTTTTTTATACGGCAGCCTCTTAAAAAAACACCTCCAGGCTGTCGGAATTCTCAGCGCCTGCCCGACGCTCTGCATACTCCCTGTCAGCCCGTTCAGCCTTTTAATCAATACCTTCAGGCTGTCGGAATTCTCAGCACCTGTCCGACGTTCAGCATATTCCCTGTCAGCCCGTTCAGTTTTTTAATCGCTTCTACTGTCGTTCCATATCTCTGCGCAATCAGCCACAGAGAATCTCCTGGCTGAACCGTATAAGAAAAAGAAGAGCCTCCCTGAGAATACGGTATTTTTAGAATCTGGCCGACACTCAGCAAATCACTGGTCAGTCCGTTCAGCTTTTTAACAGCCTCCACCGTTGTTCCGTATCTTTGCGCAATCAGCCATAAACTGTCTCCGGCCTGAACCACATACTGAATCGTACTGCCCGGCCCGCCGGAAGGAACATTCTGCTGTATGCCATGGTATACAGCATACAGTGATTCCCATGTAAGAGGGCCCGCAATACCGTCAGGCTCCAGTCCCATAACACCCTGAAAAGCAGTCACGGCCTGCCTTGTACCGCTGCCGAAAATGCCGTCCTGGGCCAGAGAAGGAATGTCCGGATAGAATTCGGCAGCATAATTTAACAGATACTGCAGCGTTATAACATCCTGGCCGCTCGAGCCCTGGCGCAGCACAGAATTCGGCGGTACGGTGCCGATTCCCAGTTTATTGCCTTCGCTGTTTAATTCAGCCAGTCTTGTTACCGCTGTATACAGTCTGGAAATTTTATACCATGTGCTCTTTCCTACAATCCCGTCAGGGGTCAGACCGAAAATACTCTGGAACTTTGTCACAGCGGCTTTGGTACTGTTCCCAAAGGCTCCGGCGGTATCTGTAATGGCCGGGATTGCCGGATAATTGCGGCGTATCCGGTTCAGCCAGGTCTGTACTGTCTGCACATCCAGTCCGGTGCTTCCGGTCCGAAGAGCCGTTCCGGGATACGAAGTCAGCACGCCGGAAATGGTATTTGTCTCAGCGATTTCGATATCTTTCGGATAATAAGAGCGCAGAATCTGCAGCGGTGTACGGCCGCGGTTCGCAAGTGTCACTGTCCCCCACTGAGACATCCCGTCACAGGTAACCGTAGTGCCGTTGCAAAAAGAAGTAAAAAAAGGCGAAATCTGCCCAAACCGGCGGACATATTCATTAAAAATCTCATCCACAATCCGGCTGATGGAATCGTAAATCGGACGCCCGTATACAAAATACTGGTCGAAAGCCGTATTATTTGTAATATCAAAAGGATATCCCTGGCTCCGATACCATTCCGTATACACCCGGTTTAGCGCAAATGTAATAATTGCATAAATATTGGCAGTGAGCGCCGCATCCGGCCAGGTCGGATAGATTTCACTGCTTGCGACGTTCTTTACGTAATCAGGAAAAGAAACCTGCACATTACGGGCAGAAGCATCCGGCCTGCCCAGGTGAACCGTAATCGGATTCGGAATAACTACCTGCCGGAGGACATAAGGGCTGGCATCCGGGCCCGGCCCTTCCTGTTCACGGCTTTCCCGCAGCGTAACTGCCGGCTTGCCAATGTTAATTTCTGTCTGATACGGACTCCTCTGCAGCTCCTGCATCGGCGTCAGCGAAAGCGGCAGAACAGCCGTATCATCCTCATAAATCGGAATGTCAGAAACATACAGGGAATTAAATCCGGATGCCTGTGCCAGCACATTGTAGCTGATAAAAGGAGTTCCAGAAAAATATGCATTCTGTGAAAAGCTTTTATCCAGTGTTTCTAACGGTACAGACGGAGTTTCACCGCTTTCATCTGTCGTCAGTCTGTAAACGGTATTTCCCTGGTCATCAAAGACTGTAATCTGCACACTGTTTAATGGAAGAGCATCGTGAGCAGTCCGTGCCTGCATGGTTAAATAGCCAATAGCCATAAATCAGAATTTCTCCTTTTTGACTATATTATGCAGAAGGTGCAGAAATGTTCGTGATGGTGATAATGAATTCGGAGAGTTTGCTTTGCTGGGATAGGAGGAGGATTGTGGCCTCTCGGACGCCGGGTGACGGAAAGATGCCCTGGCTTCCTGCTCCGGCTCCGGAACGTTAAGAATCCCTAAGCATTCTGCGGTCAGACTGTGGCTGCGGACGGTCCGCGGCACCTAGTTCGCCCTGGCCTGCAGCCAGCAGCTAAAGGTGCCGCTTCGGCTTCGCCGCCTGGTTATCGGGCAGAATGCTAAGGGATTCTAAACGTTCCTCCAATGTCGCTGGAAGCCAGGGCATCTTTCCGTCACCCGGCTGGTTTTCTCAGGTTTTACGTAAAAAGCGACAGATTCTATGCTCTATATTGGGATAGCATGGCAGCTATACGCTGCCGCTGAAAATCTTTCCGCGCTGTATCATGAATCTTTCTGTTACACTCTGCCAAACCCAGACAGAAAAGGGAATTTGCCTCATATGCATGAACTTAACTGAAACAAGCTTATATATCGAGTTTAGCAAAAATCTGCTTCACACAGCCATCTTTTAATCTATTGATTTACACAGCTACACGATTTTTTCCCCCTCTTCTCCTAAAGCATTCATCTTATCTACACTGTATTCCAACTCTTTCTTGTAACGTTTGCCGATAACCAGCCACTCGAATTTTTTTCCTCCTCTTTTCCCAAAGCATTCACTCTGCCACACCGTATCCCATATCTTTCTTGTAACGCTTGCCAATAACCAGCCGGGAGAGGGGATTTGCCCGGTCTTCCTGCGGCATTGGAAGAATGTTTAGAATCCCTTAGCATTCTGCCCAATAACCAGGCGGCGAAGCCGAAGCGGCACCTTTAGCTGCTGGCTGCAGGCCAGGGCGAACTAGGTGCCGCGGACCGTCCGCAGCCACAGTCTGACCGCAGAATGCTTAGGGATTCTTAACATTCTGGAACCGCCGCAGGAAGACCGGGCAAATCCCCTCTCCCGGCGTCCGTGTCCCCATCCCCCCTCCAAAAAAAGCCCCGGCCAGAGTCCCCCTTTTTCAGGCATTCTCTGGCCGGAGCCGCATTCTGTCTTACAGATTCTCCTGGAAGAATTTCTGCATATCTGCAGCAGCCTTCTCTTCGTCGTCGCCTTCTACAGATATCGTAACTTCTGTCCCCTTCTTAATTCCCATGCTCATAATCGCCATCAGCTTTGTAGCTTCCGCTTTCTTTCCGCCAGCGCTGATTGTAATTTTGGAAGCATATTTCTTTGCTTCTTTCACTAAAATTCCAGCTGGTCTTGCATGAACGCCCTGCTCGTCTGTGATTACGTAGTTAAATGTTTTCATGGTTTTCACCCTCCTTATTTTTTAGAGCTGCTCACCATTCGACGCTATTACCTGTTTATACCATTCAAACGATTTCTTGCGTCTGCGTGCCAGAGTTCCGGTTCCGTCATCGTATTTTTCCACATAGATAAATCCATAGCGTTTTGCCATTTCGCCTGTAGAAGCACTGACTAAATCAATACAGCCCCAAGGTGTATAGCCCATCAGGTCTACGCCGTCCGCTACAGCTTCCCGCATCTGCTCAATATGTTTACGCAGATATTCAATCCGGTAATCATCATTGATACTGCCGTCTTCTTCTATCTTATCATATGCGCCAAGACCGTTTTCCACTACCATCAGCGGAATCTGGTAACGGTCATAAATCTCATTTAATGTATACCGCAGCCCTTTCGGGTCAATCTGCCAGCCCCAGTCTGAAGCCTCCAGATACGGATTCTTCAGCCCGCCCACAAGATTGCCGGCCGTCTGCGCGCCATCGCTGGTATTTCCGGTACATGTGCTCATGTAATAGCTGAATGTGTAATAATCAACGGTTCCTTCTGCGAGTATTTCATCATCGCCCGGCTCTTTTTGAATCACAATGCCGTTTTCTTCAAAATAACGCTCTGCATAAGCAGGATAATACCCGCGTACCTGAACATCTGAACAGAACCAGTTGGTTATCTGCATCTCCTTCTGTGTCATTATAACATCATCCGGGTTACATGTATATGGGTATTTTGTAATAAAACAAATCATATTTCCCATTTTATATTCCGGGTATTTCTCATGCGCCAGTTTTACTGCTTTTGCACTTGCCACAAACTGATGATGCAGTGCCTGGAACCGGATTTTCGGATCATCCGGCACATCCATAATCGAGCCGGAATATCCTTTGACTGTGCCTAATGAGAGGACATTGCCCATCGGCATTGTACCGGAATTGATTTCGTTAAAGGTCAGCCAGTAGGTTACTTTTCCTTTGTAGCGTTCAAACAGCACTTCACAGTAACGGACAAAGAAATCTACACATTCCCTGCCATACCAGCCGTTATATTTTTCAACCAGCGCATACGGCATTTCATAATGAGAAATTGTAACTAAC
Source organism: uncultured Eubacterium sp. (assembly GCA_947384955.1). Classification (GTDB taxonomy): domain Bacteria; phylum Bacillota; class Clostridia; order Lachnospirales; family Lachnospiraceae; genus Eubacterium_J. The sequence continues at coordinate 23,999 of CANDJC010000048.1, read as the reverse complement.
GGTTCAATGCCATGCTTTTTGCACTCGTCAAATACATTGTCATAGAACTTCAGCCCTGCTTCATTCGGCTCTGTCTCCATTCCGGTCGGGAAAATCCTCGTCCATGCAATCGACAGGCGGAACGTTTTAAATCCCATTTCTGCAAACAGCGCAATATCCTCTTTATAATGATGATAAAAATCAATTGCTTCATGACTTGGATACAGGGTGTCCGGCTCGATTGCCGTCGTAATCCGTTTCGGCGTCGTATGTGTGCCGTTTGTGCACATATCCGATACGGATGCGCCTTTTCCGTCTGCATCCCATGCCCCTTCAAACTGATTGGCAGCTACCGCGCCGCCCCACAAAAAACCGTCTTTAAAAGTTCTCATGTTCTTCTCATCCTTTCTCATTTTATTTGCAGTCTGCAGCCCGCATCTCGCCAGACGGACTGCAGAAACATTTACGAAACTATTATCTGTTAATTTTAATTGCCGTTTCTCCTTTGCGGATAGATTTTGCGCTGGAAGGAACGACGCTGGCATAATCATCTGAATTGGTAACAATCATCGGCGTTACGATAGAATAACCCTCTTTCTGAATCAGCTCCAGATCACATTCCAGCAGCAGGTCTCCTTTTTTCACACGGCTTCCCTGGGTTACTTTCGGCGTAAAGCCTTTCCCGTCTAATTTAACAGTATCCATGCCTACATGAATCAGAATCTCCGCGCCGCCGTCACTCAGCAGCCCGATTGCATGCCCGGTCGGGAAGAAGGTCGTTACCTCGCCGTCCACCGGAGCGTATACCTTTCCTTCTGACGGTACAAGCGCAATTCCCTGGCCCAGAGCGCCGGAAGAAAACGCATCGTCTTCTACTTCGCTTAAAGATTTTACTTCGCCCGTAACAGGAGAAGCCACCGTTTCATCCGAAACTGCCAAAGCAGAATCTGCGCTGTCAGCGGAGCCGGATACCGCGCCTGCAGTACCTGCTTCCTGTTTCTGAGGGTCTTTATATAAAACAAAGCTGACTGCAAACGATATTGCAAGTCCGAGCACGCCGCAGACTGCTCCCCAGATTACGCTGTGGTAAGGATTTTCTCCTCCGATAAACGTAATCAGCGACAGAAACGACGGCGAACCGCCCATAGAATAACCTTTTACACCTAAAATACCCGCTAAAAGCCCGGAAATTCCCGCTCCGGCAACTGCACCAATCATTGGCTTCATATAACGCAGGTTAATCCCGTAAAGAGCCGGTTCTGTAACGCCTGCAACAGTAGCTGAGATACCGCAGGCAATTCCTTCGGAACGTGTTTCCACATCTTTTGTCTTTGCAGCAACACCAAATGCCGCGCCGCCCTGGCAGATATTAGAGCAGAACATCGTTACAAGCACGACTACGTCAAATCCCAGAGTTGCAAGGTTGTTCATAAACAGCGGAATCAGCGCATAATGCATTCCTGTCATAACAATAAACGGCATTAACGCGGAAAGCACGCCAACCGTCAGCCACGGCACTGCGCCGTACATTGCGTTAAATCCTGTCGCCATCACATTTCCGATAACTCCTCCAATCGGTCCGAGTACAATCATAACAACAGGCGTACAAATCAGCAGGAAAAGCAGCGGTTTTAAAAATGCTTTCAGTACATTCGGAGATACCCGGTCTGCAAAGTCTTCCGCCCATTTCATAACCGGAGCCATTAACAGCATCGGCACTACCGAAGATGTATACGTTGTTTCAATAACCGGAATCACCCCAAACAGATAGGTACATCCCATGCCCAGGAATGTCCCATATTCGGTTGCGCTCTCTAATGTGCCTCCCATCATGGCTACTAAATCAGGATAGCATAAAAGCGCACCGACTGCCATATAAAGCGGCGCATTGCCGTTTACCTTTTTCGCGATTGACCATCCAAGGAAAACCGGAAGGAAATAGAAAAACCCGTCTGCAATCGAATAAAAAATCTGATATGTAGCATCTGTCGCCGACACAATTTTTAACGTGGTAAGCAGTGTCAGCACAACCTTTAACATACCGGTTCCAAGCATCGCCGGAAGCATCGGCGTTAAACATCCTGCCACAAAGCCAAACAGCCTCTGTATTGCCGGGCCTTCCGCTTTCGGCGCCTCTCCGCCGTCTTCTGTAAATTTTCCAAGTTTGGAAAATTCCTTGAACAGGTTGGATACTTCATTCCCGATTACAACCTGATACTGGCCGCCCTGTTTAATAACACTTTTTACTCCTTTGATACCTTCCACTTTGCTGTCGTCTGCTTTGGACTGATCTTTGAGAATCAGACGCAGCCTTGTCATACAGTGTGTTGCCGAGGATATATTATCTGCCCCGCCTACTGCGCTAATGATTCTTTTCGACACATCAGCATAATCCATTGCCATGTTTCATCTCTCCTTTACTGTTTTCTGGTTTTGCTGACGGCACACTGCCCGGGGTACCGGCCGGACTGCATGCTGTCTTTCTATCCCCCTTTCGGGGTTTTCAATGTGCGCGCGCCTGCACATGATTTCCTGATATTTCCTATTATTTCCTAATCCTCGTTTCTGTCTATCACTCTTGTAATGTGGACCGTCAGATACATCATTTCTTCGTCTGTTACTGTATTTCCTGTTTTTTCTTCCATATAAGTGCGTATTTTCCTTGCACAGGCATAGTCTTTCGGGCACTTTTTACGGTATAGCTCGTACAGTTCATTCTCCTCTGCCGGATAATAAGACTGGTTAATCGCCCGCTGGATAAAAAATTTCAAATGTGTCACAAAACGCTCATACGAAAGGCTCTCCTCATCCAGAGAAACATGGAACGTATATCTGACAATATTCAGCATATCCTGAAGCATTTCCGGGGCATTCGCCGTCTGCGCCATACCCCCCCCCGCGTCCATTTCGGCATTTACAATATGAAGCGCGATAAACGCAGCCTCATCTGCGGAAAGCTCGATTCCCTCTTTTTCTTTAATCATTGCGACTGCATGCAGTCCAACCGTATATTCTACACTGTAAAACTTCTTTATCTCCCATAACAGGGCATTCTGAAACAAGATGTTTTTCCGATAGCGTTCAATGGCAAAATGCAGATGATCTGTCAGCGTAATATAAATATTCCGGTTTAGCTTCCTTCCGAGAACCTCCGTGGCTTCTTTTACAATTTCATCTGTATACTTAATATATTCATACGGAATTTCTTCTACCAGCTTTTCAAACTGGCTGTTTGCTGCTGTTGACAGCTGAAATATCTTTTCGATTCGGTCTTGCTGAATATCATCTCCGCTGGATTTTTGAAAGCCGATTCCTTTTCCGAGCACGATAATCTCACGTTCCCTGTCGTCAACAGAACTGACAACATTGTTATTTATGACCTTTAAGATTTTCATACCTGCACCATCTTTCTCCCTCCGCCCGGTGTCTTTCCTGTTAATTTAAAGCAAAAAAATAACTGCATCATACTCAAAAATCCACTTGAACTACTAAATACCGGCCCGATAACCGCTGTTTCCTGGCATGTATTTATTTATAGTATTCCTGTGTTTCTGTGAGTACAATCCAGTCTTGCCTGCTTAGAGTAACAATCTGTCATGTGCTTCTCTTGTTTCTGTTTAAATACTACTATAAAATCTCTGGGATGTCTATACCCAAAATTCATTTTGTATTTATTATCCAATTTCAATTCTTCATATTTGTGCAGAATTTACAATACCGGCTGCTCCTAAGAACGGCACCGGCAGTTTATGTTTTGTATTTTTTCTGCAGTCGGAAAGATGCTTTTTTCACAGATGATTTCAAACATCCTCTTATAATGAGCTTTCTGCGCATCCGTTATAATTTCTATACCATACGCCGCACACGGGATATCATCAACGATTTTTCTGACTTTGTCCAAATCAATCTTTCCTGCAAACCTGAGCACTGCTGCATTGCAGTCTTCGTTTTTCATGTTTTCTATAAATGAAAACGGATGGATATGCCTTCCGTTTATATCCATAAAAAACGATGTGCCTGTTTCTATCGCATCCTGTATAATGTCCGCCTCATTGCACAGCCTTTTTTCTGCTACTGAAGGGTTGCGTTTATTAAAGAGTGCATTGCCATTGTCATATACAGGTGCAAGAGCTGCTGTTCCATCCCCATTGATAAAAACGCCCCAGTTCCCATTATTCCTGTCATTATTTCTGATAAATGCATCCGTTACAAACATATCCCAAAACCGTTCCCGTACATTCGGCGTATCCCGCAAAATATCAGATGTATCGATAACAGTCAGTACATCGTCCAGCACCTCTCCGTGCCGGCTGCTGCTCCCGGTCAGATTCGCATCATTTTCTGTTACTGCATTTTTAATTTTTCCATAATCAGCCATTGCATGATATGGATCAAAATCTTTGCAGGCAGCTACAATCTTCCCGTCCCGATACCCTAAAATAACTTCGTGCACAGGAATTTCCAGAGATTCATATATTTTAGAGCCGATATATTCGCTGACAGGACTGGATGTATAAGAAGGAATATGGTGACCCGGCTTTTCTTTTCCAGGAAAGTTTTTTGTATTTTCCGGGAATTTTACCATCCAGCGGGAACCGTCCATCAGTATCCCGTATTTCGCTCCGGACAGACCGCCATACAGTCCCCAGCGGTCTTTTACATATGGATTTAAATCTTTAATTTCAATCATAGCAGCACTCTCTTTTCCAGATAATTATTTCTCCATTTACAAAAAACCAGATGCAGCATTCAATGATATATTCAAAGCTTTTTCTATCTGCTCAATTTATTATAAATGATTGCGTGAAAAATAACAATATGTTTCCATTGACACCGGAAAACACTGTATTTTCAATATCTGACAGCCTTTTTGTCAATTACAGTCCTAAAATATTTGTGAAATATTCCTATTTACAGTCTGCTGTTCCCATGCTATGATTTTTCCAGTCGATTCGGCGTGCCAGATACCATATGACAGCACCATCTTTTCACTTCAGGAGGTATTTCATATGACACGCAAATCTATATACTCTATTGTATCTATTATCGTATTATCCATTATACTGCTGTTTACCCCTTTGACCCGTATGACCGTTCATGCCGCTTCCCTGCCGCCGGTAGTTGTTCTGACCAAATACAGCAAAACCATGGCAGTCGGCGATGAATACCAGCTCATTGCAGTAGCTTCAAACGGAAAACAGCCCACATTTAAAAGCAGCAGCTCATCCATTGCTTCTGTCAATACCTACGGGCTGATAACAGCTAAAAAAGCCGGTACCTGCAAGATTACAGCCAAAATCAGGAATGCGGAGGCCTCCTGCAAAATTACCGTAAAGCAGACGTCCGTTTCCATCAGTTCCGGCAGTTTTTCGCTTTACCGGCTGGGTACAAAACAGCTGACAGCATCCGTATCTACCGGACACCCTGTCACATGGAAATCAAACAAACGCAGCGTAGCTGCTGTAGATGAAAACGGCCTGGTAACCGCCGTAAAGCACGGAACAGCCACAATTACTGCCACCGCAGACGGTGTCTCAAAGTCCTGTACCGTAACCGTGAAGCAGCCGAAAATCAAACTTTCTGCTTCCGAGCTTACACTGACCATCGGACAGACCTGCCGGATTTCGGCCACAGTATCATCCGGCAATTCCCCGGAATGGAGCACCAGCAATAAGAATGTACTGTCTGTCAGCCCCGACGGTACCATCCGCGCACTCAAAAAAGGACGGGCATATGTCTATGCCCGCGAAGACGGAATCAAGGTACGCTGTAATGTATTCGTAAACGCTGAACCGGAATCCTGAAATCATTCCTTACAGTCTTTCAAAGCTTTGATAACCGGCAGACTGGACGTATCAGACATATCATGCCTGAAAGACCAGGTTTATCGGACATATCATGCCTGAAAGACCGGGCGTATCAGACATATCATACCTGAAAGACCGGGCGTATCGGACATATCAAACTTATCGGACACATCATGCCCGGCATTATACGGCATAAACGCTAAATATGCCTGAGCGGCCTGTCTGCCGGATTTCGAAGCTTTACCTGTCTTAGTCTTACATACTCTGTCATTCTGTCACTGCCGTACTGCCGCCGAATCGATTTAAATAACCCAGTCCCAGTCTTGTTCGCTGTCTTTTGGAGGGTCTGCCTGGAACACCATCTCAGGCGCTTTTAAAGATACTTTTGTATATGCCGGGACTGATTCCGTAATAAACGTATTTCCTCCGATAATGGAATTCGCCCCAATTACAGTCTCGCCGCCTAAAATCGTAGCCCCGGAATAAATCGTTACATTATTCTCAATCGTCGGATGACGCTTGACATCCGCAAGAAGCTGCCCCTTCCTGGTAGAAAGCGCCCCAAGTGTCACGCCCTGGTACAGCTTCACGTTATTGCCGATTTTCGTAGTCTCCCCGATTACAACGCCCGTTCCGTGGTCAATAAAAAAATATTCACCAATTTCGGCTCCCGGATTAATATCTATCCCTGTACGGCTGTGCGCATACTCTGACATAATACGCGGAATAAACGGAATTCTCTTTACATACAGCTCATGCGCCATACGGTAAACAAAAATAGCAAACACACCCGGATATGATGATATTATTTCCTGTCTGCTTTTTGCCGCCGGGTCCCCGTCAAAGCCTGCCTGCACATCTTTCAGCAGCATATTCTGAATATCGGCAAGCCTGCTGATAAAGTAACGGGCCGTATCATCCGCCTGCTGCGCAATCTCTGACTGTGTTTTATGCTCATTCGTATACGCCAGCGCAATTTCCGCCTGCTGGCGCAGCTCACTGCGGATACTGTTTAATGTATTGCCGGCAAAATAGCGGGCATCCACAGATTTAAAATTCTTTTCCTCAAAATATCCCGGAAACATCAGCGACCTGAGACGCTTAATCAGGATAATGATATTGCTTCTGCCCGGCAGCCTGCGGTTTTCTTTTGTTACAAACACTTCATCCGAAAGATAATTCTGCGTAATCCGAAAAACTGCCTGGTCAAAATCCATATTATTTTCTGCTTCCATACTGCCTCCCTGTTTTCTGCTCTGCCTGCGAACCTACTCTGTTTTATTGTATGCCTGTTATTTGTATTGTGTCCATTCTGTTTTACTGCAAAATTGTCCTTTTGTGTACCCGTTTTATGGAATGATATGTACATATGTCTATCCTTGATTCAGCTATTCTTACATTTTGCGCATCCGAAAATGAATGTGATAAATCACGCATACCGCAATGCTGAAAATTAACAGGAAATAAAAACTGATTCCCCTGGATACACACATCGACGGCACTACATACTGCAAGGTAAAAACATCCCGGAACGCCCTGCGGTACATCAGTTCTGTAATCCCCTGCGCACCTGGAAGCGGCAGCATATCTACCGCCAGATAAATCGACATCTGTATCATAAATATCGTCCCGGCATCAGCCCCGTGCAGCCCGAATCCGCAGTACACAATATACGGCAGTATAAAAACCAGACAGCGCTGTACAAATACTGCAGCCATAACAGCAGCCACCTGCTTTTTATTCTGAATCAGAAACATGACCGCATTTTGATAGCTTTGGATAAACTGCTCTATCTGATAAACTCTGTACTCCGATTTTTTAAATATCCTGATTTTTACCAGCAGCCCTTCTGCGGCAAGGAGCATGCTGCGGGCAGACTGCGGAAAAATCATTACAATCAGTAACACAGCTACAAGTGCCGTATTCAAAAACATGCCCAGATAGAACAGCTCCAGGTATCTGCCCAGATTTTCCTTCAGCACAGAAAATCCAGCCGCCAGCATTGCCATTCCCATCAGTACAAGCACCAGTTTATAAATAAGCGCAACCGTCATCAGCACAACCGTGCTCGCAGACAGACTGTTTCCATCCCGTTTCATATGATAAAGCTGCATCGGCTGTCCGCCTGTTGCGGAGGGCGTTATTCCAGAATACAAAAACCCGACAAAAGAATACCGGATACACTGCAGAAACTCTGCCTTTCCCTGCAGCACACGCAGCAGATACCATATCATCACGCCTTCCATCATTGTGAAAACGAGCGCTGTCACTGCAGCCAGCATTAGATAAGAAAGCTTCATTTTCTTTATAGAAGCCGCTATCATCCCAATATCATTATCGTGAAAGACCGCATAAAAAGAAAGTATGGCAAGCAGTATAAAAAACAAATAACTAAGCTGGTTTTTGTGACCTGCACCCATGAAAACAGAACCTCCCATGCAAAAGTATCCATATGCTCTAAATCGATTCTACTCCGTTTTTGACAAATTGCAACCTAAAAATTAAAATTTAACGGAACAGCTCTCAATTTGCATAATCAGTATACGAGCTTTCCTATTTCATTCCACTGCTGCTTCATATCAAACGCGATGACTTTCTTTTCGCTGGCCAGATACAGGGTATCCCCGGCAAACAGACTGCGCCATGTACTTTCTTCATAGTCTTTATTTCCTGCCGCCAGCGGCCGTTCTGCTCTGGTGACAAATTTACCATTCTTATAAGAAAAGATATGAAAATTCTCTTTATATGAATCGTGGTAACTTTCTGTAATCAGAGCAATGACATTTTTGTTCAAGTCCACAAGTACGGATTTATAATCCCGCATCGCTTTGCTCTGCTGTGCTCCTTTTATGACTATCTTTGCCTCTTCCGTGACTTTAGCCGGATTTGAAATATCGAACATTGACAATTTCACACCTTCTGTATCCCCGCTTTCAGGATTCGTTTCCAGTCCGATGCCCAGCAGCCTGTCGTCACTCCAAAAATGAAGGTAATCGGAAAAGCCCGTCACTTTAAGCTCTCCAATGACTTTCGGATTCCCAGGGTCTGAAAAGTCAACGGTAAACAGCGGGTCTGTATTGCGGTAAGTCACAAAGTATCCGATGTTTCCCGCAAACCGGGCAGAGTAAATCTCTTCTCCTTTCGCCAGCCCTGTCAGCTTCCCTGCCGTTTCCAGATTTTCATCTAAAACATATACCCGGTTTTCCCATGGCTCCGAGCTGGTAACCGACGTAAGCACCTGCAGATACCCTTCTCTTTCATAAATGGCAAATGTATCCTGAATCAGACCCTTAATCGTCTTAGCAGCCTTTGCCCGAATCGTTCCGTCCGATTCCAGAGAAAAACGGGCAATTCTTGTTTTTACTGTTTCATTTGTATAATCACTGTAATACAGATATACAGAACTTTTCGTTACATACAGCTGGGCGCTGTTATTCAAAAGCATCTTGGTATCAAGCACTTTATGATGGTCTGCGAGGTCAAATGAAGACATAATCATTCCTTCATCTCCCTCCTTCGGCAGATAAATACAGTCTGCACTGACCGGCCTGCCGTTTACCTTCGGTACCCATAAATCCAGCGCTTCCTCTTTTACCGCATATTTACGGGTCAGATTATCTGCGATTCTTAAAGATTTATTCGTAAAAAGGTATAAGCGGTTTCCGATTTTCCGGGAAGTCTGATACCATCCGTCCTGAGAGGCTTCGTCCTGCAAAACCGGGGTCTTTGGATTTGAAATATCATAAGATACCGCTTTTGTAACAGCCTGTGTATTAATATACTGCATATCATCCCCCGCCAGTTTTCTCAGAGCATCCTTCCGGCTGGCTGTGTCCTGGTCAGCGGATACCGGTTCTTCCTCTCCGTTTTCCGAAGAAGCATCCTTATTTTTGAGTTCTGTTTTTTCGCACTGTGCAATAATCGTAAGCCTTCCATCCGCCACATACATTTCGCATATCCTGTCAGTATCTTCATTCAAATCAGGCTCTATTACCGCAGCCTTAACCGGCATTCCGTTTCGTATATCCAGTATCTGTATCCGCTGATGATTCTTATGCACCGCATACAGATAGCTTCCGTCTGTTTTAATTACATCGCTCTCATCTACCCCCGCTGTCTGCAGATTGGTAGAAGAAAACTCCGCGGCGCTTTCCGTTTTTGCGTTGTCCTTCACCGACTGGTTAGGGCTGGCTGCCGACATATCAGCTGATAATTCTTCACGAGTCCCCGTACTATATTCTTTTCGCTCTTCCCAGAAACGCTGTGTATTTTTCAAAACATCATAGACATCTCCATAGCCTGAAGCCAGTGTGTACATTCTGCCTATTTTTTTCAATGGCTTTACACTGTTATTGTTTTGCTCTTTCTGCAGTCCGGCTGCTGCTGTTTCGTTATCTGCTGCCGCTTCTGCTGTCTGTGCATGCTCTGCCTGATTCTGCCCGGCCTGTACATCTGAGCCGCTTTCCCCCTGCCCGGCCTGTGCATCTATAGCACTTTCTTCCTGCCCGGCCTGTGCATCCGTACCGTTTTCTTCCTGCCCGGCCTGTGTCTTCGCAGCGTCTGCTTTTAACCCTGCCTGTGCCTGGCTGCTGATATGATTCTGATAAACCATACTGCCCATTCCAAAACAAAGACACAGACACGCAGCCGCACTCAGAAAACGGTATTTCTTTCTTTTCTGTTTCTGCTGTTTTTGAATCTGCAGCTGCTTTTGTACCTGTTCCGGCTTCAATGTATCCGGTACTTTCAGATTCTGTGCAGACTGTGCAATTTTTTCCATCATTTCCCGTTCATCCATAATACTGCCCTCCCATTTTTCAGCATTCCAGCTGTATACGCCTTCCATTTACCGCTGCTGCATGTTTTCCCTTACCGCAGCAGTTCTGTTAACTCCTTAAACTGTACCGCTCTTCCATCCTTCCTGCTTTCCCTTACCGCAGCAGTTCTGTTAATTCTTTAAACTGTTCCCTCTTCCATCCTTCCTGCTGTAAACCCATGCGCAGTATAACTTTCCAATAAACTTTATGCACTGGTACTTATAAGTCATCGGTGCCAGCAAGTGTTCCTGCCCGTCAGTATAAGTCCTGCTTAAACTTATCTCTCAGACTTTTCAGCGCCCGGCTCTCTCTGGAGCGGACCGTATTTTCATTCATATGTAGCTGCTGCGCAATTTCCCTGCCTGTGTACCCGGCAAACAGATGCATTGCGATTATCATACGGTCCTGTGCCGGCAGTTCCCAAAACAGCATTCGTATCTGCAGCATTTCCGCCGCATCTGCAGGCGTTTCCGGCGACGCCAGCTGACCGGACAGCTCCTCGGACCACACAGCATTCCTGTCTGCGTACTCTTTTAATTTCTTTTTACATTTATTAGACAGAATGCGGAACATCCAGCCTTTAAACGCCTCCTCCGCGCGAAGAGTCCGAATCGATGCAAATGCATCCATAACCGTCTCGCTGACCATATCCTGTGCGTCCACAGTATTTTTTAGAATGTAAACAGCAAACCGGTATAAGTCTTCATATATCTCCTGATATAAACTGGCAAATGCATCCGCATCTCCCCGTTTCGCGCGCCGTACCAGCTCCAAATAATTATCCATGACATGCCTCCCGGGTACAATATTGGTTAACTGTATCTTACTGTACATTTATATAGTGTCAGATTTACCCTGCTTTGTTGCATAGAATATCAATTATTTTCAAAGCCTGCCAGCTGGTGCAGCATCGCATATCCTATCATCCTGTCAAACCGGAAAGCAAATCAATCCTGCAGATATCTGCTGATGAAATCAAAAAGAGTGCAAAGCCTTTGACATCAAAAAACTTTACACTCCTTCATTTAAAATATACGGGATAACGTTCCTGCTATTTATAAAAAACTGCCCATCCGTTTTACAGATTTGCCGAAGCCAGAATGCCGTCTAAACTGATTTCCAGGCTGTTTTTTTAACCTGGCTGATTCTGCGTCTCTGCACCGTTTCAGGCTGTTTGTTACCTGGCTGATTCTGTATCCTTGCATCGCAGCACTACCGATGAATGCCTTGGCAGCATCATTTTCAGCCGCCCTTCTTCTACGGTATAAACAACCGGCACAACCGAATATCCTGTTTCATTTGTAAATATCAGCTGCTCTAACTGTGCATTTACCGGAATTTCCGCCGGCCATACGGTTAAATCAATATCCCGGCTGTTTTTATCATTATTAACTAAAATAACCAGCTGTTCCCTGCGGTTAAACCGTGCATAGCAGAGCAGATTGTTCTCGCCCTGCAAAAATTTCAGAGAACCTGTGCGCAGCGCCTCATGCTCTTTGTGTATCCTGATAATTTCCTTATGGAATGCAATCAGTTCACGGTCTTCTTTTCCCCACGGATAAGTACGCCGGTTATCCGGGTCTGTAAAACCGCAGACGCCTGCTTCGTCGCCATAATATAACGTCGGCGCTCCCGGCCATGTCATCTGAATAACAACCGCTTCCCGGAACACCCCTTTGTTAATGCCTTCCGAAGCTGCCTGTGCTCCCACCGTATCAGCACGTCCGGCTCTCCGGTTTGTCCGTGTCAGGAACCGTGAATGGTCATGATTGGAAAGCTGGTTCATGGAACAGTACAGTGACGGAGTCAGAAAACTGGTCATATAATGGTTCATAGAGCCTTCGAAATTTTTAATATTCCCTAAGGTACAAGGCTGATAACTGTCGCTGTGTTTTTCCATGCCGGTCAGGAACCATGTAACCGGCTCCATAAACGCGTCATAATTCATAATTGTATCCCACTGGTCTCCTGACAGCCAGTTTTTCGGGTCTCCGTAATGCTCAGCCAGGATAATTGCATTCGGATTCGCAGATTTTACCGCTTTGCGAAAATCACGCCAGAACTGATGATTAAACGCCTCGCTGTATCCTAAGTCTGCCGCAACATCCAGCCGCCATCCGTCGGCATTGTAAGGCGGCGACACCCATTTTTTTCCAATCTCTAAAATATACTGATATAAATCCTGTGACTCTTCAAAATTCAGCTTTGGCAGCGTATCGTGCTCCCACCAGCCGTCATATGATTTATTCTGCGGCCATCCATTCTGGTCTTTGAATTTAAAATAGCCCTTATACGGGCTTTCCCGCGAAACATAAGCTCCCGGCGCATAACCTTCCTGTAAACTGTAGATTTCTTCTCTGTCCATCCACTTGTTAAAAGAACCGCAGTGATTAAACACCCCGTCCAGAATGACTTTCATTCCGCGCCTGTGAATTTCCTCTACAAGCTCTGCAAAAAGCTGATTGCTCGCCTCCAGGTTGCGCTTATCCGTCACCCTCTTAATGTAACGTTCCGCTTTCCTGTTATCCGAAGAGCCTGTCTCCAGCAAAGCTCCTCCGTCTTCTACAATTTTCCCGTAATGCGGGTCAATATAATCGTAGTCCTGAATGTCGTACTTATGATTAGACGGCGATACAAACAGCGGATTGAAATAAATGACTTCGATTCCAAGCTGCTGCAGATAATCCAGCTTCTTTCGCACACCTTCCAAATCGCCGCCATAAAATTCTGCTACACTGAAATTAGCCGGAACCTTGTCCCAGTTTTCCACTTTCTGGCTGTTTGTTCGTATATAAAAATATTCATTCGTTTCCACATCATTGTCCGGGTCTCCATTATAAAAACGGTCTACTAAAATCTGATACATAACCGCACCCTTAGCCCAGTCCGGCGTCGAAAATCCCGGTACAATCCGAAAGCTGTACTGCGGACGCAGCTCTTTGGTCGGCCCGTAATTATCATAATACAAAGTAAGCATACCGTCCGCTACCTGAAAATAATAAGAAAATGTCTGGTCTGTCATGGTAACTGTATAAGCATAGTAATCAAATTCTCCACGGGTTTCTACTTTTTTCATCTGATACTGCTGCTTATCTGCACATAAAAAAACAGCATCTACATTATTCCGCTTTGTACGGAACCGGATTGTTACATCTTCACCAGCCTTTGGCTCCGGCGGCTGCCTGTAATCAGCAGTGCCGTCTGAAAAAAGTACCTGTTTGTACAGGACAGGACGCATAAGCATCATATAACGCTGTATTCTGTTTAATTCGTAGATTGATTTATTTACTGATTTATTTTCCGGTCTGTTTTCCATCTCTGCAAACTCCATCTCTTACAATTTTTAGCCCGCTGCGGGGAGTCGTTCTGTATAAGTATAGACTAAATTTTCAAAATAATCTATAGCACAACTAAACAAAAATGAAAAAATTGGAAGAAATATGTATGGGAAGATGGAGGGGATTTATGGCCCCTCGGACGCCGGGTGGCGGGAAGATGCACTGGATTCCTGGGACGCTCCGGAATGTTAAGAATCCCTAAGCGTTCTGCATTTACGCTGTGGCACCGGACGGTCGCGGCACCCAGTTCGCCCTGGCCTCCAGCCAGAAGCTAAAAGTGCCGCTTCGGCTTCGCCGCCTGTTTATCGGGCAGAACGCTAAGGGATTCTAAACATTCCTCCAATGTCCCAGGAATCCAGTGCATCTTCCCGTCACCCGGCTGGTTTTGGGGAGTTTTACATAAAAAGCTGTGAATGCTCAAGGATAATTTATACCGGAATACTTTGCTCAAAATACCTCACTCAGAAAGTCTCACTCAAAACGCTTCACTCAAAATACCTCACTCAAAACGCTTTACTCAAAATACCTCTCCCAAAACATTTCACTCAAAATACCTCTCCCAAAACGTTTCACCATACAGCTTCACGTAACGCCTTACGAAAACCAGCCGGGAGAGGGAATTTGCCCGGTCTTTCCGGGGCATTGGAAGAATGTTTAGAATCCCTTGGCATTCTGCCCAATAAACAGGCGGCGAAGCCGAAGCGGCACCTTTAGCTGCTGGCTGCAGGCCAGGGCGAACTAGTACACCGTAAAATAAATAACTGGTTATATTGCGCCGGATAAATCTTCGAGAGTGCATGGCAAAAAAGCGAGGGTGTACCGGGGTACATTGAGTTTTTTTGCCATGTGCTCTCGGAGATTTAGACAAGCAAGATGACCAGTTATTTATTTTACGGTGTACCAGGTGCCGCGACCGTCCGGGGCCACAGCATAAATGCAGAATGCCTAGGGATTCTTAACATTCTGGAGCCGCCCCGGAAAGACCGGGCAAATTCCCTCTCCCGGCGTCCGCACGCCACCTCCCCCTCCCCTGTTCACCAGAAAAATCCCAGCACAAAGTAAAAAAGACAGCTTACGCTGTCTTTTTTAGGAGAAGGTATTTTTACTATGGGGTATAGCAAAAACTATATAATGTATTGGGGGGTTTTTACATTAAGTATAGTACCACCTTTCCAGAGATAAGTGTGCACAAACATCAAAAAATATCTAATTTATTTTTGTTGATTTTGTTTATTAATCTTTTTTTACCAATTTACCTCGCCCGGTATATTGCACAGAAGCATGCGATATTCTTAAATTTCTATTGCCGGCACCTTTTTTTCGTCTGAAAACAGCGACTCAAATTCTTCTCTGCTGATTTTTTCTTTTTCCAGCAGAAGTTCTGCGCAGCTTTGCAGCACCTGCTCATACTGATGAATAATTTCTTTTGCTTTGGCGTAGCATTCATCAATAATACGCTTTACTTCCTGGTCAATCAGCGTAGCTACATTCTCGCCGTATCCTTTTGTATGCGCCAGGTCCCGGCCGATAAATACCTCGTTGTCATCTTCGTCATAGCAGATAAGGCCGAGGTTTTCAGACATTCCGTACTTTGTAACCATCGCTTTCGCCATAGCGGTTGCCTGTTTGATATCCTGGGAGGCTCCGGTTGTGATATCGTCGAAAATCAGCTCTTCTGCGACGCGTCCGCCTAAGTCTACTACGATTTCCTGCAGCATCCTTCCTTTGGTATTAAACATTTCATCCTTTTCCGGCAGCGGCATTGTATAACCGGCAGCCCCTGCGCCGGTCGGAATAATGGATACGGAATAAACCGGGCCTACATCCGGCAGCACATGAAACAGGATTGCGTGGCCCGCTTCATGAAAGGCTGTAATTTTCTTTTCTTTTTCACTGATAATGCGGCTTTTTTTCTCCGCGCCGATACCTACTTTTACAAATGAACTGCGGATATCATCCAGCCGGATATAGCCACGGTCGGATTTCGCCGCACGGATGGCAGCTTCATTCAGCAGGTTTTCCAGGTCAGCCCCGGTAAAGCCCGCTGTCGTCTGCGCAATCTGTTTTAAGTCTACGTCTTCGCTTAATGGCTTGTTTTTTGCATGGACATGCAGAATTTCTTCCCGGCCTCCGACATCCGGCCTTCCTACATGTACTTTACGGTCAAAACGGCCCGGGCGCATAATAGCCGGGTCCAGAATGTCAACCCGGTTCGTTGCTGCCATAACAATAATGCCCTCATTGATGCCAAAGCCGTCCATTTCTACAAGCATCTGATTTAACGTCTGTTCACGCTCGTCGTGTCCGCCGCCCATGCCGGTGCCGCGCCGCCTTGCCACTGCGTCAATTTCATCGATAAATACAATACACGGCGCATTTTTCTTTGCGTCTTCAAATAAATCTCGGACGCGGGATGCACCGACACCGACAAACATCTCTACAAAGTCAGAGCCGGATATGCTGAAAAACGGCACGCCTGCCTCGCCTGCCACCGCTTTTGCCAGCAGCGTTTTGCCGGTACCCGGAGGGCCTACCAGCAGCACGCCTTTTGGAATTCTGGCGCCCAGCTTTGTATATTTGCCCGGGTCACGCAGAAAATCTACGATTTCTTCCAGTTCTTCCTTTTCTTCTTTCAGCCCGGCTACTTTTTCAAAGTTGACTTTTTTATTTTCATCTGTATACATCCTGGCGCGGCTTTTGCCGAAATTCATCATTTTGGGCGTGCCGCCGCCGGCAGACTGATTGACATTATTCATGATAATAAAAAGGATAAACATAGCCCCAAATATAATCAGATAAGGAAGCCACGTTGACAGCCAGCTTGCACGCGGAATGTTTTTGACAAGATAATTTGCAAATTCCTGTTCCTTCAGATATTCCTGCTCCGCATTCACATCTGATACAGCGACTTCATGGCGTTCTGTATCTTTTTTCAGCGTGACTACCAGCGTACCTGTCGGTGTTTCTACATTCTGTTCGATAATGACAGAATACACATTCCCTTTTTCCATATCCTGCTGATATTCATGATACGTATACGTATCTGACGTAATCGCCGTTTCACTCAAAAAGTACCATATGCCGACCACTGCTAAGACCAGGATGGCATACAATATAAATCCACGATAACCTTTTTTCAAGTTATAACCTCCTTCTACTCTGCCTCCACAACTCCGATATAAGGAAGATTCCTATATCTTTGTGCATAATCCATTCCATATCCCACCACAAACTCGTTTGGAATCTGAAATCCATTATAATCTACCGGAACTTCCACAACCCGCCGTTCCGGTTTGTCTAAAAGCGTGCACAGTTTCAGGCTCTTCGGATTACGCTTGCGCAAATTCTCCAGCAGAAGGCTCAGTGTTCTGCCAGTATCAACGATATCCTCTACTACAATTACATTTTTCCCTGCAATATCTTCGATTAAATCTTTCGTAATCTTAACCTGTCCGCAAGACTGTGTACCGTCTCCGTAGCTGGAAGCCTCTATAAAATCCAGTATTACCGGTACTGTTATGCGTTTCGTCAGCTCTGTGCAAAAATAAACGCCGCCACGCAGAATCCCAACTGCAAGAATTTCCTCTCCCTTAAAATCTTCGCTTATCTGTGCTGCAATTTCAGCAATCCGTGCATTTACTTCTTCTTCCGAAATCCTGACTTTAATCTGTTCATTCATCCTCTCTTCCTCCGCAATAAGTAACTATCAATATTCTTCTGGTGTGTTCATCCACTTTATAATGAGAGCTCATACGATGTCCTATCACCCACATAATATGCGCCCCGTCTGCCAGCAGCAAAAGCCGTCCCCGCTCACCTGCGGGAATCTTTTCATTAATCAGATATTTTTTCAGTTTCTGCCGCTCTCCAGAATCGTTCACAGCCAGGTAATCGCCCGGCTGTCTGGTTCGTATGCAGACTTCAGTTTCTATTTTATCATAATCAAAGCATTTCGTATACTTTTTTTTAGAAATAATTGGCATGGAATCTGAATCATGCTCCAAAAGCTGAAAAGAAAACAGTTTTTCCAGGTCATCAGCGGTTCTGTCAGCGTCTTTTTTTTCATTTTCAAAAATCTCCACTCCCTCATAAACACGCACAGCCTTTAACCCATAAGGCAGACTGACACAGCGGCTGACCTGTCTGGAAAATAAATCCTGTACCTGGCAGATATGTTCGCTTGTCAGATTTTTCGCGCTTCCTGAAAGTTTTGTAATCAGCTGATGCAGCATGATTTTCTGAATCACCGGGTCAGCCTGCTGAAACGCCTCTTTATCAATAACGGCATGTTCTTTTCTCCAGGTACCGCCGCCCCCGTCTTTATCTGCCTCTGTCTTAAGAGCCGCATTTATCTGACCGGGCACGTTTTCTGGTTTCAGCGGCTGTGCTGCATTCAGGATACAGCACCGTTTTAACTCCTGTGCAGCCTGACGCTCCAGAAAACTGTTTATTTCCCGAAGCTGCTCTGCCGCCTGATACATATGCTCCGCTGCCCGGCTGTTGACCCTGTGCAGCCCGGGCAGGACATGGTGGCGGATTTGATTTCTGCTGTATACATCCTCCGCATTCGTAGCGTCCGTGCAGAACTTCTGGCCCGCCTGCATCAGATACGTTTCTATTTCTTCGCGGCTCGTGTGAAGCAGCGGCCGGATAATATCCCCGCGTACTGGCGCAATCGCAGAAAGCCCCCGAATCCCGGTTCCCCGTGCCAGATGAAACAGCATGGTTTCCGCGTTATCTCCAAGATTATGAGCAACCGCAATCTTAATCCTGTGATTTTCGCGGCTTTTCCCGCTTCTGCATATATTATCATCTGCACATTCCGGTTTTTCTGCATATTTTTCCTTTTCAGCCTTAAAATCATTCCAGCAGCCCGGTTTTTCTGCTTTTTCCTTTTCAGCCTTAAAATCATTCCGGCATTCCGGTTTTTCTGCATACTTTTTCTTTTCGGCCTCAAAAGCTTCATACCGCAGCTTTCTGCCCGCCTCTTCCTCGCTCATGCCGTGCTCAGCGGCATACTGCGGCACACAGTAATGGTAGATATGACACTCTATGCCCTCCTGCTCACAAAAATGTCTGACAAATTCCGCATCCATTTTCGCTGCCTGTGCACGGATTCCATGCTCCACATGCACGACAGATACGGTATGTCCGCATTCCTTACGCAGATGCAGCAGCACAAGCAAAAGGCACATCGAATCCGCTCCGCCCGATACACCGGCAATCACATGGCCGCCCGGCTCAATCATATGGTGCTGACTGATAAACTGTCTGATTTTATTCTCAAATTTTTGTACCATATGCTTTGTTTTCTCATATTCCTGTTCTGTCATCTTTCGTTCTCTTTCTTTATTTTCCTGATTTTTGCATGATTTTTACGCGCTTTTCTTCCACACGCCGCAGACAAGAACAGTCATATCATCCCTGGCCTTTCCCCCGGTCCTTTTGAGCACTTCATCGAGCACTGCGTCTGCCATCTGGCCGGGATGTCTGCTGGATATTCCGTTTAAAATCTCGCACATTGCCAGGTCCTGCTCTGTTTCCTGCAGATATTCTATCACACCGTCCGACACCATGACAAGAAAATCACCATGCTCCAGCTGTTTTTTTACTTTCGTAATTTCCATGCGGTGCGTCACTCCTACCGGCAGAGAACTGGATTCTACCCGTTCTGTATAATCCCGGTGTTTAATAAATGTAGCCGCCGCGCCGATTTTATATATCTCGCAGCCCCCGGTATACAAATCCAGAGAACAGATATCCACAGTTGAATACAAATCATCTTCGCCGCGGATGACCATAGCTGAATTCATCATTTTCAAGGCTGTTTCCTCGGAAAACCCTGCCTCCAGAAACTTTTCCAGCAGCTCCAGCACAAGCTCGCTTTCTTTGCATGCCCTGCTGCCTGAGCCCATTCCGTCTGAAAGCATCATTGCCATCTGGCCGTTATCCAGCTCTAAAAATGAATAATTGTCTCCGGATATATGCCCGCCGTCTTTCACCCTCTTTGCCATCGCATGCGTTTCATGAAAACAGGTATCTTCTTCAAACGTAACGATACCGCCCTGCGGACTAATCAGCGCCCGCTCATTTCTGTGCGGCTGCATCGCGCGTTCCAGCCCTGCGGACACCGCTTTTGTCAGTTCTTTCATACTGATACAGTTCCCGTTTTTTGCATGCGCTTCACAGGTCAGGCGCCATCTCTTTTCTTTATTTTCATATAAGTGCTGATTTTTCAGCGTCACGCCGCGCTCTTTGGCACGGTATTTTACTTCCGCCAGAAACGAACGGCTCTCCTGCGTAATTTCCACCGTTTCACTGGCGCAGTCCTCCATAATATACGCCATAGCATCCAGCTGCTGTGCGATAATTTCCCGGTTTTCCAAAAGCCTGTTATACCACGCCAGATTCAGCCTCGCCTTTTCAAATATCCGCATGGCTTCCTGTATGACTGCATCCGTATAAGGACAGTATTCCTGCATCTGTACTACAATCTCATGGTCCGGTTCCCCGGTTCTTAGCAGCGACTGCAGCATATAAGACAGATACGAATACATCGGACTTTCTTCTTTCTCCCAGCACAGTGCACACTGATTACAGTTTACACAAAGGCTTCCCGTCAGTTCATTGTGAATCCTTCCCATCTGTTCAGCAGAAAGGCTCTTTTGCGCAGAGCTCATCCGGGCGAAAATTTTAGAAAGTCCGTTGAAAGACTCCGCATAATTTACCAGCTTTTCATCATGATAATGCCCCTCCTGCTCTTTTTGCGGCAGCAGGCTTATCTGCATAAAATAATCCACAAACCGTGTCCCAGTCATCACTGCTGCAAACACAAATACAGCTTCCAAAACAGCCGCTCCCAGGCTCACCGGATTGCGTACATTTAAAAGTTCTCCTGACAGCGACATCATTAAAGTTGCAATCGCTGCGGCAGCTCCGGCACATGCCGCACTGCACCATCCTTCCGCCCATTCAAACAGTTTCACCGTAATCAGTATCACTGCCATCGCCATCAGATATTTCACCGCCGCAGTAACCGGCACAAACATAATAATCCCTGCCAGCATCGCAATGCTGAACATTCCTCGCGCAGCGTCTTCCAGGCATACTGCTGTAAAATACGCCGGTATCAGCGGAAAACAGCCCATCCATGACATCTGGCACGCCAGGATTCCTCCTGCGTATAAAATCGCTTGTTTTACACTAAGCCTCTTCATCCTCTCTGCCCTCCAATTGCAAAATTCTAAGAAGCCTGTCCGCTTCCCTGCATACTGACTTTGCATTTCTCCGGTCAGCATACGACAGCCATTATAAAAAGAGCCTTTTGCAATCTTTGTCAAACGGTGACCTGTTTTTCTTTTTTCGTTCGTGTTTTTATCCGTTCAAATCGGAGATTGAGTCGATTCTAAGTAATTCAGGCTTTTGAAGATGTTCCAGTGCCAGGCATTTTTGAATATAAAAAAGACCCGGCCCTGTGCCAGATCTTTTCTTCTGCAGTCCCTGCGCGTTACTTTTCCTTAAATATAATCTCATCCTTATACACAAGCCCAAGCTTGCTTTTGGCAGTATCCTCTATGAATTCCTGTGTCTGTGTATAAGCCTCATACTCTTCGATTTCCTTCTGCCGGACTAGTTCTGCTTCTTTCTGCTTTTGTAAAACTGCCTCCTGAGCAATAAACTGCTGGTCCTTTTTATAAAGCTTCACAATCTGCACAGACATTACTCCTATCATTGCCAGAACGATGAGCGTAACACACATTTTTCCAGTCTGATTTGCTTTTCTTCCATTATATCTGCGATTCATGTCCGTTTCTCCGCCCTATCCCCATTATTTTTTCGTTATTCCTATTCTAATCAATTTCCTGATTTTTTTCAATTGCTTTTTTTCATATTTTATGATTTTCTTTCCTTTATCAGCAAGCCTCGAACTTCGGTCTGCAACGGTTTTTGCCGCCTTTCGGAATGGAGCTGACAGAAATCTCCATACTCTCTGTATCATGCGTATGATTTTTTTTAAGAACCCGGCAATGCAGCGGACTGTATACCGGCT
Organism: uncultured Eubacterium sp.; assembly: GCA_947384955.1. Classification (GTDB taxonomy): domain Bacteria; phylum Bacillota; class Clostridia; order Lachnospirales; family Lachnospiraceae; genus Eubacterium_J. The sequence goes on along the minus strand of CANDJC010000048.1, from coordinate 2,008 downwards.
GATAAACTGGTTATACAAAAACATTCCTGCTACAATGCCTCCAATGGAAAATCCGCGAATCAAACCTTCATTTTTCTGATACAGCATGGCAAAGATAACGAATGCCGTAATAATCCAGTAACACAGGTCTTCTGCTGCAATCAGCCCCGCCCCGTGCCGAAGCAGCCGGCGGAATATCCTGAGACAGTCATAAACAAGCACCAGCAGTATGCCAAGCAGAAAAGACACGGCAAAAAAATCCAGTTCCTGAAAAATATTCTCACTGACTGTAATCATCGGAATATTCTTCCTAACAGGCTCTCACCCGTTTTTTTACTGCCGCCCGCATCCGAATATGACAGACTGTCAATCCTGCCTTCTACATCTACTTCTCCTTTTTCGAGCGTCAGACGGTTTACGTGCAGGTCATTTCCTTTTATGAGAAGCATTCCCTGTTCTGTTTCGAGCAGAATTTCTGATACATCAAATGAAAGTACGTCTAATATTCCTGTAAATGCGGCTGTCTTTCTATTTGAAAGCAAAATTTTGTGCGCTTTTGACTGATTCTTTTCCATTCTTTCATCCATATCCTTTCCTCCATTCTTGTCCGAAGTGCTTACTAATAAAATATATGAATGGGGGTGGGGAAATATGACAGTATGCGGAAAACAGCGGGGGGATTTCTTGAGGGGGAAGGCTGGGGATTTCGATTGACGGACGCTGGATGGAGAAACTTTTTCCTTCTGCTGTTCCGTTTCCGAAAAGTAAGAAGTTCTAAGTTTTCTGCTTAAAGGCTGTGGCTGCGGACGGACCGGCGCCTGATGCCCTGGCGTTACTGGCTGCTGCAGGCTGTGGCGCTGGCAGGCGCCTTTTGGGGACTTCTGCGTTTTATAAGGCGATATGCTGTGTGTCCCCAAATCCTGGGTATTGGGCAGAAAACTAAGAACTTCTAACTTTTCTCCAAAGTCACTGCAGAAGGAAAAAGTTTCTCCATCCAGCTGATTTTGTATGTATTTCATTTTTGATTGTTTTTATTCCATTTAGCGGATGAAATATTAGCTGACATGAGTTTACAAGTTTTCGATTCTATCGTATCTATGAGATTCCATCAGTTTGCAACGGAAATGGACAGAATTATTGACCGTTTATGCGGAAAATGGATTTAAAAATAAAATAGCTTACACCAGTTTGCAAGTTTTTGTTTGAGAACATGATATAGTTTAAATTATGGAAAATATAAACAACATATCGTTTAGATTCTCATAAATGGTGTTCAAATCATAAACTGATGCTGGTGTTAGCTAAAGACTAGAAAATATTTTATTGCTATTTGCCGATGGAAATGAATATATGGCTTGTTTGTGAATATGCCAGTGCAAATGAATATATCGCTTACTTTCGCTATTTTCTGACTGAGGTAAATATAAGGACTTGTTTATATAATTGCAAGGTGAAATGAATATACGATTACTATTTAGGCTGACAGATACAGGTTTCTGACTTTAAACTCATCTACCCGCTAAAATAAACATACCATTTTTATTTCCAGCAATCCATTCATCTTAATTTACAGTCCAAAAAACATTCCAATAAACCTAAAAACTTTTCATCAGCCAGCCGGAGGGGGATGTCTGCCCTGTTCCTGATGCGACTGTGGAAGAATATTAGAAATCCTTAGTATTCTGTTCAATACCAGGATTTGGGGGCACACAGCTTAACACCGCCAAAATCCTTCAGGCCCCCAAAAGGCACCTGCCAGTGCCACAGACTGGAGCCTGATAAGAAAGCCAGGGCAGGGCCCGCCCCGCTTTATCGGGCGTCAGGTGCCGGTCCGTCCGCAGCCATAACCTTGAAGCAGAATACTTAGGATTATCTTATATTCTGGAACCGGAGCATCAGGAACAGGGCAGACATCCCCCTCCAGCGTCCGTGCAGCCAAAAACCTCCCGCCTTCAAGCCCCCAGCCCTTCGAAAAGCCAAAAACCTCCCGCCTTCAAGCCCCCAGCCCTTCGAAAAGCCAAAAACCTCC